>JAUIHG010000045.1 GCA_030432405.1 Bacteroidia bacterium | reverse complement strand
CCCTTTCCGCGCCCTAGGCAGCGACGCCGACGGCATGGTCCACGCCTGGGTGGAAGCCGATCCCGCAGCGCTCGAGCCCGTGCTCCAAAGCCTCGGCGGCCGCATCAAATACGCGGCAAGCCAGCAGCCAGAGCGCCTGGCCGTGGCCATACCGGAGGCGCAATGGCGCAACCTGGCCACGCACCCGGTCCTGAAAGCCTGGCACGGTACGGGGCCTGCGGTTCGCCCGTTGGGCGACGTCATGCTGATGCGCAGCCGCGTGGACTCGGTGCATTTGGGTGCAGCCCCCCTGCCCCAGGCCTACACGGGCAAGGGCGTGGTGGTTGGGCTGATCGACATCGGCATCGACGTGTGGCACCCGGACCTGCGCGACAGCCTGGGCCGCACGCGCGTCAAATGGGTCTGGGACCAGACCCTGCCGGTCGACGGCACCGAACCGATGCCCTACGGCTACGGGCAGACCTGCGATTCCGCCGCGCTGGAGGCCATGGCCTGCAACCACGAGGACCCATGGAACTTCTACTCCCACGGCACGGGCGCCACCGGCATCGCGGCCGGCAATGGCCTTGGACTGGGCCGCTACAAAGGCGTGGCACCCGAGGCCGACATCGTGGCGGTCAATACCCTTTTTGGCAACAGCTTCACCAGCAACGTGGCCGACGCGGTGCGCTTCATTTTTGATTACGCCGCCTCGGTGGGCAAGCCCTGTGTGATCAACACCTCGGTGGGCACCTACCTGGGCAGCCACGACGGAACGGACGCGGTGGCCCGCGAAATCGACGCGATGCTGTCCACCGATGGCATCGAGCCGGGTCGGGCCGTGGTGGCCGCGGTCGGCAACGGCGGCGACATCCCCCACCACCTCCGCCATGCCGCGGGAAGCGACACCACCTTCAGCTGGTTCGAATACGTTCCCGCGCTTGGCGCAGCCTACATGCAGGGCTGGATCGACACGGCGGATGCCCGCGATTTCCACTTCACGCTGGGCGCCAATCATCCTTCCACCTACGCGGATGAAGCCGCTGGCCCCTGGCTGAACCTGCATGTGGATTTTTCGCCGGCAGGCGGGGCTTTTGATTCCACTGCCTTCGGGCTCGGCCCTGCCGGAGCCCTCGGCGAAGCCCAGGTCTGGGTCCAACGCCAGGGGCCGAACTTCTTTGTGGAACTCGTGGTGCTGCCCGACTCCACAGACCGCCTGTGGCGGCTGGAAAGCACCGGAGACGGGCCCTTTGACGTCTGGAGCGACCTCAGCCTGATCGGCTCTTCCCACATCCTGCGGGATGCGGAACTGCCGGATGCAGGGACCTTCCCCGACATCCTGCGCTACACCGAAACCGACCTGCAGCAAACCTTGGTCAGTTCCTGGCAGTGCTCCGACCGCGTGATCACGGTGGGCAGCTACTACAACCGGGACACGATGACCAACTATTACGGCGCCAACCCGCCCATCTCGGGAACGCCGGGCATGCGGATTGCGTCGTCTTCGAGCGGTCCCACGCGCGACGGCCGCATCAAGCCCGACATCAGCGCATCCGGCCAATGGGTGTTGGCGGCGGCCTCGGACAACAATGCCAGCTTCCTGATCGGGGCGGGTGCCGCCACCTACATTGCCCAAGGCGGCCTGCATTACCTGCAGGGCGGCACCTCTTTCTCCTCACCGATCGTCTGCGGAGCAGCAGCGCTCTACCTGGAGCGCTACCCCACCGCCGACTGGCGCGCCATCAAGGAAGCCCTGCTCCAGGGCGCGCGTGCGGATGCCTTCACCGGAACCGACCTGCCCGACAACCAATGGGGCTACGGCAAGCTCAATGCTTTTGCCATGCTCCAGGTCAGTGATGATCCTTGCGCCGTCCCGGCGAACGTCCAGGTCACCCACGTGTACGACACCGTGGCCCGGATCACCTGGGACCCGGTGCCCGATGCAACCGCATACGGCCTCGAAGGCCGCAAAATCGGCACCGACCGCTGGGTGACACGGGGTTCGCTGAGCCTGGTGGAAATCGTGCCGAACCTACGGCCCGCCACGGATTATGAGTTCCGCATGCGCGCTTTGTGCGGCATTGTGGATACTTCCGGCTGGACCGGCCTGATGCCGTTCACCACGCTCAGTGCCAAGGAGGCTGCTGCTGTAGGAGGAGCATTGGAACCCGGATTTGGCCGGGTGGCTCCGAATCCGATACACAGCACCGCGCGGTTGCAGTGGGAATTTTCGATACCAACGGGTGTCAGCGCCGCTGGCTTTACGGCCAGCTGGGAGCTCTTCGACGCCCTGGGCCGCCGCGTGCTGATCTTGCCGCTCGACGGGCTGCAGGGACGGCTGGATTGGGACCGAGAGGCTCTGCCGACAGGCAGCTATATTTACCGCTACCGCGTAAACGGCCACTACCGCGACGGTGGCGTGCTGCAGTTGCAGTAAGCCCAGGTCTGGCCACGCGGAACCCTACCCAAGCCCTCCGCGTTCAAGCCCTCCGCGCTATGCCGCCAGAAGCCTCCAGCGGGTCCAGCCAAGCTGCGGCCTCCGACACATACGACAAGATCCTGGACGCCCGCGCCATCGGGCGAAAGATCGTGCGCCTGGCCTTTGAGATACTGGAGGACCACTACCACGAGTCGGAAATAGTGATCGCCGGCATCGGCGCCGACGACGAAGGCTATGCCCTGGCCGAACGCCTGACCACCGAGCTGCGCCGCATCACCGACAAACCGGTGCACCTCACGTCCATCCACCTGGACAAAGAGCATCCCACGTCCAAGCCCATCGAAACCGGCATGACCAGGGAATTGGTGGACGGCAAGCCCGTGGTCATTGTGGATGATGTGGCCAATTCCGGCCGAACGCTGCTCTACGCCGTCAAGCCCCTGCTTGACATGCGCCCATCCGCCATCCGCGTGGCCGTCATGGTGGACCGCAAGCACAAACGCTGGCCCGTCAGCCCCGACTACGTCGGCACCTCCTTGAGCACCACCTTGCACGAGCACATCGACGTGGTCCTGCAAGGCGATGATCCGGGGGTGTTTTTGAGTTGATAGAATTATCACATTCTCGATAATATCTGTATTTTTAGATAAAAAAGATGAAAATCAACCTATCTATTTTATTTCTATTTGTTTTGAGTGCGTTGGAAGTCCAGGCACAACAAAATTCTCTTCAAGCCACAACCCTAACTAAGGATCGAGTTAGACAACTTCAAGCAACCGAGTTCTCACGACTGGCGTCACCATTAAACACCAATAGTGTAGGCAGTTTCGCGTCAATTGATCTGTCCGAGACATCAGTTGACTTACAGGCAAGTTTTCAATCAAACAAAGACACTTTCCGCATTTGGTGTTTTCGTGCACAAGGTTCTGCTAATGATGACATATTGAAAGTCCTAGACAACACAAAGCTCAATTCTCTTGTTAGTCTTTCTTTGAGATACTCATTCGCCCTAAACAACAAGAATAATCCCATTTATTACTACCAGGATGATGTTGCAAATCTTCATAAAAAGCAAAGAGATCTGTACCAAAAATATCAATTAGATTCATTGAACATAGTAAATGGCACAAAGCTTAAGGGATTGAAGAAATCTCAGGCAACACTTGAATCAAAACTCGATAAAACCATTGCTGATCGAAACATGCTAGCTAAGGGCTTTGGATATACAGGCCATCGTTTTTTATACAATTTGATTATACTAGACTCGCTAAATACTCAAATTTCACTTTTAGAGCTAAAAAAAGTTCAACTAACAAAGCTTATAACACACTTGACAAAAGAGAGTAAGATTTCAAGACTCGAACTTCTCAATCTTTCGTACTTAACAAGTCTAAGAAATCTTGAATCAAGCATAGAGCTCGCAGGCTATAAAGGAGAATGGATATCCCTTGAGTATACCTTCAGTCACAATAGATTTTTTTTACAAAATCACATAACTCCATTCGAGTTCGACACAATCAGTTCACCAAGCCACAAAGCATCTATTGGGATAACTTCATACAACAACAAAGGCCCAAATACGCATTTATTTATCTTATCAGGCAACATAGATTTTGAATTTTCAGACAACAAAAGCTCACTCACAAAAATCGGTATTCGACGTGATCAGACTTTCGAAAAGGATTCAACTTCGCATGTTTATAGCTACATAAATTTTGATGCATATACAGGTGCACTTAAAAGGAATCGCTTCAGCACAACCTTTGGATTCGATGCATACATAGGGATTGAGAGAAGCAATACAATAGTTTTTCATGCATTTCCTAGATATTCAATTCGTGACTTTGCTCCACCACACGCTAGTTTGGGACTGGGAATAGTTTTTGCAGTTCTAAATAAGGAAAAGCCTAAAACAATTGTAAATGCAGAGATTTTTTCTACATTTAATGACATTACAATGACTATACTGCCTGCCAAAAAATTGACTGACAAAGTAACTTTAGGTTTAAACTTCTCATTTCCTTTCACAATTAACTAAAACATGTCTAGACAAAAAATCAGCAATAAGTTAGCACAGCAAACAGTTAGATTTCGTGCCATCTGCGAAGATGATAAATACCGCGGTCCGTGGAGATCACAGATCAATCTTGCATACGGCGACGCTATCAAGCATAGATCAAAAGGCGGCAACAAAAATCATGTGACCAGGATTCTAACAGAACATAAAACAAGCATTGTGTTCACAGAATAGTATTTATGCTTCTAAAACGATAACTCACTCGAATTTTGATTCAATAGCTATCGTAAAATCTTGTACACTACAATTCATAACATCCATTATGTGGGAGGCTTGGCCGTAGTGGAACGACCGTTCTGAAACCGTGCCGGCCACGTATTGCCGCAGCTCGGCATCGTCCATGGCCGCAATCAATGGCCGCCCCGCCTTTTTCTTGCGCAAGCGCCCAAACAACACCTCGACCGGCAGACGCAGGTAAACGCTGTGGCCGTTGGCGTTGATCCAGTCCATGTTGTCGCCAAAGCAGGGGGTGCCGCCGCCCAGGGCGATGATGTGCTGTTCGAGTGCCGCGGTTTCGCGCAGGGTTTCGGCTTCCAGGGCGCGGAAGTGTGCTTCGCCGGAGGCGGAAAAAATGGACGGAATGTCCATGCCCGCTTTGGCCACGATCAGGTCATCCAGGTCCACAAAACCATAACCGACGTAACGGGCCAGTTTGCGGCCCAGTGCGCTTTTGCCGCTGCCCATGAAACCGAGCAGGTAGATGCGGCTCGGCCAATGCGCAAACTGCCCGGCGGGCGCGGGATCGGGCTCCGGAAAATTGGAGCTGGGGTACTCGGCGTTGTCGGAAGGATCGGCCATGGCCGCGGTGTACTCAGCCTTTGCTCTTCACGCTCACCCGCGGGTCGAGCACCGAGTAGAGGATGTCGACCAGCACGTTGATGAGCACAAAGATGGAGGCGGCAAAGAGGATGGCGCCCATCAGCACCGGGAAGT
The DNA here is from genome assembly GCA_030432405.1 of Bacteroidia bacterium. GTDB lineage: Bacteria > Bacteroidota > Bacteroidia > Chitinophagales > BACL12 > WGOA01. Next base: position 15,659 of record JAUIHG010000045.1, on the reverse strand, counting down.
CGAATTTGCGCAGGGCTTCGACGGTCTCAAAGCCAAGTCCCTTGTAATCGAAGATGATCTCCACAAAAAAGGCCCCGGCCAGGAGCGCGGCAAACCAACCGGAAATGGAGGTCACCACCGGGTTGAGCGCATTGCGCAGGGCGTGCTTGAGCAGCACCACCCGGTTGGTCAGGCCTTTGGCGCGCGCGGTGCGTACGTAGTCCATGGACAACACATCGAGCATGGCCGAGCGGGTGAGCTGTACAATGACGGCAATGGGCCGGATGCCGAGCACTACTGCGGGCAGGATGAGGTTCTTGAGGACCAGCTTTTCTTCGCCCGTCAGGGGGTCGGCCACAAACAGGTCACCGGTCAGATTCAGGCCTGTTATGGCGCCCAGCATCTGGGCGAAAACCAATTGAAACACAATGGCCGAAAAATAGCTGGGAAAGGATATGCCCAGCACCGAGCCCGCTACCAGGGCGCGGTCCAGCGAACTGTTGACGTTCACCGCTGCCACAACGCCCAGCAGAATGCCGACGATCGTAGCCAGGAGCATGGCCGAAACCGCCAAAACGATGGTGTTGGGGATGCGTTCGAGCAACAGCTCGGTGACGTCGCGCCGGGTCTGATAGCTGCGCCGGAGGTAGGGCCGTTTGAAGACCAGGGCTGTGGATCCAAACTTGATCAGCTTGCTGGCCTTGTACTTCTCGTCCAGGTACGTGCGCGCCTCCGGGTCGTCGACATTGTGAAAGGACAACGGCGAAACGTCGTTGAGGTAGAGCCGGAACTGCGCATGCAGCGGCAGGTCCAGATTGAATTCCTTGCGCACGTTTTCGACCGTGGCCAGGTCGGCACGCTGGCCGAGCGTCATGCGCGCGGGGTCCACGTTGGCCAGGCTGAACAGGCCAAAGACCAGAAACACCACGCCCAGCAGGACAAAAAGGCCATAGGCCAGGCGTTTGATGATGAAGGTCAGCACAGGTTCAGGGCTTCAGCGACAGCGGAAGGTAGCCAAAATCCAGGGCAGCCGGCGCGCACAACAGGGCAGCATAGGGGTACACGCAAAACACGCCAGGGTCAGGGCACCACCCCTTCTCCCCCGCCGTCAAAACGTTCGGCAATCACGCCATCTTCCAAATGCATGAAACGCGCATTGGCTCCGCCGATTTCGGCCAGCCAATCCGGGTCGGTGAAGGCGTAATCAAAGGCAATGCCGCTGGCCTCGCGCATGGGCAGCAGGTACGCCTCCGGCGAACCGCTGATTACCAGAAACGGCACTTCGGCCGCTTCCGCGGCGGCCGCCACCCGCTGGATGTCCAACTGCAGCAAAGCCCAGGATTCGGCCGTGATTTCGGACACATCGCGCAGCACCATCCAGTACTGGCCCGGCAACGCCAACACGCTGTCGGTGATGGGTGTACCCGCGGTATCGTAGACCGCAAAAGCCGAAAGGTCTTCAGCGCCGCCGGCATAATCGGCGGCCAGATCCCGGCCCTCCGCAAAAGGCTCCGGGTCCAGGGAGGCCAATGCGCGCGCAGCGCGGTCCGGAAAATGCCGCTCCTTGAGGTCTGCAAAGTCCGGGATATCACGCCCGGCGTACTTGGCCAGAATGGTGCCCTGGTTGAGCACCACCAGGCCCGGATCGGTGCGCAGGATGGTTTTCAGCGTCTTTTGGTCCACGCTGAAAAAGGGGAAGGCCGCCTGTACGCTGTGCCGGAAGGCCTCGATGCGGTCCCGCCCATTGCCGACCAGGGCAAAGGTGTGCATGCCCTCCAGTTCGGCTTCCCCGGCCAGCTCCGCAGCAGCTTCCCATTGGTCTTCCGAGGTATGGTCCAGGTCCGGGCTGACCACAAACAGGTAGGTATCGTCCAACTCCAGGATGTCCGTGGTCCGGTCCCGGTCGTCTTCGCCGACCAGGACAAAGTCGTGGATGGGCGGCTCATCCCCCTTCTGCACCACCTTTTCCACGCGGTCCATGTATTCCCAGTTTTCCAGGTCGGGGGGCAGCTCGTCCACAAACTCCTGGACTTCGCCGGAGGCCTTGTTTTTATACGTCCAGGTCAGCTGCACGATCTCCTCCTTGGCGTCGGGCGGCAGGGTCATGCCCTCCTGGATGTTGTTGCCCACCTTGTAGGGCCGAAAATCGCGGAAGGGCAAGTGCTGGATGGTGTGCAGGCCCACCCAGCCGGTAAAGGCGGTGCCGAGCACAAACAGCGGCAGGGACACCGCGCTGGGCAAAATCGGTTGGATCGCCTTCGGCGAACGGAACACGTCCCGCCAGATGATGACGATGAGCACCATCAAAACGAGGTCCTTGTAGAAGGACTCCCAGGGCGTGAGCGGGATGGCGTCGCCAAAGCAGCCGCAATCGGTCACCGAGCCGGTGATGGCCGAATAGCCCGTCAGCCAGGTGAAGAAGATCATCATCAACAGCAGCAACCAGGCCACCCATTTGCGCCACAAACCGAGCAGCAGGGCAATGCCCAGGGCCACTTCCAGCACTACGATGAACCAGGCCAGGGGCAGCGTGGAGGCCATCACCCAGTCGGCACCAAACACCGGGATGGTCTCGCTGAAAACCAGGAAATAGTCCTCGAGCTTGATGCTGAAGCCCACCGGGTCGTTGGCCTTGATCAGGCCCGAGAAGATGAACAAACCGCCTACCAGCAGGCGGGCCAATTGGGAGAGCACTTTAGCCATGCGGATGGGATGCTACAGATGGAATGGATGTCGAAATGGACGGGATGACGGCTATCCTGTGAGCCGGAAACGCATCAAGAATCAGGCCGCGCTTTGGCCTTTTCCGATGCGGTAGGTGCCTGGGCAGCATGTGGTGAAGCGGCATCCGAGGGGCCGTCTTTGGACGCTCCCCCCTCCTGCTGCTCAGCCATCTGGATGAGGGCAAAAAGCGCATAGTTGGCCATGTCGCGGTAATGCGCCCCCACGCCTTCGGATATGCGGGTGCGGCCGTCGTTGCCTTCAATCTGTTTGACCCGCAGCAGCTTGGTGAGGATCATGTCCGTAAAGGAGGTCGTGCGCATGTCGCGCCAGGCCTCGCCGTAATCGTGGTTTTTGGCCTCCATCAATGCGGTGATGGCCTGCCGTTCGGTCCGGTACAGGGCCATGGCCTGCTCGGCCGAAAGGTCCGCGTTGGCATCCCAGCCGCGTGCAAGCTGAATGCCCGCAATAACCGCGTAGTTGACAATGGCGCGGAACTCGTCGGCGATGCTTTCGCCCACGCGGTTCTCCCCCGTTTCTTCCAGGGTGCGGATGCGTTGCGCCTTGATGAAGAGCTGGTCGGTCAGGGAAGCGGGCCGGAAGACCCGCCAACTGGTGCCGTAATCGGCCGCCTTGTCCCTGAAAATGGCCTGGCAGGTGTCGAATGCGGCGTCGTACTGGCGGCGGGTATGCATCCGCGGGCGGTTTCGGGGTGAAGGCGAGCCGGGTAATGCTATTTTCGGCCGGAGCGCGCCGGCTGGACCGCGCTTCCAAACCGAAGGACCGAGCCCATGATTGATCCAAACCGGTCTGCATCCCATCCATCAGATCCAAATGGGGCTGACCTGTCCAGACGCCGTCAAAATAACTGGATATTCCGGGAACGGACCCTGAACCTCGGCGGGCGTCTGCAGCACTTTGCCCGGCCGCGCGTCATGGGCATCCTCAACGCCACGCCGGATTCCTTTTTCCGCCCAAAAGCGGAGCAGCAAGCGGCAGCCGATGCGCCTGCCAAAGCCCCTTCCCCCCAGGAACTCGTGGATCGTGCAGGCCAATTGCTGGAAGACGGGGCCGATTGGCTGGACATCGGCGGCATGAGCACGCGGCCGGGCGCGGAGGTGGTTTCGCCGGAGGCGGAAACAGACCGCGTTATACCCGCCCTGCAGGCCATCCACCAGGCGTTTCCGGACACACCCCTGAGCGTGGATACCGTGCATGCGCGCACCGCGCGCGAAGCCGCCGCTGCTGGCGCCGTGCTCGTCAACGACATCTCAGCAGGGCGGATGGACGCCGAACTGCTCGATACGGTGGCCGAGCTCGGCCTGCCCTATGTGCTCATGCACATGCAGGGCACGCCGAAGGACATGCAGGAGCACCCCGCCTATGTGGATCCGGTCCAGGACGTTTACGATTTCCTTCAGCAGGGCATCGCCGATTGCCGGGCCCGCGGCATCGGCGACATCCTCATCGACCCCGGCTTCGGTTTTGGCAAAAACCTGGAACACAATTTTGCGCTGTTGGCCGGCTTGGAGCGCCTCCGCCACCTGGGCTGCCCCATTCTGGTGGGCATTTCGCGCAAATCGATGGTCAACAAGGTCCTCAAAACCTCCCCGGAAAAGGCCCTCAACGGCAGCACCGTTTTGCACACCCTGGCCCTGATCCATGGGGCGGACGTCCTGCGTGTGCACGATCCCCGGGAGGCCCGGCAAGCCATCGCGCTGACGGCGCAGTATCTGGAGGCCCGCCGCTTCAACGCCGAAGTCCGCTACCCGGAAGGCACCGTACCGACCCTGCCGGGCATGCCCAAAAGCACCAAGCCCTGATGCAGGCCCTGCTCCATAGCGGTGCATGGACGGCGCTGGCCCCGCTTGCAGCCCTCCTTCCGCCAGCGGGCGTGCTGGGCTTCATCCGCATCGGCTTTCTGGAGCTGCGCGTCATCGACCTGGTCGATATCCTGCTGGTCGGCTTTTTGATCTACCAGCTCTACCGCCTGATCCGCGGTTCACTGGCCTACAACATCTTCATCGGCCTGCTGATCATCTACGGCCTGCACCTGCTTTTCCAGGCCCTGGACATGCAGCTGATCAGCCAGATCCTGGGCCAGTTCATCGGCGTGGGGGTGCTGGCGCTGTTGATCGTCTTCCAGCCGGAAGTGCGGCGTTTCCTGCTGTTGATCGGCCGGGGACCGGAACTGCGGCGTTCCCGCTTTTGGCGCCGGTTGAACCTGCGCCGCCTGGTGCTCACCGATGACGGGACGGATCCCGCCCTTCCGGGCGAACTCGCCGCCAGCCTGCAGCGCCTCGCGCGCAAGCGCATCGGCGCCCTGTTGGTCTTCTCCCCCAACTCCCGCCTGCAGCACGTGGCCAATACCGGCATGGCCCTGGACGCCAAGCCGAACGGGGCATTGATGGAATCCATCTTCCAGAAAAACAGCCCATTGCACGACGGTGCGCTGATCTTGGCCGAGCAGCGCCTGGTGGCCGCCGCCTGCGTATTGCCGGTCTCTGAGAACCCGGACCTGCCGCCCCATTTCGGGCTGCGCCATCGGGCGGCTGCCGGCATCACCGAGCAGAGCGACGCCACCGCCATCGTGGTCAGCGAGGAACGCGGCAAAATCACCGCCTTCCGCGACGGCCGCATCATGGCCATGGACCTGGACCGCGAGGGCCTGGAACGCATCCTGCGCACCCTGATGGGGGTGGCGCAGGACGCGGGCTGAATCAGCCGGAAAGGGCGGTGTTTCAGGCATGAACCCGGACCGCTTGCCGGGTGCGCTGGCGGATCAGAACGGCCGCAGCGCCAGGCCGATGGTCACCGGCTGGGTCACCGGGCCTTCGCCTTCGGCGAACAATTCCGAGAGCGCGTACTGCCCATAGATGTTGAACCAGCCGTAGCCGATGCGGACCATCGGACCGTAGCGGAAGTCGTTGAGGTTGAAGTCGTCGCGTTGCTTCACCTTGCGCTTTTCTTCGGTCTTGGTCTTGGTGCGCGAGGCAATGCGGTAGCCGCCCGTAACGCCAGCCGAAATGCGGAAGCTGCGGTTGAGGTGGTCCGGATTGGTCTCGATGTTGACCAGCAACGGCACGGTCAGGTAGGTCATCGACAGCTTGGACTTGCGCAGCGGATCCGGGCTTTCGGCAAAGGCAAACATGTCCTCCCCGGGCGCCACCACCACGTCGTTCTGGAAGGCGTAGTTGTACCAGGAAAAGGTCAGGCCGTATTCCAGGTTCAGGACCCCTTTGATGATGTTGAGCTTCTGGCGGAAGAGGTGCATGTCCAGGTTCAGCGAGCGGCCGCCGCGCAGGTCGTCAAAGGGCGCCGGCGCCTGGCCGAAGGCGTCGTTGGTCACAAAGAGGTTGACGCCCAAATCCAGCATGGCCCACTCAGTGCGCACGGGCTTGCGCTTTTTGGTGCCGTCGGCGGTGATGGTATAGGCCTCGTCGTCGCCCCGCAGGGCGATGGTGGTCTCGCCGTCGCCAAAGCGCATGCGCAGGCCGGGATTCTCGGGGGCCGGAGGTGCTTCGGGGGCCGGGGGCGCTTCGCGCAGGTCCGGGCTATCCGGGGCGGGTGCCTGCGGTGCCACTGGCGGATCTATGGCGTCAGCGGCTTCAGCAGCTGGTGGTGCAGGAGGCGGAGGCGTTCCGGGTTGTGCGGAAAGGGTCAACGCACTGCCTTGGACCATGAGGGCCAGCAGGATGACCAGCGGAAATTGGGGGATGGAGCGTTTCATCGTCAGGGCTTGATGAGCGGTTTGGACAATCGGTTGGGGTATGGGAAGGGCTATGGGCGCGCGTTGGGCACGCCGGCACAGCCGCTTGTGTACAGGTTCAGGATTTGACCTTGGCCTGGCGGGTATGGGTGATTTGGAAGGGTCCGGCCTCGAAACGGAAGATGCGCTTGCGCTCGGCCCCTGGATCGGGATGGTGGTCGGGATCGTTGCGGCCGCTGAAGGCGGCATCCAGGAACGTGCGTTCCCCGTCCAGGACCGCCTCCATGTTTTCGGCGAAAGCCGCCGTGGCCTCCAGGCCATCGCGCAGTCCGTCCGGGGTACGCTTGGGCAGACGATCCGGCAAACGGGCCAGCCAGGAATCCGGGACGCCTTCCGGCGAAGCCTGCCCGTCCGTTCCAGCATCCACCGGGATGAGGTCCGTACGCATGGGCGCCGCCGTTCTGGGGGCCAGATCGGCCATGGCCAGGCCTCCCCAATTGGGGTGCTCCAGTCGGGCAGCCGGGATCAGGTCGATGCGCCGAACGGCAGGCAGCCTTGGAGCATCCTGTTCCAGCTCAGGCTGTGGTTCAACGGTGTTGGCCCGGGCCACAAAAGCATGCTTACCCATCGCCTTACCAGACTGTTGATCAGTCATTTGTGGGCCATTGTCGGCAGCAGCACTCAAAGCAAGTTGATCGGCCATCCCGGCACTCTGGCCAGCAGTCCTATCCTCGTTCAGGGCCAGAGCACGCTGCGGGCTGTTGCTGCCGGAAACACCGGTTTGAGGCTGCTCCACCGGGGGCCTAGCTGCACCTTCCCGGGTCTGTGGCGCGGCATCGTTTGCCGCCGTCAAGCCGTCGTTTTCGCCGGTAGGCGAAGGCCGGTTGGAAGCCATGCCGGAGGAGGCCTCAGCCCACGCATCGACCGAAACATCGGCAGAGACATCGGCCGAAACATCAGCCGGGGTATCGGCCGGAGCCGTGGAAGGTCCAAACCACAGCAGCGCGGCCACCAAAGCGGCGGCCACAGCCATGCCGGCCTGCCAGGCGCGGGAACCGAACCAGAGGGCCACCACCCTGGACCCGCGGCTCCGGGCTGACGACATGGTGGGTGCCACGGCTGGGTCGTGATCTGCACGGGCTCCGGCATCCGCCACTTCCCGCAACAGGGCCTCCTTGCCCGGCATGGCCACCACCCCGGCGGCGGGCAATACGGCCTCCGACCAGGCTTGGCCGGTCCAGGCGTTCCATTCGGCCTGCAGGTCGGGATGAGCGGCCAGAAAGGCGTCCATGCGGGCACACTGGTCGGCGTTCAGGGTGCCGTCCAGCCGGTCGACAAACCAGACTTCAATGGTCTCGCGGGACAGCGCCGGCATCGGCTGGGTGGAGCCGTGCGGGGAGTCCTGCGGAGTGCCTTGGTGATGGAATCGGGTGTTCATGGCGGTGGAATCTGAGCGGATGGAAGGTGCTGCTGCGTTTGTGGAGATTGGGCGCTTTGCGGGCGCGTCAACAATGGGCCTCAATGCTGCCCAACAGCTGCTGAAGGCGCTTGCGGGCCCGGTAGATGTAGACCTTGACCTGGGATTCGGTCAGGCCGGTGATTTCCCCGATTTCCAGGTAGCTGTAGCCCTCGTAATCGCGGAGTTGGACCACGGCACGCTGGGTGTCGGGCAAGGCCTCCAGGGCCTTGCGAAGGGTCTCCCCCAGCCCGGTGTAACCTTCGCCGGTGTCACCGGCTACGACGTCACCGAAGCTGTCTTCCAGGGACTCGACCAGGTCCATGCGGCGCTGTTTGCGGATGCCGTCGATCATGTCGCGGTAGGCCGTGCGGTAGAGCCAGGGCTTGACCTTGCCGGGATGGACGCCTTCGCGCTTGCGCCAGAGGGCTTCAAAAGCGTTTTGCACGGCATCCCGTGCGTCGGCTTCGTTGCGGCATTGGCCCAGCACGTAGCGGAACAGCCCATCGGCGTGGGCCTGTACCGCCTGGTTGTAGCCTTCGGCCGAAAGGCCCGCCGGCTCTGGCTGTCCGACGGCCGTAGCATCCCCGGCATCCGGTGATTCTGCGGCATGGGCGGGCTGCATCGGGGCCATAGGGGTCGGTTCCATGGGTCGGGCCAGGGTGGAAAGCATGGTCAGGGCAAATCCGGAGGCGGTCATGGGATGCGGTCGCTTGGCCCAGCAGGCGGCCAGGTTTTCCGCATGCTGTACCCCCAAGGCGTCCGGGACCTCCAAAAAGTTACAGACCGGGCAAAAAATAGTCCAAAGCCGCCTGGAGCATGCCATCGGCCGGGCTGCTGATCCATACTTTTAGGCCATATGCCGGATCTGTTGTTGTTGCTGTTGGTGGCGTTGCTGGGCACGGCCCTATTGTGGGGCCTGCTGCGCCTGGCCTTTCCCCGCAGTTCCAGCCGCCACCAGGACCACCGCACGCTTGAAACACTGCACGAAGCCTATCGATGGACGCCGCTCCAGCATTTTGGCTGGGTCTTGCTTTGGACCCTGCTTGGCGGTGTGCTGGCCGTTGGGCTTTTTGAGGCGCTGGAAGCCTTGTTTTGGTCGGGCGCGCACGCGCGAAGCACTTTCTGGGTAGGCCCGGACCGCGCCGCCAGGGCCCTGGTAGGCGTGCTTGGCGGAGCCGCCTTTGGCCTCCTGCTGGGCCTTCGGAGCATGCGGCGGCACCTGGGCGATGCCTACAGCGGCTACATGGATTACCAAAACCGGATCACCGGCCTGGCCAACGAACGTGCCACGCGGGCCTTTGCGGTGTTGCTGGGCCTTATGTGGGCGGTGTTGAGCATCGGTTTTTTGCACTGGTCTTCGGCGTTTTCTGCACAGGACCTGCACCAACGGCCCCTGTTCAGCCTGCAAACGCGGCATTATCCCTTTGCCGAAATCGAGGAATTGCAGACGCTGGCGCATTTTGTTCGCCCGGATGGGCGCCTGTGTACGCTGGAGCATTACCGCATCCGCTTTGCAGACGGCAGCCGCTGGGACAGCCGCAATTCCGGCTTTGAAAATCCCGTGCGCAACCGGGCGCTGTTTGCCTGGTTGTCGGAGCAGACAGGCCTGCCGCTGGTCGAGGTGGTGCCGGAAGGGCGGGTTCCAGCGGACGGTTCCGCAGATGATGCCCCGCAAGGTGCAGGGTCAGAGTAGCCTAAAAATGGCCGTCCCTGACGGATTTGCCTGTTACACCTGCACGTATTGCAGAAATGTCGCCCATGTAACCAATCGGATGGCCTCGCGTTTAATGGAGTGACCCCGGAACCCCACTGTTCCGGGCCCTTTCACCATGGCCAGGGCCACAACCACATCCAAATCCCGCGCCACTGCAAAGCCCGCTTTGCGGCGCAGTGCACAGTCTGCAGGCAAACGCCTGCCGGCCCAGCTGGTGGAACTGGAGGCCCGGCACCGCAAAGAGCCCAAATGGGCCTTGCGCTACATCGATGCCGCGCTGCGCGACGCCGACGCCGTGGGGGACCGGAAGGCCCGCATGGAAATCCTGTTGATCGCCGGTCGGGCGAACGCCCGGCTCGGGCAATTGGGCCTGGCCGAACCGCTGCTGCTGGAAGCGCGCGACACGGCCGTGCAAATCGGCGAGCAGAATGATGCGCTGTGCCGCATCTACACCACGCTGGGCGCGGTGTGTTTCATGGCCGGCAAGAACATGTTGGCCCTGGAGCACTACGACCGCGCGCTTTCCTGCGGGGTGGCCGAACACAAGGTGACCATCTACACCAACCTGGCCAACCTGTATTTCACCATCGGCAACTACGACAAGAGCCTGCAGTACCAGCAGCGTGCCTTGCGCCTGGCCGAAATGCGGGGCTCCGTAGAGCACCAGGTCTATTGCCTGTCCAACATCGGCGCGGTCCAGGTACGCCTCAAAAACCTGACCGAGGCCCGCGGCGACTTTGAACGCGCCCTGCGCCTGGTGGCCAAACACGGCGGGGACGGGTACATGCGCTGCAGCCTGCTGTTGAACATCGGAGAGGTGTTCGCCGAAGGCGAAGACATTGCCCAGGCCCTGACGCATTACCGCGAGGCCCTCAAGCTGGCCCGGGAGCATGCCCTGCTCAACGAGCAGGCCAAGGCGCACCTGGCCATCGGCCGGATCCTGGAAGCCCAGGGCGAAGACGGCCGCTTTCTGCACCACGTTTACCGCAGCAAAAAGCTGGCCGAGCGGATCGATCAGGACGGCATCCAGAACGAAAGCCTGGAGGCGCTGGAAGGCTATTTCAAAAAGCGCGGCGACTTCAAAAAGGCCTATGGCTTCCTGGAGGAACGCAACCGGCTGAGCGCCGAAAAGCAGGTCCGCCGCCACGTCAACGAACTCAGCCAGCAGCTCGACGCCAAAGAGGCCGCGCTGTCCATGCTCGAGGAACAGAAGTCCCAGATCGAGCAGCAAAAGCAGGATCTGGAGCGCTATACCGTGGAATTGGAGCGCACCAACAAGGACCTCGAACAGTTTGCCTTTGTGGTGGCCCACGACCTGCAGGAACCCCTGCGGAGCATCTCGGGCTTCACCTCGCTGTTGGAGCGCCGCTTCGGCGACGCGCTCGACGAAAAGGGGCGCGGGTATATGGACCATTTGGTCAACAGTGCCAAGCGGATGCATTCCTTGCTCACCGAGCTGCTGCACTACAACACCATCAGCCACCGGCCCAAGCAGGAGATTGCCGAAGTGGACGCCGAAATGGTGGTCCAGGAGGTGCTGCACTCCCTGTCCAACCTGGTGCGCGAAAAAGAAGCCCAGGTCTTCATGGGCAAACTGCCGCGCCTGCGCATCCCGCACGAGCACCTGCTCCAGGTTTTCAAAAACCTGGTCGAAAACGCCCTCAAACACGCCGAGGAACTTCCTTGCCGCATCAACATCAAATGCCGCCTGCAGGGCCAGCATTTCCGTTTTGAGGTACGGGACAACGGGCCCGGCATTGCCGAGGCCTACCACGACAAGATTTTTGCCCTGTTCTACCGCCACGAACGCCGCGAAAACCAGGGCACCGGCATCGGCCTGGCCCTCTGCCGCCGCATCGTGCACCTCTACGACGGGGAAATCGGCGTGGAAAGCCAACCCGGCGAAGGCGCGAGCTTCTGGTTCACGCTGCGCATTTAGCGCGCAGCACCCCTAGTGCACTGCGCCTCGCGGCACTGCCTGCGTTTGCGCCCCTACCCTGTTGTTAGCCAGCCTTCAAGCCGGGCGGCTATGGCCTCCGCGCTCTGGCGGTAGGCCTCAATGCCTCGTCCAATAGGGTCAGGCACCAGGGCTTCGTGCATGGGCCAATCCGGCCGCCTGCGGCGAACCGCATCAAGCGCCGGCTTGGAAAACACCCAAACCGCATCGGGTTGCTGACGGCCTTCGGGTGCCCAGCGTTTGGGCTGTTCCTGCGGCGGCGGCCAAGCATTTTCTATGCATACGTCCATGCTGTGCGGCATCACGGCAGCTTCCGGATGCGTTCCTGCGGACTCAATGCTCCAGGCGGGCCGGCGGGCCCGCAGGAAGGCTGCGGCCATCTGGCTGCGGCAGGAATTGCCGGTGCAAAGCAGCAGAACATGCATGCGGCTCATGGGGAGTTGGGAGCGGACCTTACGGCTGGGTGCCAGGAACTGGTAAAGTACGGCGCCAGCGGCATGTGCAAGATCATGCACCAACAGCAGGTCCTGCAGCATTTCCAATATGTAGCTTTGACCCTTTGGTGCATCCTTCGTGGTGCCCGCATCAGGTTTGTGCCCTGATGGATTGTGCGTTCATCGTTCTCTGCTATCCTTTCCATGTTACAACGCCCCCGCCGCAACCGCCACACCGACGCCATCCGGCGCATGGTGCGCGAAACCCGCATCCATACCGACCAACTCGTGCAACCCCTCTTCCTGGTGGACGGACGGGACGTTCGGGAACCGATCGAATCCATGCCCGGCCAGAACCGCTGGTCGCGCGACATGCTGCTGGAGGAAATCGGCACCTGTCTGGAAGCGGGCATTTCGCGCTTTGCACTTTTCCCCCGTGTGGCCGATCAGCACAAGGACAAAAAGGCCAGCTACAGCCACGCGGCCGGCAACTTCTACCTAAAGACCATCCGCAGCATCAAGGAGCTCTATCCGGAAGTGCACCTGATCGGCGATGTCTCGATTGCGCCCTACACCAAGGACGGGCACGACGGCCTGGTTTCGCCGGAAGGCGAAATCCTCAACGATGAGACCCTGCCCATTCTGGCGCAGATGGCCGTGGCCCAGGCACAGGCCGGCATCGATTGGGTCGGCCCTTCGGACATGATGGACGGACGGGTGCGCCACCTGCGCGAAGCGCTCGACCAGAAGGGATTCCACAATGTGGGCATCATGCCCTATTCGGTGCGTTATGCCTCCGCGTTTTATGGCCCCTACCAGGACGCTTTGGACAGTTCGCCCAAAGGCGATCCGCACACCTACCTCATGGATCCTTCCAACGTGCGCGAGGCGCTCCTGGAAGCCGAACTCGACGAGGCCGAGGGCGCCGACTGCCTGTGCATCAAGCCTGCCCTAAGCTACCTGGACGTGATCCGCGCCCTGCGCGAAAACTCGAACCTGCCCATTGCCGCCTACCACGTCTCCGGCGAATACGCCATGCTGATGGCGGCCGTCAAAGCGGGCCACATGGAACTTGAACCGGCCGTGGCCGAAATGCTCACCGCCATACGCCGCGCCGGCGCCGACATCATCATCACCTACTTTGCCAAGCCCTATGCGCGGATGGTGCAGCAAGTGGGTCAGGGCTGATAGGCCAACAAGGCCTTGATCCGCCACCCGGGTCAATCTACCACCCGGAAGGCCGTCCCTTCCGGCCCATCCAGCAACTGCACGCCGGCTTCGGCCAATTGGTCGCGGATGCGGTCGGAAGCGGCGTAGTCCTTGTTGGCGCGGGCTTCGGCACGCATGGCAATCAGCACATCGACCACCCGTTTCAAGTGTTCACCGGCACCCGGCCTTTCGTCTTCCAATCCGAAGACATCAAACAGGATGCTGCCCAGCCAGCCTTTCAGGGCTTCCAGGCCTTCGGCTGAAATGCCGGTTTTGCCAGCGGCCATGTCCTGGATGCGGGAGGCCACTTCAAAGAGCACCGCCAGGGCCTTTGGTGTGTTGAAGTCGTCGGACAATTCGGTGTAAACCTGCTGCCGCGCGTCGACCGTCAGGTAGCTTTCCAATTCGGCATCGCGCTTCTTCTTGCCGGCCGGCTGTACGGTTTCCAATGCACGCCAGGCCTGCATGATGCGCTTGAAGCCTTTTTCGGCGGCCTGCAAACCGGAATTCGAAAAATCGACCGGGCTGCGGTAGTGTGCCTGCAAATTGAAAAAGCGAATCGTCATCGGGCTATAGGCCTGCTCCAACAGTTCGTGCCCACCGGTGAAAAGCTCGTCCAGGGTGATGAAGTTGCCTTTTGATTTGGCCATCTTCTGCCCTTCCAGCGTAATCATGTTGTGGTGGACCCAATAGCGCACTGCGTGCTGGCCCATGCAGCCAAAATTCTGCGCACGCTCGGCTTCATGGTGCGGGAAAAGCAAATCCATGCCCCCGCCGTGAATATCAAATTCAGCGCCCAGGTACTTGGTGCTCATCACCGAGCATTCCAGGTGCCATCCGGGAAAGCCTTCGCCCCAGGGCGAAGGCCAGCGCATGATGTGCTCCGGCGCGGCTTTTTTCCATAGCGCAAAATCGTGCGGGTTGCGCTTTTCGTCCAGGCCCTCGGTGTCGCGGCTGCCGGACACCAGGTCTTCAAGTACCTTACCGGACAGTTTGCCGTAATCTTGATCGGCGGCGTATTTATCCAAATCGAAATAGACCGAACCGTTGACCTGGTAGGCAAAACCCCGTTCCAGCAGGATCTGCGTGGCGGCAATCTGTTCGGTGATGTGGCCCGAGGCCGTGGGCTCGATGCTGGGGCGCAGGCAGCCCAGGCGGTCCATGGCCTTGTGGTAGGCGTTGGTGTACAGCTGCACCACCTCCATGGGCTCTATGCGTTCGAGGCGCGCCTTTTTGGCCACCTTGTCTTCGCCGGTACCGGCCACATCATCCGACAAGTGGCCCACATCGGTGATGTTGCGGACGTAGCGCACTTTATAGCCCAGATGGGTGAGGTAGCGGAAAAACAGGTCCCAGGTCAGCGCCCCGCGGGCGTGGCCCAGGTGCGGGTCGCCGTAGACGGTTGGACCACAGGCGTAGAGGCCCACCATGGGCGGCGCAATGGGTTCAAACACGCGCTTCTTCCGCGCCAGGCTGTCGGTGAGGTGGAGCGGGAAACGGGAATACAGGGTGGGTTCCGTGTCGGTCGGATGCGCCATGGTTAAAGAGTCTTAAAGGGCCTTCGCCGGGAGGCGAATTTAGCCCGGCTTTGCCGCGGTTTGTATACATTAAGGCTATGGGGTACCGCGAAGTACAAGGTATACGCCACACATGGACCATGCCCTTCATGGGTGTGCTGCTGGGCGGTGTATCGGCGTTGTTCATCTGGGGACTGGTCCAACAGGTGGTCCTCGGCAAGACCTTTGGCGACCAGCCGATGAGCGACGGCGGCCTGCTGGCTGCCACAATTCTGGTGTTGGTCTTTACGGTGGGCATGTTGTGGCTGTTCTGGAACAGCCGCGTGGAGCTGGTCCTGGATGAAGAAGGCCTGCGTGTACGCTTTGCGCCCTGGTCGGGCGAACGCCGGGTCAAGTGGTCGGAGCTGAAAGCCTGGCGCATGGGCCAATACCATCCGCTCTGGGATTTTGGCGGCAAGGGCATGCACTGGACCCGCAAAGGCCTGGCTTTTGCGGTCAAAGGCCGCGACGGCCTGGCCCTGGAGTTTACAAGCACCCGAAAGGGCAGCAAGCAGATGCTCATCGGTACGCAGGATCCGCGCGGGCTTCGCGAAGCCATGGAGCGCATGGCGCCAAAAGGCACGTTCCGGCCCAGCATGGATTAAAATGGACCTAACCTGGCCCGATTGGAGCCCGACACCGTCCACAAAAGCGCCAAGCTGTGAACGACCGTTCGGTCTGAATCACCCTTCGCAGCGGGGACATCGTCCGCGCACATCAATGTGGGTCTCGCGGCTGCGGAAGCCCTTGGGCAGCTTGAGCGTCGGCATGGACACCGAATCCAGGCAATAGATGCCGCCACAAACGTCGCAGTGAAAATGCAGGTGTTCGTCGTGGTGGTGGTCTTCGCCGCATTCGGCCGAACACAGCGCATAGCAGGGCTGCCCCTCCGGATCCAGGATGCGGTGCACCAGGCCTTTT
>JAUIHG010000044.1 GCA_030432405.1 Bacteroidia bacterium | reverse complement strand
CCCCTCTGGGGGCAGCACCTCGTAGCTTCCACCTACCGAGACCCGCGCGCGCAATGGATTGTGTGTTATGACGACGCGCCGGGCTCCTCACCGACTGTTTAGGACGCCTCTGGCGCCGCCCTCTCCCTCGGGATTCGTCCGATCTGGACGCTGCGGCCCCTTTCTATGCGCTCCCCCCTTTCCAACGACTTCGGCCTGTTCAACATGGCCGGCAACGTGAACGAGTGGGTGCAGGACGTTTTCCGTCCCATGACCTACATGGACATGGAGGACATGAACCCCTTCCGGGGCAACCAATTCGAGACCCGCGTGCTGGATGAAGAAGGCAACGTGGCCGAAAAGGACAGCCTGGGCCGCATCCGCTACCGCGCTGTGGAAGACGCCGAAGTGGTGGACCGCCGCAACTACAAGAAAGGCGATGTCCGCAACTATGTGGACGGCGACTCCATCTCGCTGGCGGAATACGCTTACGGCAAGAACACCCTGATCAACAACCGCGCCCGCGTCTATAAAGGCGGTTCCTGGGCCGACGAAGCCTTCTGGCTCTCCCCCGGTGCCCGCCGTTACCTCGACGAGGACCTCGGTTCGGCCACCATCGGTTTCCGTTGCGCCATGCTCCGCATGGGCGGCGATGTGGCCAACGAAATGCCGGGCGGCAACCAGTTCCGCGAGTCGGAAAAGGTGCAGAAAGCCAACCGCCGGGCCCGCAAGAAATCGCAGGTCCGCTGATCGGGCCAACCCCGCTTCAACACAACTTCCGCACGCCGCGTCCTTCGGGAACGCGGCGTGTGTTTTTTTTGGGCCATGGCTCCATCCGATGCAATGCCTTCCAGTGCCGCCTCCGGCGAAACCCCGAACCAGGACGCCCCCCAGTGGCCTGACTTTCCCAGCGCTGCGGTATTGGACCGGGCACTGCCCGAGGGCCTTTATGCGCGTTTCCGCCAAAGCGCCGGGGTCTGCACGGACACGCGTGCGCTGAAGGCCGGGGAACTCTTCGTGGCCTTGAAAGGCCCGAGCTTCAACGGGAATGCGTTCGCCGGGCAGGCGCTGGAAGCGGGTGCATTGGCGGTGGTGGTGGATGAAGCGCCGGCGGACGCCGGCTTGCGGGAGGATCCACGGGTGTTTTTGGTGGAGCGGGGCCTGCATACGCTGCAAGCGCTGGCGCGCGCACACCGCCGCCGCTTCAAAGGGCCCGTGTTTGCCCTGACCGGCTCGAACGGGAAAACCACCACCAAGGAATTGATTGCCGCGGTGCTGCAACGGCGCTTCCGCACCCATTGCACCCGCGGCAACCTCAACAACCACATCGGGGTACCGCTGACCCTGTTGGCCCTTCCGGACGATGCCGAGATCGCCGTCGTGGAAATGGGTGCCAACGCGCAAGGCGAGATCGCCGGCCTGGCCCGGATTGCCGAACCGGATGCCGGCCTGATCACCAACATTGGCGATGCCCACTTGGAGGGCTTTGGCGGGCCTGCCGGCGTGCAGCGCGGCAAAGGGGAGCTCTACCGCTTCCTGCAGGCCTATGGACGCCCGATCTTATGCTGGTGGGACCAGGCCGAATTGCGGGCTTTGGCCGGAGATTACCAGCCCTGCATCCGCTACGGCAGCGGCGATGGCGTGCAGGTTCGCGGCCGGCATTTGCCGGGCACGGGCGCTTTTGCCGCGCTGGAGGTGGAGCTTCCCGACGCGGAGCTGCTGGCCCTGCGCTCCAGGCTCATCGGAGCGCACAACCGCGCCAACCTGCTGGCCGCCACCGCCGTGGGCTGGCATTTCGGCGTAGCAGGCCCGCAGATTGCAGCAGGCATTGCGGGCTATCAACCGGGCAACCAGCGCTCGGAATGGCGCACGCATGGGGCCAATACGCTCTATCTGGACGCCTACAACGCCAACCCCAGTTCCATGGCCGCGGCCCTGGAAAGCCTTGCCGGCATGGCCGGCGAACACCGCATCGGCGCTGTGCTCGGAGACATGCTGGAGATCGGCCCCACCGAAACCGAAGCCCACCAGGCCATCGCCGATCAGGCGGGCAGCCTTGATCTGGACCCGCTGGTGTTCATCGGTCCGCGTTTTGGACGGGTGCGGCTGCCGGAGGGAGCGCGGCATTTTGCCACGGCAGCCGAGGCCGGAAGCTGGCTGTCGGAACAGGGCCTCCGCGACCGGCTGCTGCTGCTCAAAGGCTCGCGCAGCATCGGCGTGGCAGCCGTGCTGGAGGGCTTGGGGTAAATGCTCTTGAAGCCGGGGCCGTCAATGCTGCTTTTAGGCCTGTTCGCGCAAGGCGCGCAGAAGGTTTTCGTCTTTTTCGCGCAGGTCCTGGCCGCCTTCCAAGTAGGCTTTCAGGTTGACCAGGTAATAACTCCAGCCGTCGTGGCAGCCCAGGCGGATGTTGCGTTTGGATTGGTCGTCCGTAGGGATGTTGGACTGGGTCAGCCAGAGCACCACCGCATCGCCGTGCTGCTTGAGGCGGATGTCCACCGGGCATTGGCCGGCAAACAGGAAACGGATGCGGTCGCGGCCGTTGGCTTCCACCCAGCGGTTCTGCTCCTCCACATCGTAACCGAACCAGGTCCAGGTATAGGTGCAGTCCGGAGTCACGGCCTCATCAGGCGCGAGCAACCGGCCATCCGGCGCGGTGTTCTTGGCAGTTTTGAGAAACCACTGCTCGATGATGCCCGATTGGGTCCAGGCGTCGTAGACGCGCTGCATGGGTACGCGCAGCACGGCACGTTCCGTGAATTGGGTCCAGTCGAAGTCCTGCATACCCTCAAGTTGGGGGATTTTCCGGACATAAGGCAGGTTCGCTGCGTGTCCGCGCCGGGATGCAGTGGAACCGGGAGGCTGTGGCGCGCAGGGCCTAGACGTTCAGGCGGCTGAGGGCGCGCAACCAGCGGTCGGGCACTTCCTGCTTGAGTGCGAGCTCGTAATCGTCGTAGCTGCAGGGCAGCAGGGCATGGCGCTCGTGGCGGTCGTCCGGTTTGAAGGGCACTTCCATCCACCAACGGCCGGAAAGCTGGCTTTTCAGGAAGGTCAGTTCATACCCCTCAATGTCCAGGTTGACGTGGTAGCGGGTGTAGTGCTCGCTCTCGCGGCGCGGACTGTCGCCCTTGCGGTTGTAGAAGCCGTCGGCAAAGTACCAGATCATCTGGGCGGCCAGCGCAGCACCCTGACTGCGGCGGTCCAGGTCCGGCTCATAGCCGAAGACGCCGAAGCTGGAGAGCTTGTCGCTCAGTCCGGCGTAGCGCGCAATCTGGCAGGCTTCTTCGCCGAACAGGCCGTTCGGTCCCGAAAGGGTGTTGGCGGGAAAGTCCGAATTCCGCAGCGCTACCAAGTCAAACGAAATGATGTCCGCATCGCGCACGGCCGGCTCCACGTCGCGCATGTTCTGGCGCAGTTGGCCCAGGCGCAGGTGGTCAAAATGCAGGCGCTCCATGGCCTCGACCATGTGCGGCGAAACAAAATGGCTCTGGTAGCCGAGCTGGGTATAGTTGAACAGCCAGGAGGGCTCGTGTTCCAACACGTGCCACATCCAGGTGCGGCCGTTGACCTCCTCGCGTTCGGCCAGGTCCACGAAGGCGTCCACGCCCACGAGGTTCACCGAGCGGCTGCGCTGGGCGTAGGCCTCGTACATGGGCAGCGTCAATTCCTGGCTTCCGCCGAAGACCACGGGCACGATGCCGCGGTCCAGCAATTCCCCGACAATTTCCCGCAGTGCTGCACGGGTGTCGCGGGGTGTGCGGCCGGGCACGATGTCGCCAAGGTCGGCCACCTTCTGCCCGGAGTGTGCGGCGGTCAGGCCATAAAGCGCGCGGCGTATGCGGTCGGTGCTGCCGTCGGGCACATCGCGGCCGGACTGGTCGCGGGTGCCCGGAACGCCGATGAGCACCAGTTGGGCTTCCAGGTTTTCCAGGGTCTGGGGGAAGGCCGTTTCGGCGCCCCAGGTGCCGGGGAACAGGCGGGCGTCGCCGGTGATGCGTTCGGGATCGGCGGGACGGAGGAAGGAATCGAGCATGGGGCCAAATTAGGTGGAGCAAGTGCCCGATAGACCCGCCGCAATCCACAGCAAAACGGTCCCTTGTCGCCTGCGGCAGACGGGAAGTACCTTCGCCGGAGGCGGCCGATATGGACCGCCCGACAAAGCGACCCCCGCGACCATGAACGACTTTCTGCAACGCGAATTCCTCGACAATACCGTTCAGGATTGGGCCATTGTCCTGCTGGTAGCCCTGGGCATCCTGGTGTTCAACAGCTTCATTGGCCGCCTGCTGAGCAAGCTGTTTTACCAGTTTTTCCGGCGCTTTGCGCCGGCGAAGGGCAAGCGTTTCACCGAGTTGCTCATCCCGCCCCTGCGGATGCTGCTGACGCTCATTGCCCTGTCGGTGGCCTTCCAGTTCCTGACCTTTCCAGAGGCGCTGGACTTTGACCTGTTCGGCGTGCACATGTCCGAGCTGATGACCGGTCTGATGCAGTTGCTCATGGTGCTGGCCATCACCTGGATGGCCACCCGCATGGTGGACTTTATCGGAGAGGTGATGGCCGACCGTGCCGCCCTGACCGAGTCCACGCAAGACGATCAGTACGTGCTCTTTCTCAAGGACGTACTGCGGGTCATCGTGTACATCGCTTCGGTGTTCGTGATCCTGGGGGCGATTTTCAACCTCAACATCACCTCGCTGTTGGCTGGAGCGGGCCTTGCCGGTTTGGCCGTGGCACTTGCTGCCCAGGACAGCCTGGCCAACCTTTTTGGATCGCTGACCATATTTGGCGAAAAGCCCTTTGTGATGGGCGACTTCGTGGAGACCAACGGCATCCTGGGGGTGATCGAAAAAGTCGGTTTCCGCTCGACCCGCATCCGGACCCTGGACAAGACCTATGTGACCTTGCCCAACCGGATGATCATGGAAAACCCGATCAACAACCTGACCGATCGGACCTTCCGCCGGGTGGACTATACCGTGGGCATCTTGTACGGCACCCCGGCGGACACCATCCGTACCATCGTGGACCGCATTCAGGAGTTCATCGACGAGCACCCCAAGACCAACGAGAACGGCATCGTGGCCTTCCACGCCTTTGGGGCCAGCAGCCTGGACATCAAGGTCATCTACTTCATCAAGGAAGTGGATTGGAACCCCTACCTGAAAATCCGCGAGGAAGTCAGCCTGGGCATCATGCAGATCGTGCTGGACAACGGCGGTGACTTTGCCTTCCCCACCACGACAGTTCATTTGGAACGCGACAGTTCTGAAGCGCCTGAGCCCGAACCCTACGATCCGGACAAGGCCCCGGAAGTCACGGGGGGTACCCTCGGCGAGGAAGAAGGATAGCCTTCAAGCCTACAGGCAACCAGAACCACCGGATTCCCGGAAAACCTGCGTTTGGCTCAATCCGTGAACTCGATCACGTGGCCGCTGACCGTCACTTCCACTTTCTGGAAAAAGGGGAAAAAGGAAAACCGGGTTTCCACGGTCTGGTTGATCACCGCTTTGGGGCTGCCCAACAGGCCGGCCTTCTCGTACATTTCGGACTTGGCGGCTTCCACCAGGGTCCGCTTCTTGTTGCCGCCCACGCCAAAAATGTAGCGGGCTTCGGCGTAGCCGGTCACGTAGGCCACCACTTCGTAATTGGCCTCGCCCAACTCCACGCTGGTCACGACCTGGTTGACGTTGTTGTACAGGCCGTTGTGCACGGCACAGCCGGGCAACAGCAACAGGGCCGCCACAAAGGCCGGCAACAGGAGGCGCAGGGACTTTTTCGTGGCGCTAAACCTAGCGCCCAAAAGCGGTTCGCCGGTAGGCGAAATGCGTAAAAAAACGCTTATGAAGCCTCGGGTTCGCCTTCGCCGGCAGGCGCCATGAGGCCCACGGAGCGTTCCACGAACTCGCTCAAGCGGCTGCCGGTCAGCATGCCCTGGGCCAGGAGGGCCAGGTCGTAGAGCTGGCGGGCCATGCGTTCCTTGTTGTCGCCGCGGGCGCGCAGGAGCTTGCCGCTGACCGGGTGGTTTGTATTGACCACCACGCTGTAGGATTCCGGCTGGTTGGCCAGAAAATCCATGCCGTTGAAGGCCGCCATCTCACGCATGCGGCGCATGGCTTCCGGTTTGGTGATGGTCACCGCGTTGTCCTCGGGGCTCATCGGCTTGAGCTCCACATGGGCACCGCTGTTGTCCACCACGCCGGTGAAGAGTTCCTCCAGGCGTTTGATCTCCTTTTCGGACAGCACCGAGTCGAGCTTTTCGTCTTTGTCGATGATCTTGTCCGGTGTGTCCGAATCCACGCGCACGAAGGCGGTCTTTTCGAATTTGGTCTCCAGGAAACCGAGGAAGTGGTTGTCGATGACGTTGTCGGCCTGGAGCACATCGTAACCCTTTTTCTCCGCGGCGCGGATGTAGGGGTCCTGGGCCTCCTTGTTGTTGGCGTAGAGCATGACCACCTTGTCGTCCTTGTCGGTTTGCATGGCGGAGACGTGCTCTTTGTACTCCTCGATGGTGAAGTACTTGCCTTCCAGGTTCTGGAGCAGGGCAAACTTGACGGCGCGGTCGTAAAATTTCTCGTCGGTCAACATGCCGTACTTGACAATGACCGAGAAGTTTTCCCAGGTTTTTTCGAATTCGGAACGGTCGTTCTTGAACAGGTCTTCCAGGCGGTCGGCCACCTTGCGCGTGATGTAGCTGCCGATCTTTTTGACAGCGCCATCGCTCTGCAGGTAGGAGCGCGATACGTTCAGCGGAATGTCCGGGCTGTCGATCACCCCGTGCAGCAGGGTCAGCCACTCGGGCACGATATCGCCCACCTCATCGGTGACAAAAACCTGGTTGCTGTAGAGCTGGATTTTGTTTTTCTGCACTTCCACACCCGGCTTGATGCGGGGGAAGTACAGGATGCCCGTCAGGTTGAAGGGGTAGTCCACGTTGAGGTGGATCCAGAACAGGGGCGGTTCGGCAAAGGGGTACAGCTCCCGATAGAATGCTTTGTAGTCCTCGTCTTTGAGATCGGAGGGCGCCTTGGTCCAGGCCGGTTCGGTGTTGTTGATGACGTTGGGCACCTCCACCTCTTTGGCGTCGTCGCCTTCGCCTTCTTTTTCGGTTTTGGTGCCAAAACGGATTTCAACCGGCAGGAACTTGGCGTATTTCTCCAGCAGCTCGTTGATGCGGCCTTCGCGGAGGAACTCCGCATTTTCTTCCGTATCGATGTGCAGGATGATGTCCGTGCCCCGCTCGGCCTTCTCGGCTTCTTCGAGCGTAAATTCCGGGCTGCCGTCGCAGGTCCAACGCACGGCCGCGGCATCCTGGTAGCTCTTGGTCAGGATCTCTACCTCCTTGGCCACCATGAAGGAAGAATAAAAGCCCAGCCCGAAGTGGCCGATGATGTTGGCCGGATCCTGGCCCTTGAATTTCTCCAGGAATTCCTCGGCGCTGGAAAACGCCACCTGGTTGATGTATTTCTTGACCTCATCGGCGGTCATGCCGATGCCGCGGTCGGAGATGGTCAGCGTTTTGGCCTCCTCGTCGAGCTTGATGTCGATGTGGGTGTCGCCAATCTCGCCCTTCACGTCGCCCATGGCAGCGAGCTGACGCAACTTCTGGGTGGCGTCCACCGCGTTGGAAACCAGTTCCCGCAAAAAGATCTCGTGGTCCGAGTACAGGAACTTCTTGATGATCGGGAAGATGTTCTCGGTCTGTACCGAGATGGTGCCTTTTTCCATCGTGGCCATGGTGGGTCGGATTTCGCGTGAAGGCGCTTGGATGCGCTTTCGCGCGAAGGCGCAAAGCCTGTGCCAGCCGTGCGAAAAGCCCGGAACGCCCCCTCCATGCATGCGGCCCCATCCAGAAACGTGTCAGGATGGCAGCGCAACGGTTGAAAATGGCAGATTCCTGGCCCCAGGCAGGTCTTATTGCCCACCCGCCTGCTCCGCAGCCTCCACCAGCGCATCGCCCTTTTTACGGGCTTCGTCGACCAGCGCATCGGCCCGGGCATCGGCCTCGGACAGGGCCTTTTGCTCCGCCTCATCGGCCTTCTCCTTGGCCTTGTTGGCCGCCAGTTCCGCCGCTTTTTTGGCCAGCGGATTCTTGATTTTGGCCAGCTCCGCATCCGCCGCGTCGTAGGCCGCCTTTTTGACCCGGGCGGCTTCCTCCCGCGCCTCGCGCTTGAGCTTATCGGCCTGCTTTTGCGCTTCGGCCACCAGCCGGTCCCGCTCCGCCTTGGCCTTGGCGATGGCCTCCGCCTTGGCGGCATCGACCTTTTCGCCCACCTCTTCCTTGACGGTCTCGACCACCTGTTCTTTGACGGCGTCCACCAGGTTGGTTCCGCCTCCGGCGAACACCGGCTTGACCGTGGGCTGCTCCACTGTACCGCCGATGCGCAGGCTGCCCTTCAGCGTCTCGGGCAGCTTCAAGCCCGCAATGGCTGGCGCGTCCAGGCCAAGCAATCCACCCACGCTCTTTTGGGCCCCGGTCCCGAAGAGCTTGGTCGGAATGCCCAGGTCCACGTCGTAGTCCAGCCCCTGGTCGGCGATGGCCATGGAGCCTTCCACGGTCATCGCAACGCCTTCGACGGCCACGTCAAAGGGTTCGGTTTCCAGACGCCCATCGCGGATAAGGTAGGTCAGGTTGAGGTTCTGGATGCGGGGGCTGCGCAAGCGCTCCAGTTTGAGCACCTGGCCGGCTTTGTCCAGCGCCGGAAAATCCAGGATGCGCACCTCGGGACTCTGCAGTTTGCCGCGCCCGTCCAGGCTCTCGTACACTACCTCCAATTGCGGATCCAGCCGCCCGGAAAGGCGCATCTGGCTGCGGAAGGTGCCTTGCGCATAGCGCGCAATCGGGGCCAACTGGTCCACCATCTCCACGGCTTCGGCCGTAGGGCCGAAAGGCAAATCCCGCAGGTCGTACTGCAGGTCAAAGGCGTGGTGCTCCGGATCGCGCGTATCGTAGCGGCCGGAAACCGCCACCTGCCCGTCCAGGGTGCGGAAGCGCAGCTCGTCGATGATGGCCTGTTGTTCCCGAACCATGGCCACCGCCTCGATGCCGTCCAGTTCCAGATTTTCATACACCACCTGATCGGCCTGCAGGCCCAGGCTCAGACGGATGCCGTGCGGGATGGCCGCCACGCTGGCGGGGCTGGCCTTGCTGGCGCTGCCGGGGCTTCCGCTTTGCTCTTGCTTGCCGGACGCGTTCGCCTCCGGCGCATCCGCCGCCCCGGCCCGCAACCACTCGTTGAGGTCCATGCGCGCCAGTTTCAGGTCCACGGCCCCGACCAAAACGCTGTCGCGGAACCACCAGCTCATCAGGTTGTCGAGCCGGCCGGTGGCCGAAAAAGGACTGCTGCCCAGGCTGCCGTTGAGGCGGTCGACCCGCCAGGTGGCCGGGGTGAAGGCCGTTTCCATCCGTTCGATGCGGACCGGCTCCGGAGTGAAAGCACTTTGGTAGACCAAATCCGCAACCACCATGGTGCCGCCGGCGTCCACACGCGCGTAGCGTCCAGCCTCCCAGTCGTCGAGTCGGCCTTTCATGCGCAGGTCGGCATCGATGGTGCCGCTCAATTCCGCATCCGGCATCGGGATCACCTGCCCCAGAGTGGCCAGGTCCAGGTTGGCGTCCAGGGCACCGTCCAGGTCCGGCCGTCCGAGGACGTCGTTCGCCTTCAGGCGAACGGAAAAAGGCTGACCGGCCCAGCGGCCATTGAGTTTGCGCAGGTCCACGTTCAGGGCGGCAGCACCGGGCCCCTCCATGGAACCTTCCCCACGCTGCACGTGCAGGTCCAGCGCCAGGTTTTCGGCTGCGCCGGGCAGGTCCGGATAGGCAAAACGGCCGTCATCAACCGTGGCGTCCAGCACCAGCCCTGGATAGACCGCGGCGCCGGAAGCGGTCTGGCCGTAAGCGCCCTGGATGGTGCCGGAAAAGTCCGCCTGCCCGCTGGTTTTGATGCCCTTCAGGTCTCCAACCACCGAAGGCGGCAAGAGGCTCAGTAGCCCGGCCAGATCGTTGTCCAGGCTCGACCAGGCCAGGTCCAGGCGGTAGCCACCGCCCTCTGCCTCCCCGCGCTCCTGCACCGTGCCGTCCAGGCCCAGGGTCAGGGCATTGAGGGCCAGGCGGTTGTCGGCCAGCGTATAGGTTCCTTCCGCCAGGTCAATGTCCACCGTGGCGTCGAGGTCGACTTCGGCATCCCGCAGGTACACATTGCGGCCCTGGGCCACCTGAAGCTTATGCGCACGGGTTTGCGTTTTCAGGTCAAACTGATCCTGGGTAAAAGCCCCGCTGCCGCGGTGGTTGAAGCCCTCGGCCCGCACGTAAAGCCCGGCCGCGCGGTCGTCGTAGATCAGCTCGGCATCCTCAATACGGTACTCGGCCAGGGACAAGGAAAAATCCGCCGTTTCGCCTTCCGGCGAAGGCCCGTCCGGGGCCTTGGCGATGTTGTAATTGGCCGTGCCGTCTTCAAGCACCTTCACGTGGATGCGGGGTTGGATCAGGGCCACGCGCTCGATGCGCATCTGGTCGCCCATCAGGCTGAAGGGATTGACCGATACCTGCAGCTTGCCCACATCGGCCAGCACCAGGCTGTCAAAAGGGGCGCGGTTGCGCAGTTCCAGGCCCTCCAGGCCCACGCGCAGGTTGGGGAATCCGGTGATGAAGCTCAGGCCCAGGCGGTCCCAGTCCACGTCGGCTTCCACCTGGCGGCTGGCTTCGCGCTTCAGCGCGGCTTCAATGCGTCCCTTGAAGAGGAAGGGCGCCACCAACAGAAAAACAAACAGCAAGACAAACAGGCCGAGCGCAATGCGCCCGACGGTGCGGAGAGGGGAGCTGGCCATACGGATAACGGGGATAGGGCTCCGAAGAGCGGGTTCAACGCAAAGTAAGCGCCGCCCACTCGGACCCGTTCACTGCTTCCAAACTGTCAAAATTGGCCAGGCCGCAATCCAGGAAGTCCACGTAGTCCTCCACGTCCGGGGTATAGCCCAAAGGCTCGTTGAGCACCGTCTTGCCGTCCGGAGCCAGCAGGACATACCAGGGCTGGGAAGCCCCCTTGAAATTGCTGTATTGCAGGTCGCTCCACTTGTTGCCCACCGTCTTGACGTTGCGGCCGCTGGAAGCGGATGTGTAGCGCTCTTCTTCCGGCAAGGGTTCGGTGTCGTCCACATACAGCGAGACCAGCACATAATCCTCGGTCAGGCGGGAGGCGACCTCCTCCTTGACCCACACGCCTTCTTCCATTTTGCGGCAGTTCACGCAGGCCCAGCCGGTGAAGTCGATCATGACCGGTTTGCCGGTTTCGCGCGCCAGCGCAAGGCCTTCTTCCAGGTCGCGGACGCCATGGATGCCCCCCTCATGCGAGTCGTAAAACCAACCATAGGAGTAGAACATCGGCGGTGGGAAACCGGAAATCAACTGGAGGTTTTTGCCGAACAGTCCCGGAACCAGATAGGCGCCAAAAGCAAAAAACAAGGCGGCAAAGCCAAGACGGACCGGACCGCGTTTTTGCAATGGACTGTCGTGCGGAAAGCGGATCCAGCCCATCAGATAGGCCACTGTGGCAAAGGAAATGACGATCCAAAGCAGCAGGAAAAGGTCCCGCTTGAGGATGCCCCAGTGGCTGACCAGGTCGGCGTTGGACAGGAACTTGAGGGCCAAGGCCAACTCGGCAAAACCCAACACCACTTTGACGGAATTCAACCATCCGCCGGATTGGGGCAGGGCATTCATGGCCCGGGGGAAGGCGGCAAAAAGTGCAAAGGGCAGGCCCAGCGCCACGCCAAAACCCGCAAAGCCCGCCACGATGGCCGATTGGCTGGCCTCTGCGCTGAGCGTCTGCACAAGCAATACGCCAAGCAGCGGACCGGTGCAGGAAAAGGACACCACCGCCAGGGTGACGGCCATGAAAAAGATGCCCAGCAAGCCGCCGGCCTGGCTGGCCGAATCCGTTTTGGTGCCCCAGGAACTCGGCAGGGTCAGCTCG
Organism: Bacteroidia bacterium; assembly: GCA_030432405.1. GTDB lineage: Bacteria > Bacteroidota > Bacteroidia > Chitinophagales > BACL12 > WGOA01. The sequence continues at coordinate 9,228 of JAUIHG010000044.1, read as the reverse complement.
TAGTAGCCGAAAAAGCTGAAGGCAAAAAACAGGAAAATGGCAAAAAAGGCGATGTTGATCACCGGGTGCGTGGCGATCACGTTGAGGGTATCCGGCGGAAGCTTGTACACCACAAAGGGGATGGTGCAGACCAGGTATACGGCCAAAATGCTCAAGCCGTAAAAGCTGGCGTCAAACACGCCTTTGGCACGGCTTTGGCCCGATTTCTTGGTGAAAAAGGACACCGTCATCGGGATCATCGGGAAAACACAGGGTGTGAACAGCGCAATCAGCCCACCCAACAAGCCGCGTACAAATACCGCCCACCAGCCGGAGGCTTCCGTGCGGATCACGCATTCCTGGGCAAACTCCCACACCGGTACGGCCCAGGCGCGCTTGACCGGACCGCCATCTTCCTTGTAGACGTTCGCTCCGGTTTCCAGGTTGAGCGCAAAGGGAACCGGATCGGGGAACATGCATTTGGACGCATCGCAGGTCATGTAGCTGATCTCCCCTTTGACCGGCTGGCGGGGATCTTCGACGCGGATGCGCTGCTCAAACACCGCCTGCCCGTCAAAGTATTTGATCATCAAGTTGTTGAACAGTGGCTCGGGCATCTCGTGTGCATTGCCCGATTCCAGACAGGCGCCGATGGGCTCCACGCCGTCTCCGCCCACCGTGATCACAGTGGGGTTGGGCCGCACGTCGGCTTCGGGAATGCGCTGGCTGTAGAGCTTCCAGCCTTCCTCGATGGTGGCGGTGAAGCGCAGCAGGTATTCGCCATCGGCGTCCAGCTTTTCCCGCTCAATCTGCCATTGCACGGGCTCGAGCATGCCCTGGCCTTCGCCTTCGGCGGGAGCCGCCCCGGGGATGGTCAACGCAAATTCAAAGGGGTCCGGAAAGATGCACTGCGCATCGTCGCAGCTCATGAATTCTACATACCCTTTGAGTACGGTACCGGGTGCGGCGTTGACCGGAACGCGGAAGATGGCGCGCTTCTGGAACGTCTCGATCTCCATGCCGAAGAGCGGGTCCATCGTGGTCTTCTTGCGGCCCAGGGCCTTCCACGCCCCGGCAAACTCCAGCTTGGTGGAGTCGTCAAAATTGACGGTGGTCGGGATCGGTCCGCCCTCGGGGATGTCCATGCCGTAAAGCTTCCAGCCTTCCTCGATGGAGGCCGTAAAGACCAGTTCCGTGGTGCCGTCCTCGTTGGCGTCAGCGCTGGCCTTCCAGCTGACCGGCTCAAGGATATCCGGGGCCTGGGCCTGGAGGGCGTGGGTCGGGACAAACGCGGTGAAGAGCGCCATGAGGGCCATCGCGGCGGTTCGCCCGGCCGGGCGAATGCGGGAGGCAACGGGGCCGGAAAGCACGTGGATCAGCCCTTGGGAGAACAAAGCGGTCATGGACGTGGAGGGTAGCAAAAGACGGTTCCTGAATCGAGGAGGTGCGGTGCGTGCATCCAGGAGGAAAGCCCGTGCGCCAAAGGCTGGGAACCAAGGGCTACAACGGACAGCCGGCCAATAGGGTTCCGGCGCAGGTACATGGGACCACGCCCTGTCGGCACGGCCTGTCCAGCCGGCCAAAATGGGCGTCCCGTAAAGGTACGAAAGGGCCGGGCTGGGTGGGAAAGGCTACACCGCCACCTCCATGCCGGCCAGGCTGGCCAGCATCAACAGGCCATCGGTATTGCCCAGCACGGGTTCGGCGGCGCGCTCGGGGTGGGGCATCATGCCCATCACGTTGCCTTCAGCGTTGCGCACGCCGGCAATCCCGTTGACCGACCCGTTGGGGTTGGCGCCGGGCTCCACGGTTCCGTCTTCGCGGCAATAGCGGAACAGGACCTGTCCGTTGGCTTCCAGTTGCTCCAGTTCCGCTGCAGGGCAGTGGTAGCGGCCTTCGCCATGGGCGATCGGAATTTTCAAGGCCCGGTCCGGCAGCCCGCGCGTCAGCAGGCTGTCCGCGTTGTCGGCCTTGAGCCAGACGTTTTTGCAGATGTACTTGCGGTTGGTATTGCCCAACAACACTCCTGGCAAGAGTCCCGCCTCGCAGAGGATTTGGAAGCCGTTGCAAATCCCGTAAACCTTGCCGCCCTCGCGGGCGAAGCGCACCACATCCTCCATGATCGGGGAAAAGCGGGCGATGGCCCCGGTGCGCAGGTAGTCGCCATAGCTGAAGCCCCCCGGCAGGACGATGCAGTCGTCGGTGGCAAAGCCGTCCAGTTTGGTCTCCTTGTGCCAGACTTCGCGGACTTCCGCGCCCAGCACCGTACCGAGCACGTGCAGCATGTCGCGTTCGCAGTTGGAACCGGGGAAAAGGACAACACCGAATTTCATGGGGCAGGGGTTGGCAGCAAATGGGCGGTTGCGCCGCAAAGGTACCCACCGAAACAACAGTGCTTCGGGCAAAGCCCTCCTGCTGGCACCGGGAAAATCAACCGTTGTGCAAAACCGCGTAGGCCATCCAGCCGATCACGGCCAGCGCATGGCCCAACTCCCAGGTCTTTGGCCAGCCGCTGCGCTCGGCAAAAAAGGCCGCAAAGAAGGACGCGCCAATGGCCACCCCCGCCGCCGGGGAGACCCCGCCGATCCAGGCTACGGCGGCAAACACGGCAAACCAACCCGCCAGTCCGGTGGTCTTGCGGACCAGCACGAGGGTGCGCAACAGGCGGCTCTGTGCGTAGACAAAAGCGCCGAGGAAAACGAGCAGGGGCAGCGCATAACGCAAGGCCAGAAGGCCCGTTAAACGGCCCACTTGCCCCATGGCCAGGCCCGAAGCCGGATCGGCCCCTTCCAGCAGGCGCTGCGCCATGCGGCCCAGCCATCGGCCCTCGCCGAGCCCAACCCAGCGGAATTGTGCTGCGGCCCAAGCGACCGGATGGCCAAACACATAGGCCCAACTCCAAGCTAGGATGTACACGGCGGCAAAACCCGCCACCAGTACGCCGGCCTCGCGTCCGGTTAGTGGTCTGAGCCGGGCGTTCGCCAGAATGGCGAACGCCAAAAACACGGCATAGGGCCAACCCAACAGGCTCGCGGCCCCGACCGCCACCCCGGCCTGGAGCAGGTGATTGTCCGCAACCACCAGGCCATAGGCTTTTAGGCTGCGCGCAAAGGCCAGCAGCAGCAAGCCACAGCCCAGCGTGGCCGGGTCCAGACCCGCCCCCAACACGGTGGCAAAGAGCACAAAGCCCATGCCCGGCAGCCAGCCGTCGATGTCCAGGTCCTTGAGGTCGCGGAGTTCCTCGTTCCAGGCCGCACCGAGCAAGGCCACCAGCAGCGCGCCGAGCAGGATCACCAGGGGATGCAGGGGCAGCGTGGGATCAACCGGCAGGGCCGCATCAAAAACACCCCGCCACAGCGGAATGCTTTGGCCGGGCGCAGTGCCCAGGCCCGCCAGCGACGCCCCGAGTTTCTGGTGTGCCCCGCTCAGGCTTTGCCACAAAGGCACGGCCTGCAGCAGGATGGCGTAGACGGCCAACAAGGCCCCGCTGAAGGGCATGCGGATGCGGAAGAGGGCGATCACGGGTTGCGCGGAACAGGGAAAACGGACCGCGTCGAAGATAGGCCGCGGCCAAACGGATGCTCAAAAAGCGTGTTCAATACGCCAGCTTCACAAAGGCCAGGTTGTTCTTGTAGAGGCTGGGGATGACCAGCTCGTTGCCGGAGACCTGGAGGGCCTTGCGGGGGACCAGCATGACCTCGTTGGCGTCGGCGTTGAAGATGGCGTCGCGCTGGAGGCGGCCTTTGGGGTCCAGCGCGTACTGCATCACGTTGGTGTCGTAGCTGATGTCCTCGTTGAACACAAAAAACAGGCGCGTCTGGGCGTTGAGCAGGGCGTAGGAGGAGTTGCGGCCGTAGTCCTCGCGGCTGACCTGCTTTTTGCGGATCACGTCGTCCCAGCGGACCGTGCCGTCCGGGTCGATCATCAGCAGCAGGATGTCTTCGTACTCGTGGTAATTGATGTAGCGCATGGCCGTCCGGTAGCCGCCGTAATAGGGATCGTAATCCGTGTATTCATAGGCCTCTGACGACTCGTTGACGTATTCGGACACCAGCACGGCGCCGCCATCGCTGCGCACAATCACATCCTGCACGGTATATAGCGGAATTTCATCGCGCTTGCGCGAAGAGCGCCCCGTAACGTCGGCTACAAAGTCGGCATCGAAGGGCACAAAGCGCTTGGAAAACCATTCGCCGGAGGCGGAAGCGGAAGCAAACAGGACGCCGGCCGCATAGCTGCGGCTGCCCTCGTTGTAAAAGCCGGTGGCCACCACGCGGTTGTTGAGCTGGTCCCAGGCAAAATCCACTTCACGGATTTTGACGTCGGGCATCTCGTCCACGGCAAGGCGGCGGAAAAGGCCAAAATCGGCCGGGCGGATGTGGAAGGTCAGGTGGGGTTGTTCGCCGGACTTGAGCCGCACATGGTCCTTGACAAAAGCAAAGGTCAGGTCGCCGCGGTCGGAGATGAAGGCGTCGTGGAGCAGCATCAGCCGGTCGACCCCGTCGAGGATGAGGTGTTCGTTGAACTGCTCCTCCAGGGCTGGATTGAACACGCGCGCATGCACCCCGTCCATGGTGGTGGTGCGGGTATCCAGGCGGAAGATGAGCAGCCAGTTGCGGTCCGGGCTCTGCCGCATCAGGAAATCGTCCCAATTGCCGTCTTCCCGTTTGTCCACCGAATCGAGCAGGACCGGCGCGCCGACATCCACCAGGCGTGCGTTCATGCGCTGCGCTTCGAGGTATTCGGTGCGCTTTTCCTTGTAGGTGTAGAAATGCAACAGCCCGCCGTCCGGGGACAGGTAAATGTTGACGGTTTCGGCGTCGCGTTCCCCGTAGTCGAGGGTCTTGCGCCGCACGAGGTTCATGGATTTATCGTAGGCCTCGATGACCTCCTTGTCGCGCCGGTGCTTGTAGACCAGCACGCCGCCCTCGTTTTTGCCCAAAACGCGGTAGTTGAGCAGCGAAGAGCTCACCCGTTCGGGTTCGCTGATGGCCAGGGCTTGGGCTTTCGCCGTTCCGGCGAACACCAACAACAGGCCCAGGCAGGCTATGGAGAGCATGGCGCGCACACCGGGAAATTACGCGCGGTTGGGGGATTGGCGGAAAGCGGCCGGCAACAGTCCAGGCCAGTTGATTCATCCAGGCGTCCTGCAGTGACCTGCCTACTGCTTCAACTTGGGATCGAGCGCATCGCGCAGGGCCTCGCCGATGAGGTTGTAGGCCGTCACGGTCACAAAAATGGCAAAGCCGGGCCAGTAGACGAGCCAGGAGGCTTCAAACTCCTGGCGGCCTTTGGAGAGCATTTGGCCCCAGGTGACGATGTCGTCCGGTACGCCGATGCCCAGGAAACTCAGGCCGCTCTCGATCAGGATGGCCGAGGCGATGCCGAAGGCGATGGAGACAAAAACCGGCGCCAGGGAGTTGGGCAGCGCGTGGCGGAAGATCACGCGGCCCTCGTTGTAGCCCAGGGAGCGCGCGGCGTCGATGAATTCGAGGCTCCGAGTACGCAGGAATTCGGCGCGCGTGAAACGCGCAATGCCCGTCCAGGAGGTCAGCCCGATGATGGCCATCAAGAGGCCCATCGAACGGTCAAAAATGGCCGTGATCGTAATGATGATCAGCAGGCGGGGCAGCGAGTTGAGGATCTCGATGCCGCGGCTGACAAAGGTGTCCATGGGTACCCGAGCCTCTTCGGACAGCCAGCCGATGCGAAGCCGGCCAAGCGCTCCGCCGATCAGCGTAAAGGCCACAAAAACGATAAAGCCTACTCCCCAACGGCCCAACATGCCGCCGTAGAACAGGAACAGGAAAAGGCCGAGCAGGATGAGGTAATAGTTGATGCGGGGCGTACGCAGCCGGGTATCCCCGTAGTAGCCGCTCAGGGCCCCCAGAATCACCCCGATCAGGGTGGCAATGCCCATGGAAATCAGGCCGATGGTCAGCGAAATGCGTGTGCCATGGATCAGGCCCGCCAACACATCCGCGCCCACCTGGTCGGTACCCAGGTGGTGGCGGAATTTGAAAGGCGCCTCCACGATTTCCCCATCGGGCCGCTTGTAGCGCTGTTCGCCGGAAGGCGAAGCATAGTCCCGGTTGTAGCGGTCGCTTTTGCCGGGGCTGAAGGGCACCGGTGCCCAGACCACCTTGTCCAGCTTCATCTGCTTCCAGTTGGCGATGTCAAACTGGAGGCGTTCGGCCTTGCCGGATTCGTTGAGCGTAGTATCGACCCGGGTGGGCTGGAACACGCTGGTGTAGGCGGGGAAATAGGTTTCGCCCCTGTACTCCGCATAAAGCGGGGCCTGATTGGCCACGTAGGGCGCAAAGACGGCCAGCAAAATCAAAAATCCCAGCACATAGACCGAAGCCATGGCCGGGATGTTCTTTTTGAATTGTTTGACGGCGTATTGCTGGAAGCTGAACTCGGTGGCTTCGTAGGCTTCGCGGTCAAAGGCATAATTGCCGCCTCCCCAGACCAGCAAAAAGGCCATCGACACCAGGACCAAAGCCGCATTAATGGCCAAGTTGCCGATCCCTTCGGGCACCAGGTAATTCAACAGACCTGCCAGACCAGCCCAGGCCAGGACGTACAGCCAATAGCCCGGCAATTGCGGGTGGTAGAGCTTGTAGGTGTCGAGCGTCAGCACCGCCAGAGCCAGGAAGCTCAGCATGATCATCCACCACAGCGGCAACGGGAAGGCCCACAGCAACAGCAACACCATCACGCCGCTGTTCTTGGTCAGGCCGGCCCAGGCTGAAAGGTTCAGGAACGGCACAAAGGCCTGCCAGGCGGGTTTGCCGGTTTTGGCAAAATGCGGCCGGAGGGCCACGCCGAACAGCGCCACACCAGCGGCGATCTTGAGCAATTCGACAATCAGGTGGCTGAGAAATGCGCCCATAGAGCGAGGATGTATCGGGTTCTGGTCAGGTGGGGTGCAGGGAAAAATCCGGGCCCGGTTTTCGCCGGCAGGCGAAAACAAAAGCCCACCGCCTTACTTGTAGCTGATCCGCGGATCGACAATGCCGTAGAGCACATCGGAAACGAGGTAGCCCATCATGGTGAAGAAGCCGAGGATGGTAAAGACGGTCACGATGACCGGATAGTCCTGGTTGATGACCGCTTCAAAAATCATCACGCCCATGCCCGGGTAGGAGAAAATCATCTCGATGATGATCGACCCGCCGATGGCCACCGGGAAGATGTTGGCAAACACCGTGATGATGGGAATGAGCGAGTTGCGCAGTGCGTGCTTGAGCACCACCGATTTTTCCGCCAGGCCCTTGGCGCGGGCCGTACGGATGTAGTCCTGTCCGAAGACCTCGATCATGCCCACGCGCATGATGCGGCTGAGGAAGGCCAGCGACCCGTAGGTATAGGTGATGGTCGGCAGCACAAAGAAGGGCAGGCGGTGCTTGAACTTCTCCCAAAAGCTCATGTCCTCGCTGAAGCGCGACGGGTCCATGATGCCCGACTCGGGGAAGAGCACCATGTTGTCCGGGTTGGCAAACTGGTACAGCAGCCAGGTGCCCACAAAAAAGACCGGCAGCGAGTAGAGCACAAAGAGGAACACCGAGCTGAGCCGGTCAAACCAACCGTTGCGCTTGTAGGCCGAATAAATGCCAATGGGCACCGAAATCAGGTAGGCAAAGCCGATGCCCAGCGCCGCCAGAACCAGCGACCATTTGACCCGGTCGCGGATCTTCTGCGCAATCGGCTGGCCGTCGTGGAAGCTGATGCCAAAGTCACCGCGCACCATGCCCAGGCGCTCGCGGTTGCCCGGGTTTTTGCGCACGTAGGGCACGTCGCCAAAGAGCCAGAGGTGGTACTGGTTGAAAAAGCCGTGCCACTGCAGGGTCGGGATGAAGGGCTTCCACTTCTGCGGGTTGGCCCGCATGGTTTCATAGGCTTCGCGCGTACGCGCGAACGCTTCCGCCACCGGCGCCATATAGGCCGAGCGGGCGTAGACCGCCTCCAGGCTGTCAAAACGGGCCTGGATCACCTCCGGCTCATGCGTACGCATCAGCGTGACGTAGGCGATGTTGGAGCGGTTCTTGACGTTCTGCACGTCGTTTTTCTGCAGCGTGGCGCGGTCCACCGTGTCCATATAGGTCACGCCAAGGGAGTCGGTCTTTTCCACCACCGCCGTTTCCCGGGTGCCCTCAATGATGGCGTCCACATCCACCTGGCTGTGTGCGGCCACGGCCGCCTGCAGGGAGCGGTAATAATCGCTGACCGCACTCCAGTTGCCGTTGCGGTTGACGATTTTGGCCATCGCCTTGCGCTCCGTTTTGTCCGGGATGCGGTACATCGTATCCGGCAAGGCCAGGTTGCCGATGGTGAAATAGAACACCGGCCGGTCCAGGCCGAGTTCGCGGCGCAATTCCTGGCGTTGGTCGGCCACCGAGCTGGACTGCTCCGAAGTGCCGCCTTCGCTGTCCGCAGCGCGCAAAAGGCGTTCCACCGGGTCCCCGGGTGCGGAGATGGACACGATGAAGGCCCCCAACGAAATCAGCACCAAGGTGGGGATGAAGGCCGCGATGCGCGTGGCGATGTACTTGAACATGGAGGCGGTTTAAAGCGCTTCAGGCGTCATCTGCGTACCGCCAAATTCCGGCCGCAGCTTGAGGTTGTTGGTGAACAGGCCCGGCTTCTCGGAGTACATCTGCCGGTTTGCAAAGCGCTTGTGGATGATCGTCGGCCGCACGCGGCTGTACTGGAAGATGTAAGGTTGGGTCTCGTAGATCTTGCGCTGAAGCTCCTTGTAGACCGCACGCCGTTCGATGGGATCCACCAGGCTGTTGCAGCGGTCGATGAGGCTGTCGGATTCGGCGTCGCCAAATCCGACGAAGTTGGACCCCTTGTTCACCCAGCTGGACGTGTGCCACAGCTGCACAGGGTCCGAGTAGGAACCGCTGCCGCCCCAGACCCCGAACATGGCGTCGAAGTTGTGCTCGTAGGCGCTCTTGTAGAGGATGGTAAAGTCCAGCGGCACGGTATTGATGTCCACGCCCACTTTGTAATACTCCTCTTTCATCATCAAGGCGGTTTCCTTGCTGAGCTGGGAGTTGCCGAAGTAGTTCAGGTCAAAGCGGAAGGGCACCCGCTTGCCGTTGATTTCCTTGTCGCGGATGTTGTCGTTGTCCGTGTCCACCCAACCCGCTTCGGCCAGCAGCATGGCTGCCGTGTCCAGGTCGAAGGGAATGGGCCGCAAGGCGTCGTTGTAATCCGGTTTGAGCGGGGAGCAGTTGCTGG
>JAUIHG010000043.1 GCA_030432405.1 Bacteroidia bacterium | reverse complement strand
GTACGTGGTCTGCGACGACGATGGGGCCTGCGACAGCGCCTGGTTGGTGCTGACCATCCAGCCGGTCAACGATGCCCCGGTGGCCCTGGATGATGTGGCGTCCACGGACGAAGACACGCCGGTGACGGTGGATGTGGCCGCCAACGACAGCGACCCGGTGGACCCGATGGGCAACATCGATCCGACCAGCGTAAGCATCATCGACAGCACGGCCAACGGCAGCCTGACGGTGGATCCGCTGACCGGTGCCATCAGCTATGTGCCGGACGCCAACTGGCACGGCACCGACAGCCTGATCTACCGCATCTGCGATGATGGCCATCCGATGCCGCCCCTCTGCGACGAGGCTACGGTGGTGATCACCGTCAACCCGGTCAACGATGTGCCGTTGGCGATGGACGACACGGCAGCGACCCTGGAGGACATCCTTGTGGTGGTGGACGTGCTGGCCAACGACAGCGATCCGCTCGACCCGCTGGGCAACCTCGTGCCGGATTCGGTGCAGGTGATTGCCGGACCCTTCAACGGCACGGCCACGGTGAATGCCCTGACGGGCGAAATCCGCTACAACCCCGCGGCCAACTACTACGGACCGGACAGCCTGCAGTACCGCGTCTGCGACGACGGCTACCCCATGCCTTCCGAGTGCACCACGGCCTGGCTGCGCATTACCGTCGGCCCGGTCAACGATCCGGTCATCGCGCTGGACGACACCATCAGCACCCTGGAGGACAATGCGGTCACCGCCTATGTGCTCTACAACGACAGCGATCCCTTCGATCCGCAAGGCGGCATCGACACCTCCAGCATCGTCATCCTGGACGGACCCTTCAACGGGACGGCCACGGCCGACACGCTGGACGGCAGCATCGCTTACATGCCGGCCCTGAACTACAACGGCCTGGACTCGGTGGCCTACCGCATCGCCGACCTTGGCTACCCGATGCCCGCCACCACGGATAGCGCTTGGCTGGTCATCACCGTCATCCCGGTCAACGACCCGCCGGTGGCCGTCAACGATACGCTCTACGGCCTGGGCAACGAAAGCACGGACATCGCCGTGCAGCCCAACGACTCGGACGTAGACGGCAACCTGGACCCGCTCAGTGTGGTCGTGGTTTCGCCTCCGGCGAACGGAAGCACCAGCTTCAACACCATCACCGGCCTTTTGACCTACACCCCGCTGCCGGGATGGTGCGGCCTGGACAGCTTCTGGTACGCCATTGCGGACACCGACGGCGCCACCGACACGGCCATGGTGCACGTGGACATCCATTGCGATCCGCCGATTGCCGTGGACGACTCGACCCATTGCCACGAAAGCGACAGCGCCTGGGTGCTGGTGGTGCTCAACGACATCGCCGGAACAGGTTCCCTGGATCCGTCCAGCATCACCTTCCCCGATCCGCCCAGCAATGGCGTGGTGATCCTCGACCCGGCCACGGGTGGGGTGAGCTACTATCCCGATCCGGGGTGGTGCGGCATCGACACCTTCAGCTACGTGATCTGCGACCAGAACGACCTCTGCGACACGGCTTGGGTGCTGATCCACGTGATCTGCGATCCCTTCCCGGTGCGCGACGACCGTGGCACAACCAACGGCAACGATCCGATCCTTGTGCACATCCTGATGAACGACGACCCGGGTGCCGATCCGGATTGCGTCCAGATCGTCCAGGATCCGAAGAACGGTTCGGTGCGGGTCAACGACGACGGCACGATCGTCTACCAGCCCAATACCGGCTTCATCGGTACGGACTGCTTCAACTACGGCGTCTGCGACACGGTGGGCGTGGTCTATGGAGAAGCCGAGGTATGCATCGAGGTGCTGCCGCCGCCGGTCATCATTCCGGAGGTCTTCACGCCCAACGGCGACGGCATCAACGAGGTGCTGTACATCGAGGACCTGGTGGAGTACTTCCCGAACAACCGGATTTCGATCTACAACCGGTGGGAGGACCTGGTCTTCCGCACGGAGTTCTACCAGAACGACTGGTACGGCACCTGGATGCGCAACGGCAAGCCGCTGCCCGACGGTACCTACTACATCGTCCTGGAGCTGGACATCAGCCGCGACGACATCAAACCCGTACTCGGCTTCACGACCATCCACCGATGAGGGCTTGAGCCCCCATCGATCCGCCAGCGTGCGCTGAGCGGACACCCTATACCTTGATTGCGAACGGGGTCACCTCCAGGAGGTGGCCCCGTTCCTTGTATATAGACCCACGGTCACCTCCAGGAGGTACCCGTTTTCCTTGTTTATAGCCCTGGGGGCGTCTTATCAAGGCGTCCCCTTTCCTTGTTTATGGCCCGCTGCGCGGGCGAAGCACCCCCTCTGGCCTCTTATAGCCGCCTGCTGGTCCATCCGGCAGGCGGCTTTTTTTATGCCTGCTTGTGCACCAAAGGGTGCACCAATTGGCGTGCTGCGGGGCGCAGTGCCTCCCTTCTGACACCGTTTGGGCCGAAGTACCCCCGTAAACCGGGCGATTCAGGCCGGAAATGCGTTCGCCGGAAGGCACCCAAAATGGACATGCCCGTGGCTTTGTGACCCAAAAATCCCCTCATATAGCCGCATTTTTTGCTGCGAAACCGTTTTGAAAAAGGCCGATTCATGAACGGCTGCGAGCTTTTTTGTGACACCTGTTATGCGTAATAGCTAGATTATCAATGCTTAATCGGGTACGATGGAGTTTATGTGTCGGGTCCCATTGACCCCCCTGGAATCCGGAATTACATTGTCCTTGTCGCTGCGGAAATGACGCCACACGCCACGGCAAACAACCCGCGACACGAGCAAGCAACGAGGTAGGATCTCGACCCAAAAGCACCCCAAACGTGACCCACGCCCCGCCAGGCAACGGTCGCACCCCAATCACCCCTTTATGTTTAAGCAGATCTTCGCCGTTCTCCTTGCCTTCTCCTTCTGCTCCACGCTTGTTGCCCAACAAGACGCCCTGTACAGCCAGCATGTGTACAACAAGCTCCCGCTGAACCCGGCCTACGCCGGTTCCCGCGACGTCATCTCCGCGCTGGCGATGTACCGCCGCCAGTGGGTGAGCTTCCCCGGCGCGCCGACGACCGCTACGGTCAACGTGCACAGCGCCCTGGCCAACCGCGATTTGGCCCTCGGTTTCAACCTGATCCACGACGAACTCGGCATCACCGAGAACACGGAAATCAACAGCAGCTTTGCCTACCGCATCCCCACCAAGAACGGCCGCCTGTCCTTTGGCATTCAGGCCACGATGGGCAACTTCCGCATGGGCCTGACCGATGCTGTGAGCGCAGTGGAAGACGACCCCAGCCTGAGCCAGAACGTGAACAAGTACATGTTCAATGCAGGTGCCGGGGTGTACTACTACACCGACAACTTCTACTTCGGCCTGTCCGTGCCGCGCCTGATCAAGAACAGCCACCGCGGCCACGAAGTGGGCAAAGACCCCTTCGCCAGCCTGACGCGCCACTACTACGCCATGACCGGCTACGTCTTCGAAGTGAACCGCAACCTGACCGTTCGTCCTTCCGCCCTGGTCCGCTATGTGAAGAATGCTCCGGTGCAGGCTGACCTCGGCATCGCCTTCCTCCTGCAAGAAAAGATCTGGGTGGGTGGCCAGTACCGCACCGCCAAGGCCATGGACCTCTATGTCGAGTACCAGGCCAACGACAAGCTCCGCTTCGGTTACAGCTTCGGTCAGCAGCTCGGCCTGGTCGGTGCCAACGCCTACGGCAGCCACGAAATCCTGATCGGTATCGACATCCCGACGGCCGGCAGCCGCAAAGGCAAGAAGGGTTCGATTCGCTGCTTCTTCTGATCAGCCCGCCTCCGGCGAACGCTTCCTCCTGGTCCGCCGCACGATGCTTTTGTTTGGTCGGTTTCCCGCCCAAGACCCATGGCGAAGGGGTCTTGCGGCGGGAAACGCTTTTTGGGGGGATGGGCACGCGGCGGGGGCCAGCTAACTTCGCCGGCGTGCCGGCAACGCGTACATCCTCCCAAGACATGCCCAAGCGCTTCCGCACCTGGCCCGGGCGCATGCTGGGCCGCGCCTATGCCTGCTGGTTTTATGTGGTCTTTGTCGGGAGTTTCCTGCTGCTGTATCCGGTCTGGGCCTGGACCCTGGCCAAGCCTTCGCGCTACCGCGCGGCCAACCGCTGGCGGCGCATCTGGGCGCACATCGTCTTCATCAGCATGGGCATGCCCTGGAGGGTGGAAGGGGCGGAGCAGCTGGATCCGGAAGCCCAGTACATTTTCACCCCCAACCACAGTTCGGCCCTGGACATTCCGCTCTTTGCGCTGTGCTGGAAAGGGGACTACCGCTTCCTGGCCAAAAAGGAGTGGGGCGACGTGCCCATCTTCGGCATCTTTTTCCGCACCGTGGACCTGATGGTGGACCGCCGCACCAAAATCGGCGCTTACAAAGCCTACCTGGCCTCCAAAGCGGCGTTGGAGGAGGGTTCCAGTCTGGTGGTCTATCCGGAAGGCCGCATGCAGGACGAAGGCCAGCGCCTGCACCCTTTCAAAAGCGGACCCTTCAAGCTGGCCATCCAGACGGGTGTGCCCATCGTCCCGATCACCTTTGTCGACAACCGCCGGCTCTTTCCGCGGATGGGCTTCAAGAAGGGGGCAAAATGGGGTCAGGCAAGGGCGGTGGTTCATGCCCCGGTTTCGGTCGAGGGCCTGACGGAAGAAGAGGTGGATGTCCTGCGCGACCGCGTCTACGCCATGGTCGATCATCCCCTGGAGGCGGTCCAGGCGGGTCCTGCCGCAGGCCATTTGGTGTAACTTGCCGACCGGGCCGACGGCTCCCTCCCGCAGCCCTCAATCCACCCGCGCGCATGGCATCCCTGCTCGAGATCCGAGACCTCAAAAAGACCTACAAGCTGGGCAGCGTGTCCATCAATGCCCTAAACGGGGTTAGCCTGGACATTCAACGCAACGAATATGTCGCCCTCATGGGGCCATCGGGCTCCGGCAAGTCCACCCTGATGAACCTCCTCGGCTGTCTGGATACCCCCAGCAGCGGATCCTATGTGCTCAACGGCCGCGACGTCAGCCGGATGTCCGAGAGCGATTTGGCCGACATCCGCAACCGCGAAATCGGCTTTGTGTTTCAGACCTTTAACCTGTTGGCGCGCCTGTCCGGCGTGGACAACGTAGCCCTGCCCCTGATTTACGCCGGTACGGCGAAGGCGGAACGGCACAGCCGGGCCGAGAAAATGCTTGCGGCCGTGGGACTGGGCAAACGCATGCACCACAAGCCCAACGAGCTGTCGGGCGGTGAACGCCAGCGGGTGGCCGTGGCCCGCGCCCTGATCAACGAACCCTCCATCATCCTGGCCGACGAGCCCACCGGCAACCTGGACACCAAGACCAGTTATGAAATCATGGGCTTGTTTGAGCGCATCCACGGAGAGGGGAACACCGTCATCATTGTCACCCACGAGGAAGACATTGCCGCACATGCCCACCGCATCATCCGATTGCGCGACGGACAGATGGAATCGGATACCGTGAATGAAAACCCGGTGACGATCGCCAGCCCCACCTCATGAAAATCTATACCCGAAAAGGCGATGGGGGAGAGACCTCCCTGATCGGTGGCACCCGTGTTCCCAAGCACCACCTGCGCGTGGAAGCCTACGGTACGGTGGATGAGTTGAACAGTTGGGTCGGCCTGGTCCGCGACCAGCAGCCGCCCGAAGCACAGCAGTCCATTTTGCTGGCGGTTCAGGAACGCCTGTTCACCATCGGCGCCTGCCTGGCCAGCGACCCGGAACGGTCGCGTATGGCCGTGCCCGACCTCAAGGATGCCGACATTGAATTGCTGGAATTGGCCATCGATGCCATGGAAGAGAACCTTGAGCCGCTCCAGAATTTTGTACTCCCCGGCGGTCATCCCGCCGTCAGCCAGGCCCATATTGCACGTTGTGTATGCCGGCGGGCCGAACGCATTGTGGTCCATTTGGACGAGGCTTCGGCCGTCGACGCACGCATCCCCAAGTACCTCAACCGCCTGTCCGATTACCTGTTTGTGTTGTGTCGGACCCTTTCGAAGCATCACGGCGCGGAGGAAAGACCTTGGAAACCAAGGGCTTAGGTAGGGTCAAAAAATCTTTATCCACATCTGGGCAAAGCGCAACCTTTTGCCGGTTTTCCGCGTTTGGAGAAACGGAATGAGGAGCTATTTTCGCGCCGAACGCTCAGGGGGCATTCCCATACTCGGTTTGCCCGGCGATTTGCCGCAATAGCCCGCACACCAGCCCAACCGCCATCTGCATATGTATTGGACGCTCGAATTGGCCTCTCACATCGAAGACGCACCCTTTCCTTCCACGAAGGATGAGCTGATCGACTACGCGATCCGCTCCGGTGCGCCGATCGAGGTGATCGAAAACCTCCAGGAACTGGAGGACGAGGGAGAGTACTACGAAAGCATTGAAGACATCTGGCCGGATTATCCGACCCACGATGACTTTTTCTTCAACGAAGACGAATACTGAATCCATATCCGGCCCTGGGCCGGTTGGAACCCCACACCGCGGGCTTCCATCCTGTACCTGAAAAAGCCGCCCACTTCCACGGAAGGGGGCGGCTTTTTTAATGGGCCACAGCAGGTCAGGTCTTGCGCTGCTGCCCCTCTGGATCGGCACCGATCAGATGATCAGCATGGCATCGCCATAGCTGAAGAAGCGGTACTTCTTCTTGATGGCTTCCTTATAGGCCTTCATCATCAGGTCATACCCGCCAAATGCACAGGCCATGATGATCAGGCTGGTTTTGGGCAGGTGGAAGTTGGTGATCATGGCGTTGCACACGTGGAAGTCATAGGGCGGGTGGATGAACAGGTTGGTCCAGCCTTCTTCCGTCTTCAATTTGCCCGTGGCCGATACGGCCGACTCCACAGAGCGCATGCTGGTGGTGCCAATGGCCACCACGTTTTTCTTGTTGTCGATGGCGCGGTTGACCTTGTCCACAGCCTCCTGGGTGATGCGGAAGAACTCGGCATCCATCTTGTGCTTCGACAGGTCTTCCACCTCGATGGAGCGGAAGGTGCCCAGGCCTACGTGCAAGGTCAACTCGGCCATGTCCACGCCTTTGATCTCCAGGCGCTTGAGCAGCTCATCGGAAAAGTGCAAACCGGCCGTTGGAGCGGCCACCGCTCCTTCCTCCTTGGCGTACACGGTCTGATAACGGTCCTTGTCGGTCTCCTCCGGCGTGCGGTGGATGTACTTGGGCAGGGGCGTTTCGCCCAGACGCTCCAGCAGGCGGCGTAGGGATTCGCCATCGCCTTCGTGCAGAAAACGGATGGTCCGCCCGCGGGAAGTGGTATTGTCCACCACTTCAGCCACCAGGTCGTCGTTTTCGCCGAAATAGAGCTTGTTGCCTACACGGATCTTGCGTGCCGGATCCACGAGCACATCCCAAAGGAACATCTCGCCATTTAGCTCGCGCAGCAGGAATACCTCGATGCGCGCACCGGTTTTTTCCTTGCGGCCGTACAGGCGGGCCGGAAAAACGCGGGTATTGTTGGCAATCAGCACATCGCCCTCATCGAAAATGTCGATGATGTCCTTGAACACCCGGTGTTCGATTTCGCCGGTTTCCCGGCGAACAACCATCAGGCGGGATTCATCCCGGCGGTCGGACGGATACTGGGCGATCAGTTTTTGCGGCAGTTCGAAATCGAACTGCGAGAGTTTCATTCTTGATGGAGCCATACGCGTAAAGAGAGCCGCAAAACTAACGAATTATCGGGCATAAATTTGAGGGGATTCGCCCATGCCCAAAGGCCTTGCAGCCGAGGCTGAGGCAGGGCCTTTCCCGGCGTTTTTGCGCCTGCCAGCCATGCTGATCTTCCGCGTTTTTCTAGAGAGTCTGCGCCTGGTGAGCGCCGAATTGAGCGCCAATGTGCTGCGCTCCCTGCTCAGCCTTTTGGGCGTGACGATTGGCATTTTCTGCATCATCGCCGTGCTTTCCGCCGTCGATAGCCTCAAGCGCAACATTGAAAGCGGGTTGGAAAAACTCGGCGCTAATGTGCTGTATGTGCAGAAGTGGGCCTGGGGGCCGCAGGAAGGAGAGGAGGAATACCCCTGGTGGGAGTACATCAAACGCCCCAGCCCCAGCTACGACGAATACCGCATGCTGTCCACCCGGCTGGAGGGTGCCGATGCAGTGGCCATCCAGGCCTTCCGCAACAGCCGCACGGTGACCTTCGGGCGCCAGTCCGTGCGCAACGTCGACATCGCGGCAGTGACCAACGAATTTGACCGCATCTACGACCTGCTCTTTGCCGACGGCCGCTGGATATCCAGCACCGAATCGCACGCTGGCCAGAACGTCTGCGTGATCGGGGCTTCGGTGGCCGAGGCCCTGTTTCCCGGACGCATTCGCCCGATGGGCAAAGAAATCCGCGTGCTGGGCCGCAAGATGCGGGTGGTGGGCGTGCTGGAAAAGGAGGGAGAGAGCCTGGTGGACTTCAGCTACGACGACGCCATTTTGATGCCCTTTGAATACCTGCGCCGCTACAGCCGCCTGGATGGCCCTATGTCCGACAACATGATTCTGGTGGAGGCCGATCCCAAGGTGGGCAATGCGGCGGTTATCGATGAGATTGTTCCGCTGTTGCGCTCCGCGCGAAAACTCTCGCCGAAGGAAGAGGACGATTTTTCCATCAACGAGGTGACGGTGGCCACCAATGCGCTCAAGCAGAGCTTTTCGGTGCTCAACATCGTCGGGTTCCTGATCGGCGGCTTTGCGCTTTTGGTGGGCGGATTCGGGATCGCCAACATTATGTTTGTTTCGGTGCGCGAACGCACGCCACAGATCGGCATCAAAAAAGCCCTGGGCGCCAAAAACCATTTTGTGCTCCTCGAATTCCTGCTGGAAGCCGTGCTGTTGTGCCTGGTCGGCTGTGGCCTCGGCCTGCTGATGGTCTGGGGCCTGTTGAGCATCCTGGAAAAGGCGGTGGACTTTCCCTTTGTGCTTTCCGGGGGCAACATCCTCTTCGGAGTGATCGTCTCTTCTCTGGTGGGCCTGGTCTTCGGCATTCTGCCGGCCATTCAGGCTTCGCGCATGGATCCGGTGGAGGCCATGCGTTCCTGAACCGCGCCGCTCGGTGCGGTGGCCCCCATCGGCGCATGGGAGGCTGTCTGCCGATGCTCGGCTGTTGCCGGATCAACGTCCTTTGTACACCTTGCTTTTGGCGCTTTTAGCCGCTGGCGTGTTGAGGCTGCTGCGGCCATTGCCCGAAGCCCCCGATTCGGCGGAGCCGCCTTTGGGCTGCCGGCGGTCCTTGAGGTAGGCCACTTTTTCGGCCAACAGGGCACGGGCTTGCGGGTCCCACCACTGGTCCAGGGTGTCCTTGTTGGACACGTCAAAGTCCACGCGCAAGTGCTGGATGAGTTCCTGACGGAGGTGGTGTTTGCTCTTCTGCCAGGCCTGGGGGTTGAAGCGCAGGTAGGCTTCCATTTTTTCCCGTGCACGGTCCATGACCGCTTCGGGCTCGGCCTGTTCGTCAATGAGCTGGTAGCGGAACGCTTCTTCGGTGGTGAACAAGCGGCCTTCGGTCAAAAAGAGGTAAGCGCGGCGGTTGCCGATCCAGTAGCTGTACAGCTTGAAAAGAGAATCGGGGACCACAATGCCCACGGCAATCTCGTTCATGCCGGTCTTGAAATTCCCTTTGGCCATGATGCGGTAGTCCGCACAGAAGCCCAGCACGCAGCCCCCGGCGGGAGCATGGCCGGTCATGGCGGCCACCAGGGGTTTGGGAAAGGCCACCAGCTCGACCATGAGCACAAAAAACTCCGTCCAGAAATCGCGGATCTGGCGGCGGTCGTAATCGTACAGCTCGATGAGGTCGAAACCCGCGCTGAAAAAGCCGGGTGTGCCGGTAAGAATGACGCCCTGGACCTGGTCGTTGTCCCGCAATTCCTGAAAACAGAGGCGCAATTCCTCCACCATCAGGGCATTGATGGCATTGGCCGGTTCCCGCTGCAGCCGAACCACGGTATATCCTTCGGCCTGCTCCAGCGACAAAGTGTGGAAAGCGGCTGCTTGCTGCCCCTCAAGGGCCGGATCTGTATTCCGGTTGTATCCGTTGTTAGCCATGCCGTATTAAAGACAAATTCAATGCGATCCCGGTGATTCTCTGCAAGGTATGAATTTTTTCTCCGCTAAAGCAGCACGACACCATCCCCCTTCGTTTGGTTGCGTAAGCGGTGCTGATTTGCAGAAATCCGGCCTTTTTGCTGCTCGAACAGGCCTGCCGGCCAAAAGTTTGGCGATTGTGGCATCTTGGCGCCGTGTTGGAGGCCCAAGCATCCCGTTCCGGGGCAGGAGCCCCTGTCTTCGCCGCAGGCGGCGAAGCCCTGTCCCACCTTTCTGCGCTAGCCGACACGGAGCTCATGGCCCGTGCAGGCGCAGATGCAGCGGCGTCAGGTCTGGATGCCGTTCGGCTGGAGTTTGGATCGGGGAGCATGGGCATGTTGACGCTCAGCCTGGCCCTGGTCATGTTCGGGGTGGCCCTCAACCTACGGAAAGAAGACTTCCTCCGGATTGCCCGGGAGCCGCGTTTGGTGGCCACCGGGCTTTTTTCCCAGTTTCTGGCGCTTCCCGCGTTGACGGTATTGCTGATCCACGCCTGGCGACCCGCGCCTTCGCTTGCGTTGGGTGCGCTCCTGGTGGCGTGCTGTCCGGGCGGCAACCTGTCCAATTTCATGAGCCTGTTGGCGCGCGGCAATGTGGCCTTGTCGGTTTCGCTCACGGCGGCCTCCAGCCTGCTGGCCCTGGTGCTCACGCCGCTGAATTTCATGCTGTGGGGGCGCGCCCTGCCGGGCGAAAGCGCCCGTCTGTTGGCGGCCATCGACGTGCATCCGCTGCAGCTGTTGCCCAGTCTGCTGCTCATGCTGGCCCTGCCCCTGGTGGCGGGCATGGCCTTCGCCGCCTGGCGGCCGCAATGGGCCGCCCGCATCGAAGCGCCCATGCGCAAAGGCTCGATCCTGGTCTTTCTGGGCTTTGTGGCCGCAGCACTGCTGGCCAATGGCGGCCTTTTCCGCGCCTGGCTGCCGGTGGTATTCCTCCTGGTGCTGGTGCACAATGCCCTGGCCCTGATGACGGGCTATGGGGTGGCGCAGCTGGGTGGCTTGGGACCGCGGGAACGCCGCAGCCTGGCCATCGAAACCGGCATCCAGAATTCGGGCCTTGGCCTGGTGCTTGTGCTGGGCCATTTTGAAGCCCTGGGCGGCATGGCCCTGGTAGCAGCCTGGTGGGGCGTCTGGCACATCCTCTCGGGCCTGGGCCTGGCGCTGTGGTGGGGGCGGCATGCGCCGCAGCCGGCCAAACACCCTTCGGTTTCGGGCTAGGCGGAGGGCCGCTTTTGTACAAACCGAGCCGAACAGCGCCTGGCTGCACCGCATTATCCTGCGGCAAAGGTCCTGGCGGCTTCTTCGCGCAGGCGGTCGCGGTCCACGGGTACGACCCCGACGTGTTCGCACACCTGGCCACCGGCCAGGTTGGCCAAACGGGCCCAAACGGCCGTGTCGAGTCCGGCAGCCAGGCCCAGCGCGGCCACGGCAATGACCGTATCGCCGGCCCCGGATACGTCGGCGATGTCGCGGCGATGGGCCTTGTAAATACGGCTCTTGCCGCCTACTTGCAGGAAAATGCCTTTGGCACCAAGGGTAATCATGGTCACGGCATTGTCCTGGCGCTCGCGGATGGCGTGGGCGGCCTGGTCCAGGCTGGCCGGGTCCTCCTGGATGTTGAGGTCGGGCAGGGCATCGCGCACCTCGCGCAGGTTGGGTTTGAACAGGGCGACGTTGCGGTAGAGGTGAAAGTGCTGGCGCTTGGGGTCCACGCAGATGGGCAGGCCGGCCTTGTGGCAGAGCTTGTTCAGCGGTCCGATGGTGCCTTCGTGCAGCACGCCCTTGTCGTAATCCTGCAGGATGGCGCCGTGCACTTTGCGGTTGCCCAGCGCATCCTTGACCCCTTCCAGCAGGCGGCCGCTGTCTTCTGCGTCCAGTGCATGGGTGACTTCTTCGTCGATGCGCATCATCTGCTGGTTGCGGCAGAGGATGCGGGTTTTGACGGTGGTCTGGCGCTTGCTGCTGCGCAGCACCCATTCGGTGCGCAGGCCGTTTGCGCTCATGCGGTCCAGGAAGCGCCCGGCCGCGTCGTCTTCGCCGAGCACCGTGCAGAGCCGGGGCTCGGCACCCATGGCCGCCAGGTTCAGGGCCACGTTGGCCGCGCCGCCGAGGCGGTCCTGGCGCTCATGGGCATGCACCACAGGAACGGGCGCCTCCGGCGAAACGCGCTCCACATCCCCGCGGATGTAGGCGTCCACCATCGCATCGCCCACCACCAGGATGGGCATGTCCTCAATGCGTTCAAAAAATCCGTCGAGGTCGAGTTCGGCGTGCATGGGAGAGAGGGGTCAGGGCTGGCGCGGCTACCCGGCGGCTTGGCGTGGGTTCAGGCAGCGTGGTGCGGCTTCAAGCGGCTTTGCTCGGTTTCAGGCCGCGGGCCAATCCAGGTTTTCGCCGGCCCGGCGAATGCGTTCCACGGCCTTTTCCAGGTCGGCATCGGAGGCCGCATAGGACAGGCGGATGCAGTTGGGGCTGCCGAAGGCGGTGCCGGAGACCAGGGCTACGCCGGCTTCCTCAAGCAGGTACATGGCCACGTCGTCGGCGTTTTGCAGCACGCGTTCGCCGGCACGGCGGCCAAACCAGGCGCTCACATCGGGGAAGTGGTAAAAGGCACCCTGGGGAATGTTGGTTTTCCAGCCGCGGACCGTGCCCAGGCCTTTGCCCACGGCGTCCCGGCGGCGCAGGAAGGCAGCCTTCATGGATTCGGTGGGGCCCTGGTCGCCCTCCAGCGCGGCGATGACGGCTTTTTGTGCAATCGAGCAGGTGCCGGAGGTGAATTGGCCCTGGTATTTGGTGCAGGCCTTGACCAGCGCCGGAGGACCGGCCAGGTAGCCCAGGCGCCAGCCGGTCATGGCATAGCCCTTGCTGAGGCCATTGACCGTGGCCGTGCGCTCGAACATGCCCTCCAGGGTGGCCAGGCTGGCATGGGCGCCGCTGAAATTGATGCGCTCGTAGATCTCGTCGGAGATGCAAAACAGGCTGGGGTGGGTGCGTACTACGGCGGCCAGGCCTTCGAGTTCGGCTTCGGTGTACACCGAGCCGGAAGGATTGCAGGGGCTCGAAAAGAGCAGCACCCGGCTGCGGGGCGTCAGCGCCGCCTGCAACTGTTCCGGCGTGATTTTGTAGCCGTGTTCGATGCCCGTGGGGATGATGACGGGCACGCCTCCGGCGAGCTGCACCATGGCTTCATAGCTCACCCAAAACGGGGCGGGCAGGATGACCTCGTCGCCGGGATTGACCAGGCAGGCAATGGCATTGGCGATGCTCTGTTTGGCCCCCGTGCTGAGCACAATATCCCCGGCCTCGTAGGGCAGCCCGTTTTCGCGCTGGAACTTCCGCGCAATGGCCTCCCGCACATCGGCATAGCCGGGAACGGGGGTGTAATGGGTCCAGCCCTGGTCGATGGCCCGCTTGGCCGCCGCCCCGATGTGGTCCGGGGTGCCAAAGTCGGGTTCGCCCAGGCTCAGGTTGATGATGTCCTTGCCCTGAGCCTGCAGCTCCCGGCTGCGGTTGGCCATGGCGATGGTGGCCGATTCCGATAGCGCACTGATGCGCTGGGCCAGGTCCAGGGGGTGGCTGGCCGTTTGTGCTGCCGTTTGCGTGGAGGGGGAGTCCGGGGTATGGGCTGAGGACATGGCTCGGAGGATGAAATGCGTTCGGCCGCGGCCGAAGGCGCTAAAATGCCCATAAATCTACCCTCCATCAATCTAGAGCTGTACACGGTCCTTTTGCCGCACAAGGATGGTCGCCGAGGCCCTGAACCCTTATTCCTGCTCCTCGTTGCTCAGCACCTTGAATTCCACCCGCTGGTTGCGGCTGCGGCCTTCATCGGTGGCGTTGTCGGCAATCGGCTTTTTGCTGCCGTAGCCGATCCAGCGGACCTGAAAACGGTTCACCCCGCGGGCATAGAGGAATTCGGCCACCCGTTTGGCGCGCTTGCGCGAAAGCTCCCGGCAATAGGCTTCGCTGCACAAATCGTTGGTATGCCCCCCGATTTCGATGCGGATGCCCGGGTTGTCCTTCAGCATTTGGAACAAACGTTCCAATTCTCCCCGGCTGGCCGGCAAAATGGAATCGCTGTTGGCCTGGAAAAAGAGCTCCCGTAATTCCACCACGCGACCGGGCTGCAGGGGAACCAGTTCGATGTTGCGTTCAATTTCCCGGTACTCGTCCACGGTGCGCAGGTCGATGCTGGCCCCAAGGGCAAAGTAGCCTTCGGCTTCAGCGCGGAAGGCGTAGGTGCGCCCGTAGGGCAGGCTGACCTGGTAGCGCCCGTCGGGCAGGCGCGAATGGGCTTCGCCGATCTCGGCGTAGGCATCGCGGTCCCAATAGCCTATGTCCGCGGCAATCGGTTGCCCGCTTTCGGCATCCACCACCGTGCCGGACAAGAGCACCACGGGGTCGGGTTGGAGGTCTTCGGGAAGGGGAATGCGGAAGATGTCTGTACGGCCGATGGCTTTCTCGGATGAGGCGTAATACGCGTATTCGCCGGAGGCGGGCAGGGTATAATAGGCGTCGATCCCCGGGCTGTTGACCTGCGGGCCGAGGTTGACCGGTTCCGACCAGTTTTGCCAGCTTTCGTCCAGGCGGCGCGTGACAAACATGTCGTTGGAGCCGTAGCCGGGAAAGCCGTTGGAACTGAAATACAGGGTCCGCATGTCCGAGGCCAGGAAGGGCGACATCTCCAGTCCGGCGCTGTTGATCTGCTCGCCGAGGTGCAGGGGTGCCGACCAGGTGCGGTCCGGCATGCTGAAACTGGCGTAGAGGTCGCGTTTGCCCAGGCCGTCGTGGCGTTCAATGGCAATGAGGATGACCTTGCCGTTGGCGGCCAGCTGGAACTCCGCAAAGCGGTCGCGGTTGTAAAAATCCCGCAGGATGAGTTCTTCCGGATAGCCCCAACCCAGGCTGTCCCGCCGGGCCATGGACAGGCCTTCGCCCATCGTGCCGTTGCGTTTGTAGGCATTACCGAGCAGCAGGGTATTGCCGTCCGGGCTGATGGAACAGGCAAAGTTGTGCTGGGGGTTGTTGAGCGGTTTGCCCAGATTGCGGGCGCGGGTCCAGCCCTTGTGCGCTGCATTGCCGGAGCTGCCGATGCTGCTGTCCAGGGTGGAGACCCAGATGTCGTCGTTGATGCCGTTGCCCAGGTTGTGGGGGTGGTTCTTGCGGTCAAAATACAGGGTTCGCCCGTCGGGCGAAATCACCGGAAAGACCTCATCAAAAAACGAGTTGATCTGCGGGCCCAGGTTTTCGGGTTGGCCGGGGAAGGCGTCGTCCGGGGCGCGGCGGATGTAGGGGGTCCATGCTTCTTGGTGGTCGGCCAGGCCGATGGCATCGATCTGGTGCAGGCCGAGGGTGTCGGTGTCCCTAAGTACGGCCAGGACGCTGTACACCTTGAATTCGGTGCGCGGAAAACGGATGTGAAAGGCCCGGCTGCGGTTGACGCCCTGTGCGCGGAAGGGCATGCTGTCCGGGCGGAACCAGACGGGGAAAGGCTTGTTGTTGCGGTCAAACAGGTACAGCGCCAAAATGCTGCCCGGCCGGCTGTTTTCGGCCACGATGACTTGCTGTGCATGTTGCGGATCGGCAAAGCCGACCTTGATCCACTGCTCGGGCAGGGTGCTGCGCATGTCCGGCATCCAGGCTACCGCAGAGATGCCCGCCGCCGGCAGGACGTTGGGTTTGCCCAACGCCTGTTTGGCCGAAAAGACCTTCTGGCTGCCCTGGGAGGAAAAGCCGACAATCCGGTCGGCCCATTGAACGTCCAGGTTTTGGCTGTCCATTTCCGGCAGATCGATCTGGTATTGCACGCCCTGAGCGCGCACGGCCGACAACGGGGGAGGAGGGGCTTGTTCCGGCGGCAGGCTGTCGCTCGGTGCCAGCGGACCCATGCGGCGGTCCGGAGTAGCGGATCCTCCACGGTGGGTGTGCTGCGGCCCGTCCAGCACAGCCGCTTTTCGATGAGCCGAGTAGCGGGTGTTTTCGAGCCCTGCCTCGGATTTGCCGATGGGACCATACGCCGTGGGTTGTGCCCGCATAGGCAGGGCCGTCAGGACCATGATGGCAGCAACGCACAACAGCAGTGGACTATGAAAGCGCACTGCCGCAGGGCCTTGGCGGCACATACCCATCCGATGGAGGATGGGACAAACAAGGGAGCGTGATGGGCAGCGGAAAGGCACGGGGAAGGGAAATGGGCTTAAAGGCTACCGGATGGCATAAACGGGCTCAATGCACCCGGATGTCGACGCGCTGGTTGCGCTTCCGGCCGGCTTCGGTTTCGTTATCGGCAATGGGTTTCCCGGCTCCAAAACCGCGCCAGGCAATCCGGTCTTTGTCCAGGCCTTCGTCGATCATCCATTGGGCCACCGCTTTGGCGCGGGCCTTGGAGAGTTTTTCGCAGTAGCGCGGTGCACAGCGGTTGTTGGTATGGCCTTCCAGGGTGATGCGCCACTCCGGTTCGGCCAGCAGCGCTTCAAGCCAATCCCGCAGGGCCGGATAGCTCTCGCGGGCAATGACCTTGGAGTTGACGCGGAACTGCAGCCCATCGATGCGCGTGGTGCTGCCGCTGGCCAGCATCGGTTCCGGTGCTTCGGGTTGTTCGCCTTCGGCGAAGACCACAAAATCCCGGCGCCGCACACCCCGGCTGCCCGGATCGTCGATGCGCAGCTGGACGCTGCGGGTGGGATAGCCTTCGGCGCGAATCTCTACGCGGGCATCCACGGCAGTTTCAAAACGCAGCTGGTACTGCGCGTTTTGCACCGCCACTGCGATTTGCCTGCTGCTGTCTTCGGCGCGGACAAAACGCAACTGCGCCTCGGGAATGAAGCGTCCGGTGCCGCCGTCTTTGACGTAACCGAACAGCAGGAATTGGTCGGCAAAGGCGGGCGGGCCGGCAGGCATTTCTTCCGCCACGGGCTGGTCTTCCGGTGCGGGCAAGGCGTCTTCGGCCAGCGGCACGCGCATCAGGTCGGTATTGCCCAGGGCATCCCGGACGCGCACAAACCAGCCTTCGCGGCCATCCGGCGTTTCGGCGTAGTGGCTTTCCCAGGCCGCGCCGTTGACCATGGGCCCCAGGTTTTCCGGAGCGCTCCAATCGGTCCAACCGCTGCCCTGCCGGATGCTGCGGAAGATGTCCTGGTCGCCAAAGCCGCGGTGCCCGTTGGAGCTGAAGTACAGGGTTCGCCCGTCGGGCGAAAGCCAGGGCGCCATTTCATGCCCACCCGTATTGAGCACCGGGCCGAGGTTCTGCGGGGCGGACCAGTGGATCTGGTCCTGAGAAAGGCTGACGTAGAGGTCCCGTCCACCGCGGGTATCCACCGGTTCGATGCTCATCACCAACACGCGCCGGTCCCGGCTCATGTGGTATTCGGCATAGGGCGAGGCATTGAAATACCCTTCGATGTCGAGGTTCATCGCAGGGCTCCAGCGGTCCCCGACTGAAAAGCGCTGGTGCAGGCCCGGTGCCGGTTTGCCGTCTTCGAGCACGCGCCCGGTCAGGGTCATCACGCCTTCGGCATCAATGCCGACCAGGTTGTTGTGGCGGGCGTCGTTCAGTGGAGGACCAGCCCATTCAGCAGTGGGCCAGTCGGTATTGGAACGGTCGTTCCGAAGTGCGGTTCCGGAATCTATATCCGGTTTGGAATAGTCGTTCTGATTGGAAGCTTCGGTTGTATCTGCTGTTTTGGAACGATCGGTCTTTATTACCGTTTCCGTTCCTTTTCGGCTCACCCAGATGTCGTCGTTGAAAAAGCCGCCGTAGTTCTGCGGATGGTCTTTGCGAACAAAAAACAGCACCCGCCCATCCGGTGAAAAACGCGGCATCAGTTCGGCAAAAGCGCTGTTGAGGGCCGGGCCAGCGTCCTGTGCATTCCCGAAGATGGGCTTGTCTTCGGCCAGGCGGATCGGAAATTCCGGCTCCTTGCGGGAGCTGGAAATGGCCACCCCGTCAATTTCCGGAGGTGCTTCGATGCGGGCATCCAATTCCAGGCTGACCGAGGAAACGCGGAATTTGGTCCTGGCCAGTTCGATGCCCAGCAAGCGGGATGCCGGCAGGGCAGCCCTTTGCCGGCTGGTCTGGGGCCCGCGTTCGTAGACCAAATCCTTTTCCCGGCCGCTGCCATGCACCCAGACCCTACGGACGGCACCCGGCCGGTGGCTTTCGGCTATCCAGACCCGGCGGATTTTGCGGCCTTCGGCAAAGCCGACCCGGATGCGTTCCACATGAGCTGTATCCGTACGTTGGGTGAAGGCGCGGTTTTCGTCCCAGGGTTCGGGCGCCCAGGCACAACCGCAGGAGCCCCCGTTGGGGTAGGCCTGGGGTTCGCCGAGGATTTGCCGTGCGGCGAAGGCGGGTTTGCCGGCCTGGGAGCTGAAGGCCAATACCCGGTCGGCCCAAAGCCATTTGCCGCCGGCTGCGTCGTCTTCCAGGGCCTCGGCGGCATCGTCAAAGAGGGGTTCGGCCAGCATGCCGGCCGAGGGGCTTTCCACAGCGTTGGATGGGCCGGCTTCCGGTTGGGGGGGGCGGTTTTCGCCGGAGGCGCCGGATTGACCCTGCAAGGACGGGGCCTCACCAAATCCGCCCAGCATGGCCAGCAGGAGCAGCACCTGCAAACCGGGCCATGGCCGTGCAGCGTGCCGAGAGGTGCTGGATTGGGGGTACAGAGCCATGCCGTTGGGCAAAGTAAACGGCGTCCATAGCGCCCGGCAATGGCCTTCTTCCACCGCCCTGGCGTGTACTGACCCATCCACAGGTCCGTGCTTCTGCAACCCACGCAGGCGGCTGAGGGTCAGGCGCTTATTGGGCCTTGAGGATTTTGAGTTCCACGCGCTGGTTTTTGGCGCGGCCCTTTGTGCTGTTGTTGTCTGCAACAGGGCTCTTGGACCCAAATCCGCGGAAGCGCAGGCTGCCCGGCGCCACGCCCCGCTCGGCCAGGTATTGGCTGACCGAACGCGCCCGTTTCTGGGACAATTCCTGGCAGAAGCGGGGGCTGCACAGGTTGTTGGTATGGCCCTGCACCTGGACCACCACCCCGGGGTGGTTGGACAGGATTTCCGCCCAGCGGTCCAGTGTGGTAAAGGACTCCGGCTGCAGCACCGAGCTGTTGACGTCGAAGTAGATGTTGTCCAGCGAAATCGTCTGGCCTTCCCGGATGGGAATGAGCTCAAAGTCTTCGCGGACACGCCCCTTGCCTTCGGGATCGCGCGGTGTGAATCGGAACCGTTCGGTGAAATAGCCATGTGCCTGCACAACGACCTCCTGCGGCTGTCCCCGGCGGACGCCCACGGTGTAAAACGCGCGGGAGCTGTCCGTTTGCATGTCGATGCGGCCCTTTTCAGGCGCGTGAAAGGCGATACGGCTGGTCACGGCTGTTCCATCCACGGCATTGTACACCCCGCCGTAGAGGATCAACAGACCATCGGCGGTGGGCTGGTTTTGGCCGTATGGACCCAGAGCATTCTGGGTTGACGCTGTTTGCTCCGTTGCACCATCCGTTTGGCTTTGCTGGAGGCTGGCCAAAGCACTGCTGTCCATGGTCAGGCCTTGCAGGCGTGCGCGTTCCGGCAAGGGCAGGCCCTGTAAGGCGGCTTCGCGCTCTGCAGCCGTTTGCGGACGAGGCGGCGAGGCTTCCCAGCCAAAGGCTCCGGCCGGGTCGGATGCCGTTTCGTCGGTATTCCAGGGGTTGGGGCTTGCCGCCGGCTTGCGCTCCAGGCCTGCCGCCTGCGCCGGGTCGAGCACGGCCGCTTGCGCGTTGGCGGCCTGTGCCGGGGAGCTGTCGATTTCCGGCAAGGGGGCGTTGCGCCACGCGTCTTCACCACCTTCAGCCTGGGTGAATCGGGGGTCGACAAAATCCGCCGGTACGCCTTCGGCATAGCGCGTTCGCGCGTCCAATGCAGCCGGATGGAGGGTTGGCGAGGAGGCGGTCAGGTCGGACTGCGGCTGGACGGGCGCTTGGCCTGGCTGCTGGTCTCGTGCGTACCCCTCCGCTTGTGCAGCGTCCGTGCCGCTTGCGCGGCGAAGGGCAAGGGCCTCCGCATCGGTGTGCGCCTGCCGCGTCGAACCAGGCCTAGCGCCCGTGGACGTACCGGACGGCATGCCATCAGGACCGGATGCTGTGTCCGTTGCACGGCCGCCTCGGGTGTTGCCGTTGCCCGGCTCCGCCTGTTCGGCGTCTGCCTGTGTGGCGTTCATGCGCGCTCCGTTGCCGGATGCCAGGTGATTTTCCGCATCTGGCTGCGCAGCATTCCCCGTTGCCGTCTGTACGGGCAGGCCTGTGCCGCTGCCGCTTGCCGGATCCATCGAGCGGTAAGCCGCCTGGCCGTCTTCGCCGGCCGGCGAAAGCAAAGCCTCTGCCGTTGTGGCCACACCCGCCATGCCGGCGCTGCCCGAAGGGCGGCCATCCAGGTCCGTTTGTCCGTTGGACGCGCGGCGCCGGGCTGCTTCCGGGGTGCTGCCGGAGCTTCCGGCTGCCCTACTGCCAACCGAGCCGTCAACATCCGAACCGCCGGCATCTCCACTGCCCGCCCTACGCTGCCCCGCGCCGTTTTCGGCGCCCGATCCGTTGCCGCCATCCGAGCTGCCGTTGCCGGCATCGGCAGTGGCCACAGCATCCGACGTTGCGGATCCGTCCGGACCGGCATCCACCGCCCGTGCATTGGCCTCGGCCAGGGCCCAGGCATCGCCCTGTTCGCGCGCTTGCGCGCGGCGGGCAGCAATGACGTCTTCGGCCGACCAGCCGATGTCCGAAAGCTGTTCCTGGCGTTGGGCCTCCCGCGCTTCCAACAGCTGTTTTTGCCGCTCCCCATCGCGTTGCGGGGTCATGACAATCTCGTAGAGGTCCTCGTTGGCGATGTTGCCCCGGTTGGAAGCCAGATACGCGCGGTCGGTACCCGCATGGTAGTAGAAGTAGGCGTCCCAGGCCGGCGAGTTGACCGAAGGCCCGAGGTTTTCGGGCGCTGACCAACGCGTCCAGGAATCGTCGAGGCGTTCGGACACAAACACGTCCTGCCCCCCGTAGCCCGGAAAGCCATCGGAGGAGAAAAACACGTGCCGCCCGTCGTCGGAGAGGAAGGGCGCCATTTCCTGCCCGCCGGAATTGATGGCAAAACCCATCGACACCGGGCGGCTGAAATGCAGCTCGTCGTCGCTGAAGGACACGTAGAGGTCTTTGCCGCCTTCCGAATCCCAGCTTTCCATGGCCAAAATCAAGGTCCGGCGGTCGCGGCTG
>JAUIHG010000042.1 GCA_030432405.1 Bacteroidia bacterium | reverse complement strand
TGCTCGACCGGATCCTGCGCATCAAGGATTCGCGACATGCCGCCAAGATACCTTCCCTTCCTTCTACCTTAGCGGCGCCTACGGAAGCCCCCATGCACACCCTGCTCCTCCACCGTCCCGATGATGCGGCCGCGCTGTTGCGCGAAGGCAAACTCGTGGCCATTCCCACCGAAACGGTCTACGGCCTGGCGGGCAACGGATTTGACCAGCGGGTGGTGGCTTCGATTTTCGAGGCCAAGGGGCGGCCGAGTTTTGACCCGCTGATCCTGCACATCGCCGACACCGGCCAACTGCAGCAAGTGGCGGAGCGCGTGCCGGACAAGGCCCTGGAATTGGCCGACGCCATCTGGCCCGGGCCGCTTACCCTGGTTTTGCCGCGCAATCCCCGCGTGCCGGACCTGGTCACCAGCGGCCTGGACACCGTGGCCCTGCGCGTGCCGGACCATCCGCTGACCCGGGAACTGCTGCGCCGCATCGGCTTTCCCTTGGCCGCGCCCAGCGCGAACCCCTTCGGCTATGTCAGCCCCACCACCGCCGCGCATGTGCTCGAGCAGCTTGCCGACAAGATTGCCGGCGTATTGGACGGCGGCACCTGCAAGGTGGGCCTGGAATCGACCATCGTCGGCTTTCCGGACGGCCGCAACCCGGTGGTTTACCGCTTGGGTGGTCTGTCGCTGGACCGCATCGAAAATGCCGTGGGGCCAGCGCAACTGCAGCTCAACCGCTCGGGCAATCCGCGCGCGCCCGGGCAGCTCAAGAGCCACTACGCCCCGCGCGTACCGCTGCAGCTCGGGGACCCCGAAGCCATGCTGTCCGCCTATCCGGCGAACGCCCGCCTCGGTCTGCTCGCTTTCCGCGCCCGCGTCCCGGGCCCCTGGAAACTGGCGCGGGTGCTTTCGCCGGCAGGCAATCCGACGGTGGCCGCGCAACGGCTTTTTGCCATCCTGCGCGAATTCGACCGCTGGCGCGATGCCGAAGGACCGCTGGACGCCATCCTGGCCGAACGCCTGCCCGTGGACCCGGAAAACCCCGGTCTGGCTCCGGCCGTGAACGACCGTTTGGAGCGCGCTGCCAGCGGCGGACAGGCTTGAAGCATCCCGATCGCGTGCAACCACGCAGCAACCCACACGCATGGTGTTGGAGGGCCATTCGTTTGTGTGGGCTTTTCGCGGGAGATTTACAGGGTTATGCAAAACCGATTGACCGCTTTCTTCCCGGCAGTGCTGCTGCTGGCTGTGTTGCCTTTTGCCGGCAATGCCCAGATCACCATCACCAGTGCGGACATGCCGTTTTCGGGGGGCAGCTACCGCACCAGCCTGGCCGACACACTGCTGTTCCTGGATCCAACGCCCACGGGCGCCAATTTCACCTGGGACTTTTCGAGCCTAAATCCGGTAGCCCAAAACGTCGAAAACTGGGTCAGCCCGACGTCCACGGACATCTTGTATTTCCTCTTGTTCGGCATCTCGGACGTTGCGCAAGACGTTCCGGTTCCGGAACTGGCGGATATCCCCTTGGAAGACGCGTTCAACTTTTATGCCTCCAGCAGCAGCCAGTTTGCCCAAGTGGCGCTGGCCGGAAAAGTTGGCGGCGTGCCCCTGCCTATTGCGTTTGACAATTCGGACATCTGGTTCCGCCTGCCGATGAACTTTGGCGACACGGACACCGACGCCAGTGTTTTTGAACTGGCCGTTCCAGGCGTTGGCGGCGTGCTCGAAGAGCGTTTCCGCAGCAACGAAGTGGACGGCTGGGGCACCCTCATCACGCCCTACGGCACCTTTGACGTCTTGCGCCACCGTTCCGAGATCGACATCCGCGATTCGCTGACCGGCGGCCTGGGCGATTTTGTCATCGAACGCCGCACCATCGAATACCGCTGGTTCGGCAATGGCCACGGCATTCCGCTGCTGCAAATCGACGTGCAGGAAGTGGCCGGCATCAGCCAGGTGAGCCGCATTGCCTACATGGACTCGGTGCGCGACCTCGGAACGGGGACCAGCATTGCAGCCCCGGTGCTTGAAAACGTGCAGCTCTACCCCAACCCGGCCGCCGACTTTGTGCAACTGCAGGGCCAACCGCTCGGCGATGCCGCCGTAGCGCTGGAACTGGTGGATGCCCTAGGCCGCAGCGTCCGCACCTGGCAGGAATCGCCTGCGGGACAGCCCATGAACCGCCGCCTGGATCTCGAAGACCTGCCTGCCGGTCGCTACAACCTGGTCCTCCGTGCCGGCAATGCGCGGCAGAGCCTGCCGGTGGTCCTGCACTAAGCCGGGTCATGCAGGCTTCCGACCAGCTCAGGCCAGTGTGGACCCGCCTTGTTGGCGCCCAAACAGATGACCACAGCCTGCAACAAACCTTGTGGGAGGAAATCACCGTCCAGTATTCCGGTCCCAAGCGGCATTACCACAACCTGGACCACATCCTGTATATGGCCAACTTGGCCCGGGATTGCCATGCACTTTTGACCGATCCGGATACCCTCCTTTTTTCGATTTTCTACCACGACGTGGTCTACGATGCGGCCCGAAAAGACAATGAAGCCAAGAGTGCCGAAACAGCACGGGTTCGTCTGAAGCGTTTGGGCTATCCTGAAGCACGCATCCAGGCCTGCACACATCAAATCATGGCCACCAAAGACCACGCCGATGCCCAGGATCAGGACACCTGCTTCCTGCTGGACATGGACCTGGCCATCCTTGGGGATTCGCCGGAGGCGTATGCGGCCTATACTCGGAAGATCCGTGCTGAGTATTCCATGTTTCCCGACGCCCTGTACAAACCGGGAAGGAAAAACGTGCTGAAACATTTCCTGGCCATGCAGCACATCTTCAAGACGGAACATTTTCGAACGGCGCGTGAACCGCGTGCCCGGGAGAACCTGCAGGCGGAGCTGGACGCCTTGCGCGCGTAGCCGCTTCAAGCGCCGCCATGCCCGATGGCCCTGCAATGCGGGCCTTCTGCGACTTCGTCAAGTTTGTGTCAATTCGTTTTTCGCCCATACGGGCGAACAACATCTGCGCGTTTTGGTGTGGAATGCCGGGTGAAGCGGCATCCTATTGCTGAAGACCAAAACCAAAACGCCATGCCGAGGATCCAAAAACCGACCAAAAGAAAGCCGGAACACACCACAACGCAAGCGAACACCGACGCGCAAACGGTGCAGTTGATGGTGACCAAAGACCGCCGGCAACGCTCGATTCGCTTTTTGATCGGGCTTTGCGTGAGCATCGCCATGCTGCAATGGGCCTTCACCTGGAAGGTGCCGACCGGACCGGCACCACCGCCGCAGCCAAGCGACGACGACATCACCTTCCATGTGTTGGAAGAGACGCCGCGTACGGCGCACCAGCGCGCCAAGGCCAAAACCATTCCCAGCTCAGCGCGTCCGGTGGTTGCGCCGGTGGTGAACACTTTGCAGTCCAACGACTTGTTGGCGGTGGATGAGCAGCCCGACCTGCTTGACCCAACCGATCTGGGACCCATCCCCAATCCATTTGGAGAAGAAGGCGATGTGGAAGATCCCGACGACCTTGGTCTTGGAAACCAGGTCTTCAAGCGGGCGGACGTCAACCCGCAGTTTCCAGAAGACTTGAACAATTGGCTCCGCAAGCGCCTGCGTTATCCGAGCGCTGCTTTAGATGTCGGCGTATCAGGCTCCGTCACCGTAGTGTTCACCATCGACCGCAACGGGAAACTGGTGGACGCCAAAGTCACCAAAGGCATCGGCTGGGGCATGGACGAAGAAGTCCTGCGCGTACTCCGATTAAGCCCGGACTGGACGCCCGGCCGTATTGGCGATACGCCTGTCGCCGTCATGTTCAGCAAACAATTCCGCTTCGAACTGGGGGACTGAACCATCCCCAACCCATCACTTGTACCCCGCCTCCGTCAGCAGGTGTCGTGCGCGGTCGGGGTCGAAGGAATAGCCCTGGAGTTCCTTCGCCGGATAGGCGCCAAAAGCGGGCGGCACGATGCCGTAGTTGCCCGGGTCGGCCGTGCCCTTGGTGACGTAGTCGCAGAGCTTCTGCCGGTCGATGGCGTAGTTGAAGGCCTCGCGGACCAGCTTGTTGTTGAACACGTCATCCGGGTCGGGATGCAGGAAGCCGTAGTACTCCACCGTCATGTTGGGCGTGTACTGCAGCTGGTATTTGGCGTAGGGCTCGGTGAGTTGGCGTTCGCCGGAGGCGCGGTCCACGATCTCGTCGTACATCTCGATGGGCAGGCGGAATTTGAGGTCGAACTCGCCCTGCTGGAAGGAGAGCAATTCGCTTTTCTCTTCGGAAATGAAGCGCACGTTGATGCCGTCCAGGTAGGGCAGTTGGTTTCCGTTTTCATCCTTGCCCCAATAATTCGGGTTGCGGACCAGCACCACGTTGTCGTTTTCTTTCACTTTGCGCAGCACAAAAGGACCGGTTCCCACGGCTTTGATACGCATGTCCAGGCCATAGGTTTCGTAGGCTTCCCTGGGCCAGACCTGGCAGAAAGGCATGGCCAGGATGCCTTCGATGGCCGCAAAGGGTTCGTTGAGCGTCAGGCGGAAGGTATAGTCGTCCACCACTTCCACACCCGGCAGTTCCGGTGCGTCGGGGTTTTTGGTGCCGTTGGCATCGTAGAATGCCGCGCCGCCTTTGATGCGGTCCTTGACAAAGGTGAAGCCCTTGTTGGCGCCGTCCGGGGTGAGCAGCTGGCGGAAACAGTATTCAAAATCGCGTGCGGTCACTTCGCGGCCCTTGCCGTTCGGGAAGCAGGGGTCGTCGTGGAAGCGCACGCCCTTGCGCAGGTTGAAGGTGTAGACCGTGGCGTCCTCGGAGATGTCGATGGTATGGGCCAGGGCCGGCTCCACGGCCAACGTTTTCTGGTTGAGTTTGACCAGGCCTTCGTAGATCTGGTTGGTG
Source organism: Bacteroidia bacterium (assembly GCA_030432405.1). Lineage (GTDB taxonomy): Bacteria > Bacteroidota > Bacteroidia > Chitinophagales > BACL12 > WGOA01. Next base: position 16,540 of record JAUIHG010000042.1, on the reverse strand, counting down.
ATCCGGTGGCCCACCACTTCGGAGACGTTCAGCGGGAACATGGAGCGCAGGTACTCAGTGGCGTTGTAGCGGAAAATGCCGCCGGAATACCGCCCGCCCGGCAGTTCGGTGAGGTCCTCGTTGTTCGGGTTGCCTTCCATGGGTTCGAAATACACCTCGTGGAAGAGGCGGTACTCCATGGCGTTCTGCGGGAAGTTGCGCACGTAGGGCTGCAGCAGGCGGTGGTAGACGTTGTAGTACAACGGCAGGATGGCCGCATCGTTGAGCTGGATCTGGTCGGCCTCCTTGTAGAGCTGCATGCGCTGGGCCTCGTCGGTGGTGCGCAGGGCTTCTTCCAGTTTGGCGTCAAACTCGGCGTTCTGGTAGCGCACCGAGTTCACGTAGCTGTTGGCGCTCAGTTCCGCCGGCACATGGGGGCCGTACAACAGGTTGAGGAAGTTCTCCGGGTCCGGGTAATCGGCCACCCAACCGGCCCGCCAGAAGCGCGCCTTGCCGGACTCCAGGTTCTCGTAATGCTGCGCAAATTCCACTTGCTGGATCTGCACGTTCACGCCCAGGTTCTCCTGCAGCATCTTTTGCACGGCTTCGGCCACCTGTTCGTTGCGGCCACCGCCGGAGTTGATTTGCAGGGTGACGTCCGGGAAGTCCACGCTGCCCGATTCCGAGCCGCCTTCGCTGCTGCTGCAGCTGGGTGCCAGATAGGTCCCCGTCATGAGCAGGATCAGGATGCGGAAAATCGTGTGCCAGGTGATCCGGCGGGCGGGTCGGTGCGCAGGTTGGTTCATGGATAGGAAAATTCTACAGTAATGGTCCGGGAGGACGATCTGCCCGGTGCATGGGACGCGCCAGAAGCCGGCCGAACAGGCTCCGCCTCAAACGTCCAACACCGTGAAGGTCGGACAATGGTCCGAATGCATGGCATCGGGCAGGATGCCGGCGGCCAACAAGCGGGGCGCCAGGGCCTCGGAGACCGTTTGGTAATCGATGCGCCAGCCTTTGTTGCGCTTTCGCGCGCCAGCGCGGTACGACCACCAGGTATAGCGGTCCGGGGTTTCGGGTTCAAAGTGGCGGTAGCTGTCCACCATGCCCGTTTTGAAATAGCGGTCCATCCAGGCCCGTTCTTCGGGTAGGAAGCCGGAGGAATTCTTGTTGGAGACCGGATCGTGGATGTCGATGGGCCGGTGGCAGATGTTGAAGTCGCCGGTGATGACCACATTGGGGCGCTCCGCGCGAAGCGCTTTTTGATAGCGCTGGAACACCTTGAGGAATTTCATCTTGACCGCCTGGCGGTGTTCGGAAGAAGAGCCTGACGGCAGGTAAGCCGAGACGATGCTCACATCCCCGATATCCGCGCGGATGACCCGGCCCTCCACGTCGTAGATGCGCGCACCGGTGCCCCGCACCACGCGGTCCAAAGGCCGCTTGCTGAGGATGGCCACACCGCTGTACCCCTTCTTTTCGGCAGGCAGCCAATGGCAGGCATAACCCAGGGCTTCAAATTCCGAGGTGTCGAACTGCTCCGGCCAGGCCTTCAACTCCTGGAAGCAGACCACATCGGCGCCGTCGTCATTGAGCCAATCCAGCAGGCCTTTGCGCGTGGCCGCACGAATGCCGTTGATGTTGTAAGAGACAACGCGTAGGGACATAGGGGATCCTGGCGGTTTTTGCATTTGCGGGACGCCGTCGTGCGTTTCACTGCGCACAGGCGCTACCAACCGGACGCTATTCGTCCAATACGCGCACCTTCATCCACACGTCTTTGACCGGGCGGTCGCGCGGGCCGGTTTGCACGGCCGCAATCTTATCGATGATGTCCAGTCCGTCAATGACCTCGCCAAAGACGGTGTACTGGCCATCCAGCATGGGCGTGCCGCCCACGTTATAATAGGTTTCTTTTTGCGGCCCCGAATAGTTGAGCCGCTGGTCAAAACCACGCAGCGTTTTGTCTGTTTGTTCCCGGCCCTGCACGATGTAGAACTGCGAGCCCGACGATGCGCGGTTGGGGTTGACCTGGTCGCCCAGGCGGGCGGCGGAAAGCGCGCCCTTTTTGTGGATGTAGCGCGGATCGATTTCCGCCGGAACGGTATAGCCCGGGCCGCCCTGGCCGAGCTGCGCATCCGCCGCCGCTTCGCGCGACTCGGGGTCCCCGCCCTGGATCATGAAACCCTGGATGACGCGGTGCCAGAGCAGGTTGTCGTAGTAGCCCTGCTTGGCCAGCTTGATGAAGTTGGCGCGGTGCCGCGGCGTGCCGTTGTACAGCTTGGCGGTCATCGTGCCGTAGGGCGTTTCGATTTCCACCAGGGTTTCGGGGCCCTCGTGGTCCTTGACGTCGGATTTGGCCGAAGCCTTGCTGTGGTCGTAACTGCCGCTGCCGTACAGCCCGCTGGAGCCTGAATCGGACGCGGATTTGGAGGAATTGCTTTCGCCGGCGCAGCCGGCAAAAGCGAAAACAAAGGCCAACAGTACAGGCGCGGTCAGCAAGGCAGAAAAGCGAAACGAGCGGTGCAGAGTCATGCCGTTTGAAATGCGGTTTTTGAAAAACGGTTGAAACCGGATCAGCCCCAGGCAATCAGGCTGCCCAGCAAAGGCATAATGAAAACAATCAGCAGCTCCATGCGCAGGAACATGACCAGGCGCTTGGGCACGTCGACCATTTCATCGGGCTGGCCTTTGCTTTCGCGCCGGAAAAACAGCGTGGGTGCAATGGACAATAAGCCCATGATCACAAAAAGCGTAAGCTTGACGTGGAACAAACCGTTGCTGGAGTAATACTCAGCCGGCTTGCCTATGCCCAACCAGAGGATCAAGCCGCAGGTCAGGGCAAGAATGGCGCCAAATCCGTAAATGCCGTCCACAATGAAGAGCCGCCTAAGCTCCTTGCGGGACATGCGCTCCTTGATGAGCAGGTGTTCGGACACCAGGGCAGATGCGATGGCCAGGATGCCCAAAAAGTGGCCGTAGCGGGTAAGGATAAAGGGGAAATCCATGACGGGTAGGAACGCTGAGATTGAATAAAGTCAGGCTCAGTTGCCCATTTCCTTTTGGATTTTGCCCCACTTTTCCGGCTTGAGCAGTTCCATGCGCATGGTCACATCCTGCACCGGACGGTCGCGCGGGTCGGTGGAGACGGCGGCGATTTTGTCGATCACCTCCATGCCCTCGATCACCTCACCAAAAACGGTATAGCCGCCATCCAGGTGCGGCGTGCCGCCCACTTCGGCGTAGGCCGCTTTCTGTTCTTCGGTATAGTTGCGGCCCATGCGGTCGGCAAAGCTGGTGATGGAGGCCTCGTCGTAGGTTTTGCCCTGCACGATGTAAAACTGGGAGCCGGAGCTTTCCTTTTGCGGATTCACGTTGTCGCCCAGGCGGGCGGCGGAAAGCGCACCCTTTTTGTGGATCAGGGCATCGGTCATTTCAGCGGGAATCTGGTAGCCGGGACCACCATTGCCCAACTGCGCGCCTTTGGCTGCTCCCTTGGAATTGGGATCACCGCCCTGAATCATGAAGCCCTCGATCACGCGGTGGAACAACAGGCTGTCGTAAAAACCCTGTTCCACCAACTTGACAAAATTGTCGCGGTGCTGCGGGGTTTCGTTGTAGAGCATGACGGTCATCTCGCCCATGGGCGTAGTGATCTTGACGAGCTGCATTTTTTCCTTTTTGGAACGGCCTTCGTCTTGCGCTTGAAGCGGGGCCGAGGATGCGAAAAAGACCATGCCGGCCACGAGGGCCAACAGGAAAGAGCGGGAAAAACGAAAAGAAAGCATGGAATGCGGTTGGGAGGTTCAGGGGGCGTTGAAGTAGCGGATCACGCAACGCTTGAGCAGGATTTCCTGCTCCTGGATGGTCATCGGCCCCAGGCGGTCGAGGGATTCAAAATGCGGCCAGCCGTCTTCGTCCCGTCCAAGGGACCGGTAATGGCCTTCAGCCTCAAGCAAGGTGCACACGGCCACGTGCATGAGGTCCTGCTTCTGTTCCTTGGTGAAGCGCAGATCGGTCAGGCCGGTTTCCTGCACCCCGATGAGGAGCAGCAGGGCATTGAGGTCCGGCTTTTTGCCGTAGGCCGCCTGCACTTGCCGCTGTACGGCAATCCAGGCGGGATCAAAATCGATCAGTTCGGCCGGCAGGCCGGACTCGGTTTGCAGGCCGGCGTCAGCCGGTGTGCGGGCATCCGGCTGTGGAGCCCCCATGGCGTTTTCCAATGCCGCCTTCGCCTCCGGCGAAAACACCCCCGAAGCGTCCTGCTCCACCGGAGAACCGGCACCGGAGGAGGCGTTGGGGCGAGCGTCGGATGCGGGGGAAGCAGACATGGGCTTGAACAACGGGGCCCGAAGGGGCGAAATGGCCTTTTGCCAGGGCCATTCCAGCAAATGCTGTGCCGGGCCTGCACTCGGCGCCCGAAGTTACGGAGTGCCCTGCGTTCGGGCACGGCAGGACACGGCAGGACACGGCAGGACACGGCAGGAGTATAGCAGGAGCATGGCAGGGGCACAGCAGGGCAGGGCCGCGGATGGCTGCACCGCGGCCCGGTCGTTCACCAGGCCTTCCGCCCATGCTCGTCGTACAGCGGCGCAGCCCAACGTTGCTCTTGCAGCACCTGCACGGCGCGCAGCAAAAGCACCATGCGCTGGGCATAGGCTTCGGTGTCCTCCAACTCCTCCCGCAGCAGCAAAGCCAGGGTACCGGAGCGGCGCGGCAGATGGTCGTGGGAAATCAGGCGGTGGACTTTCATGCCCCGGAACAGACGCAGCTTGTCCTCGGCCCGGAACTGTTCGCGGAAACGCGCATCCCCGAAAAGCGCCTCCAGCACCTCCGGCTGACGCGACCGGAAGGTGTAGCGCTCGTCCAGTTCGGCATCGCCGCAGCGCCAATCGGGCTTGCCCCGGGTCAGGGCGTTTTCCGGTGCCACGTGCAGAAAAAAGGGCTTGAGCGGCTTGAACCAGACCCGCAATTCGGCCTCCCACCAATGCCGCTGTTCCCAATCGTTGTTCTGCTCGTGCCGCAGGTCGATCCGATACCCCGAAGGCAGGTAGAGCCGCATGCCCGGCCGCTTGGAAAAGCGGCTCACGCTGTGCCGTACCGCCGAGGAAGTCTCCACCAGCCGCTCGCGCAATGGCTTGTTCCGCAACATGCGCGGCAAGCTCAACGGGTTGTTGTGCCAGTAGACTGGATGTCGTTTCATCGCTGGCGTTCCATCCGCCTTCGGCAAAGCCGTTCCGCTGGGCCGCTCACTCCGGCCAGGGGTTCTGGTACTGCGGCTTGAGCGCCAGGCTGTCGTCGGTCAGGGAAAGCAGAAAAGCCTCCAGCACATCGAGGTCGGCCTCGCTGAACTGCATGCCGCCCTGGTCGGCGTATTTCATCAGCGGATCGCTGAAACTGGTCTCGTGCAGGCCTTCGTTGTAGTGCTCCAGCACCTCACGCAAGGTGGCAAAGCGGCCATCGTGCATGTAGGGTGCCGTAAGCGCGATGTTGCGCAGGGTGGGCACTTTGAACTTGCCGTAGTCGATCGTATCGCCGGTCACGGCGCCCAAACCCAGGTCGGTGAATTGCTCTTTGCGCGTGTAGGGCTCCAGCGCGTTGTTGCGGATTTCAAAGGTGGTAAACAGGCCGCCGGGTGTGTGGCAATGGATGCAGTCCGCGCCCAGGGGCTCCAGCGCGCTGAAGGATTCATAGCCATCCAGCGCATCATCGTCCCAGAACTCTACCGCATTGATGTAGCGGTCAAAAGGCGCATTGCCCGACAGGATGCTGTGCAGGTACTGCGCCAGGGCATCGGCCATGCGGTCCGGTGTAGCCAGGCTGTCGCCGAAGGCGTTCCAGAACATGGACCGATACACGTCCATGCGGTTGACGTGGGCGATGGCGTCCCCCAGGGTATTGTGCATTTCGATGGGATCCTCTATGGGCATGAGCACCTGATCCTTGAGCGTCTGGGCCCGCGAATCCCAGAAAAAGCCCCCAATGGGCACCCCTTCCGTCGTGATGGCAAAGTCCACCGCATACGCCAAGTTGAACAGGGGCATGCTGTTGCGCGTGCCCGCAATGCCGTCGATGCCGATGCTGACCGCGTTGTCGCCGTCCACCGTTCCGGCATCGATGTGGTGGCAACCGGCACAGGACAGGGTGCTGTCGGCCGACAGGCCGGGATCAAAAAACAGGTGGCGGCCCAGCTCCACGCCTTCTTCGGTCATCGTGGCCAGCACGTCCGCGGGGAAGGGCGGCAGGCCAAGCGGCACGTTCAGCTTGCCCACGGTCATGGGCGTGGGGGAAAAGCCGGGCGTTCCGGTCGGCGGAACGGGCTCGTGCACGCATCCGATGCCGAATGCAGTCAGGGCGCTAAGCAGGACGATGGAAAGAAAGCGTTGCATGGAGGTGGGAACTCGCTCGATCCTGAAAACAGGCACCAAAAGGTACGGTTCACTATAAAAAACGCGGAAAGTGTTCGCCGGGTTCCGGCGAAACCGGCACCCTGACCGAGCCGCAAGCCCTTACAGGGCCTTCAAAAAGGCCACCAGGTCGGCCTCGTCTTCCGCACTGAGGCCCAGGGGTTTGACGCGCTCGTCCTGGTTGCGGTGGCCCACGCCGCCGCTGTTGAAGAAGGCCACGACCTCCTCCAGCGTGCGCAGGCTGCCGTCGTGCATGTAGGGCGGCGTCAGCGCCACGTTGCGCAGGGACGGCACGCGGAATTTGCCGCTGTCGCCGGGCTTGCCGGTGATGCCCGCGCGGCCGGAATCCGGCGCGTAGACCGTGTAGAGGCCCACGCTGAGGAATTGGTAGTTGGTGTAGTTGAAGCCGCTGTGGCAGGAGCCGCAGTGCGCCTCAAAAAGCGCTTCACCCCGCTGTTCGGCAGGCGTCAATTGCCCGGTTTCGTGCCGGTTGCCGCCCTCGATCAGCGTGCGCTGGAAAGCGGCCAATGCGCGCGTCAGCGCGAAGGCATCGTCCCGCCCATACGCCTCTTGCATCAGCGCCGGATATTCCGGATGCGCTTGCAGGCGCTCGACCAATTCGGCCGTATTGAAATCGAACTCAAAATCCGCATCGATGGGCGCCAGGACCTGCATTTCCAGGGTCGGCACGCCGCCGTCGAGCATGAAATCGGGCTGATACGCCGTGTTGATCAGGCTCGGGCTGTTGCGGAAACCGAGGCGCCCGTGGATGCCGGGGCTGATGCGCGCCGTATCGGCGAAGGCAAACTCCGGCTTGTGGCAGGACCCGCAGGACAGGGTGGAATCGAAGGACAGGATGGGGTCAAAAAACAGCCGTTCGCCGAGCGCCACGCGCTCCGGCGTCGGTGCATTGTCCTGTGGATGGAGGACCTGCGGGAAGCCCGGAGGCACCGCGCTATACGGCGGCTCCGGGCTTTCGCAAGCCGTCAAAACCATCAGGCAAAGGCCCAAAAAGAAGGCCGGATGCCGCATTATTCCAGGCTGAAGGCGCTGGACAAGTTGCCGCGCATGGTCATGGCCAGGGGCATGTTGTCCATCGTGTGCGTGGTGACGGTCATCGGGTCGCTGGGATCGGAAGCAAAGGCAAAACCGTCAAACAGCTTGATCGGATCAAAGACGAGTTCCACATGCAGGTGGTCGCCGTCGTCTTCCACGTTGCCGCTCACCATGATGGGCGTGTAGAAATTGTCCGTGCCCAGGTGGGTTTCAAACGGCGATTCGGGCGTGCCGTCGCCATCGGCGTCAAACATGCCGTCGATGCGCAGGAAGATGTAGCCGGAAGACCAGCTCCAGTGCATGTTCGGGGTTTGGGGGGCCAACACACTGGAACTGACATAGGTGGACGGATCAGCGTGGTTGGTCACCGAATCGATGCCCAGGTTGAAGGTGAAGTAGTCGTAATCGTCGTTGAAGACCTGACCCACCATCACCGGTGCGCTGGAAGGTGCGGCGAGCACGTAGGCATCGGTGCTCATCGTAGTGGTGCCATCGCTGACGCCGGGATCGTGCATGTAGAAGCGCAAGGTGCTGAAAGACACGGCTGTACCGTTGATGGTATAGGTGCTGGAGGGGCTGTAGTCCATGCCACCGGGGGCCATGCGGACTTCGACCAGCAGGTCGATCAGTTCATCCTTGTCGCAGGAGCTGCTGCTCACAGCAATCAAGGCACCCACTGCTGCCAACAGCAGGGTGGATCCGGCGGCAAGCCGGAATTTGGGAAAACGGAACATGGGAAAACGGTTTAAGCGGTTGAAAGGGATTGGGAGGTGGTGAAAAGCGCTCGTTTTCCGGTGGCCGTCCACACCGCCGTTCCATAAGGCCCAATCACATGGGGCATAACCACATGGAGCAGGGGAACGTTCATATCCGCGGTGGGCAGTTCGAGCCATAAAGCTACGTCTGGAATGGCTTTGCGGATGTGACCATGGGCACGGCTATCGATTTTGGCCTACCTCGGACCTGCCGGATCCCTAACAATGCCTTGATTTCCAACGTACCTTTACAGAACTGTGCAACGTTTCATGCTCCATACGCTGCGTTTGCTGGTGCTGGTTGCCTTCATGGCCGGCTCCAGCGGCTGGGTCCTCCACCGCCATTGGTGTCCGGAGGGCCTCGAGGCGCGCCTGTCCCTGACCGGCCCCTCGACCTGCAGCATGGAGGCCATGGCCCTGCAGCAAGCGCCTCCGGCGAAGGCCGATCACGCCTGTTGCAGCAAACCCGCCGCTCCGGTGGCCGACGCTGGCTGCGCCGAGCAAGGCAATTGCTGCCGCGACGCCCAGGCGCTTTTGGCCGGCCTCGCGCCTTTTGTGGTCGAAGAGCCGACGGCAGCGCCCCATTCCGGATGCACGGACTGCAGCCTGCACGCCATGCTGCTGCCGCGCGCCCAAAATGGGCAGTTGCCCAACGCGCAGGCGGTCCATCCGCCGGGCCGGCCGGCACCACCGCCCCCGACCGCCGAGCGCCTGAGCCTCGTGCAGGTCTACCGTTTATGATCTCCGGTTGAGTCCGGCCTTCGCGCGCAAGCGCGGGAGGCCTTGCTGTGCCTATCTGCGGATGTGTGCAGCACCGCTGCAATTCCGCAGCCCGAATGCCCGCAGCCCGGCCCAAGCCGCTGCCTGCGGGCCATTGGCTCACCTTGTGATCCTCCCCCATGTCTTATACTTCCCGCTCCGGGCCACAGACCCGGACCCCAACTGCCGCGTGGCTGTGCGCTTTGGCGCTATTGCTGCCGGCCTGGCTGCTGCCGCTGCACGCGCAATCCGGCCAAACCGACTATTCCGAGCCGATGACCGGCCGGGTCACCGATGCCGCCTCCGGCGAAGCCCTGGCCGGCGCCACGGTGCTTTGGGTCGAAACCGGTCAGGGCACCGCCACGGATGCCGAAGGCCGCTTTACGCTACCCGCACCCCAATCCGACACCCACGACCACCATCCGTCCGATCCAGACCACCAGCATGCGCAGCAGGCCCCCGAAGCCGGTTACAGCCTGCGCTTCAGCATGGTCGGCTACCAAACCCAGACCTACACCATCCACGAAACCGGGTTCATCCCCGTGGCCCTTGAGGCCAACGACCAGGTGCTGGATGCCGCGGTGGTGGAAGGCGATCGCCAGTCTGCGAGCTTGCTGGAAACCGTCAACCTGGTGCGCATCGGCACCGAAGAACTCCAGCGCGCGGCCTGCTGCAACCTGTCGGAGAGCTTTGAGACCACCGCCGACGTGGACGTGGCCTTCACCGATGCGGTTTCCGGCGCCAAACAGGTCCGCATGCTGGGCCTGGACGGCCGCTACGTGCAGATCCTCAACGAGACCCGCCCCGGGGTGCGCGGCCTGGCCCTGCCCTTCGGCCTGACCTACATCCCCGGCACCTGGATGTCCGGCATCTCGATTTCCAAAGGCCCCGGATCGGTGGTCAATGGCTACGAAGGGATCTCCGGCAGCATCAACGTGGACTACCACATGCCGCGCGACATCGACAAGTTCAGCATCAACGCCTACGGCAACATCGCCGGGCGCGCAGAAGTCAACGCGCACGGCGGTGGCAAGGTGGGCGGCAAGGCCTACACGGCCAGCTACCTGCACGGCCACTTCACCGGCCGGGAAAACGACCGCAACAACGACGGATTCCTGGACGTCCCCACCGGCACGATGGGCATCGCCATGCACCGCTGGCAGTTTGTCGGGCCGGGCCTGTGGCGCGGCCAGATCGGCGTGGAAGGGGTCTTGCAAGCCCTGGACGGCGGGCAGGTTGGCGCGCCGGCAGAGGAAGATCCCCTGCTGCTGTATGATTTCGCCCTGCGGGCGAACCGCTACCGCGCCTTTGCCAAATTGGGCCGCATCAGCCCGGATCATCCCGGCCGTTCCACGGGCTTCATGGCCCAGGCCACCTACCACGAGCACGAGACGCGCCACGGCGACCGCTATGCGTTCGCCGCCAGGCAGCGGAGCGGATACGCCAACCTGATCCAGGACCTCCCCTTCGGCGAAGGCGTGCACAAGCTGCGCTTCGGGGCCTCCATTGCCGTGGACGAATTCCGCAGTGACCTGACCCGGGATCCGGAGTCGGACGCTGTGCGGCGCACGGTCATGCAGCGCACCGAAATCGTGCCCGGCGCCTTTGCCGAATACCGCTTCGAGCAGCGCGAATGGTCCATCGTGGCCGGCCTGCGGGTGGACCACCACAACCTGACGGATGCGGGCTTTTTGGCCACGCCCCGCCTGCACCTGCGCAAGTGTTGGAACGAGCAGACCACCTGGCGGATTTCGGCCGGGTCGGGCTTCCGCACCGTCAACCCGGTGGTGGAATTCAGCCCCTGGTTGAACAGCGCACGGAACATCCGCTATCCCGCCGATGGGACCCTGTTGGTGGAACGCGGCTACAACGCCGGGACCGGCCTGGTGCATCAGTTCAAAGCCTTCGGCCGAAGCGGCCAATTGCGCGGCGACTACTACGCCACCGTATTCACCGACCGCGTGGTGGCCGACCTGGACCGCGACCCCGAAGCGGTGTACATTGATCAGGCCGCCGATACCGATGGCCGGGCCCGTTCGCTGGCCGCCCAGATCGAGGCGGAATACGAGGTGATCGACGGTTTTGTGCTGCGCCTGGCCGGCAAGCTCGAAGACGTGCGGGTGCAAACCGACGGCCGGCTGCAACGCCAGGCCTTTGTCCCGCCCTGGCGCACCCTGGCCAGCCTGGCCTGGACCAGCGACAGCGAGTTCTGGAAAGCCGACCTGACCGTACAGGGCGTCGGTGCAGCCCGCCTGCCGGAGGGCCAGACCACGCCTTCCGGCGAAACCACCACCGAGGCCTATCCCCTCGTACTGGCGCAGGTCAGTCGGCAAATCGGCAACTGGCGCATCTACGCCGGTACCGAAAACGCCTTCAACTACCGCCAGCCCGGAGCCATCCGGGGCGCTTCGGATCCTTACGGTCCGGATTTTGACGCCGCCAGCATCTGGGGCCCGATTCTGGGCCGCAACGTGTATGCCGGCGTGACGTTCACGATCGGTCAATAGGATCGATCAACAGCTCTGGCCAGAACGGCCATGTGCTTTACCTTCCTTTCAACCCACAAAATCCTTTCGCCATGAACTACATGCCGAATGCTTCCAAGTCCCATTCCGCCGAACGCCGCGCCGAACGCCGGGTCCAGGGCCACCCCCTGCGCGCGGGCAATTTCCTGTTGCTGTTTGCCTTCGCCCTTTTGGGCGTCATGCCCCTGAACGCCTGCCAGAGCGCCAAGGCCCAGGGCGGCTGGGAAAAGACCGAAATCACCACATCCGCCGTTTGCGGTACCTGTAAAAAGACGCTCGAAAAGGCCTTTCAGGACGTGGAAGGCGTGCAATGGGCGCGTCTGGACGTGGACGAGAAGGTCATGACCATCAAACACGATCCCGAGACCATCGATGTGGATGGCCTGCGGGAAGTGATCGTGAAGACCGGCTACGATGCGGACGGCCTCAAAGGCGACCCGGTGGCCCACGACGACCTGCCCCTGTGCTGCCAGAAGGACAGCGGGATGCACTGATTTGAGCTGATCTTTGACCGCTTCAACACCTCATTGTATGTCCCTTCATTTCAAGACCACCATCAACTGCGGTTCCTGCATCAAGGCCGTCACGCCCACGCTGGACCAGGCCCATGGCATCCGCAGCTGGTCGGTGGATACCGAGCACCCGGACAAAATCCTGACGGTGGATACCGACCTGAGCCCAGCCCAGGTGGTGGCACTGGTGGAAGATGCCGGATTTAATGCCGCCCCCCTGGAGCGGGTGGGTTGAGCCTTTCGGGCCGTACTGCGCGACGGGAAGCCGCGCGGGATTTCGTGCTGCAGGATTCTGCGGCGCGGGATGCCCCGGCGCTGGATTCCGCGCCGCTGGATTCGCCAGTGCAGGGGCCGGTAAAGTCCTGCTTTGCCGTGCCACCTAGCCGTTGCTGGCCGGCCACAGCCGAAAGCCCGCCAGGAAAGCCTCCACGTCCACCTTGGGCGGGTAGGCCCCGTCCCGCAGTACGCCCAGCTGATACAGCCGATTCCCGGCCAGGACCAGTTCGTACTCGGCGTGGAAGTGCCCGTCGCGGGCGCGGAAACGTTGGGCCGGCTGGCCCTGGCGGGTGGTGTCGGCCAGGACCGTGAAAATGGTCCGTTCGCCGAGCTTGCGCACCACCGTTTCCCGGGCCTCGTCGAGGATCTCGTCGGGGGCGCGGGTGCTGATGTAGCTGGACGGGTATTCCGAATAGCTGGCCCAGTAGGCCTTGACCACGCTGTAATCGCAGGCGATGGTCACCAGCTCGATGGTGCCGTTGGGCGTTTCGAGCAGCTGCCGGTCCAGGCGCGGTTTGGTGGGAAAACGCAGGGAAAAGCGGCCGTCAGGGCTGCGGAAGGCGTGCTCGAACTCGGGCAGGCGTTCGCCAAGGGCGATCGGATCCGGCAAACCCTGGCGGCGCGGATTGGCGTCCGGGTCCAGGACCACCGCCCCTTGTGTAGCCGCCGACTGTTCGGCCCGGTTGGTGCAGGCCGCCACCGTGAGCAGGCCCACAAGCGCTACGGACAGAGCCCACCACCCATACCGGCGCCGCCCTGCAAGCGGCTGCTCAGGGTCAACGGACGCCAAGCTTGTAAAGGATCGGTTGGCCACAGACGCCGCAAATTACTGCGGTTGGCGGGGATCGCAACCGCTGGGCATGCTGGACTTAGCAAGTGTCCGTTTCCGGCCCCTCATCGATCCAGTCGGTTCGCCCACAGGGCGAAGGCCCGGTCCGGATAATCGGTGATCAGCCCGTCGACGCCCATGGCCCGCACCGCGCGCATGTCGGCGGTGTCGTTGACCGTCCAGGGAATGACTCGGATGCCTTGCGCCTGCAAAGCGGCGACGGTTGCGGCGTCCAGGAGCTTGTAATGCGGACTATAGACTTCGGGTGGAAATCCGAGGGAGTCGATCGCCGCGAAGGCGTCCGGGTTGTGTTCCTCCAACTGCACGACCCGGAGTTCAGGCGCGTTGACCTGGGCCAGGCCAAGCACATAGTGGTCGAAACTCTGCAAGTGCATGCGTTCGTAGGCTCCGCTATTGCGCATCACCTGCAGGAGCGTCATAAAGGCGACGCTGCGGACCGGCTGATACACACGGACCCAATCCTTCCGTGCCTTCAACTCGATGTTGTAGGCTACGGACTGGCCCAAGGAATCGGCCAAGGCCTCGGCTTTGCGCAGGATCTCGGAGAGCAAGGGTTTGTGCGCGGATTGGGGTCTTTGTTCGGGAAAGCGTGGATGCTTCAACCCTCCACAATTCCATGCTTCGATGTCGGCGTAGGTCATCCAACCAAAATGGAATGGAAACTCCCGTTCCATTTCCGTTTCGGGCGCTTCAGGGGGAAGCCCCGCATGCATGGCCCTTGGTTCGGAAACACGCGGTATGCAAATCTCCGGGTTCATCCAGGGCTCATGGCTGACCACCATCTGGCCGTCGGCCGAAAGGCATACATCCAGTTCCAAAACCTCCACGCCCATTTCCAGGGCGTGCCGAAAGGCCGGCCAGGTGTTTTCGGGCCGCAGGCCACGGCATCCGCGGTGGCCTTGAATTTCGAACGAAGGCGGGCCTTCCGGTACCTTTTTCATGGGCACGTTCGATGCGGGGTGATACGCGGAGGCATCTGAACGGCTTCCGCTCTTTGAACTGCCCTTGTCCTTGCCGCAGGCTGAAAACAGCACAGCGATCAAAAGCAAAAACAAGGAAATGGCGTATGAGGCAATGCGGTGCACCATGGTGCTAGCCGAGCGTGAAGGCATCGCGGTCATCCAGGAAGGGGTATTTGCCGCGCAACGCGCGAAGGTGCTCCGCCGACAGCACAGCGGTGTGGACACAGGCGTCCTTGCCCGCGCCCCAGAGCGCATCGCCCAGCGGGTCGAGCACCACGGACGCGCCGTCGTAGGCGATGCCGTTGCCGTCCTGGCCCACGCGGTTGACGCCCAGCGTCCAGGCCATGTTTTCTATGGCGCGGGCAGGCAACAGCCGCTTCCAGGCGTTCGCCCGGTGGGCGGGCCAATTGGCCACATAGAGGAGCAGGTCGTAGTGGCCGGAGTCGTTGGGGCTGCCGTTGCGCGACCAAACCGGAAACCGCAAATCGTAGCAGGTCAGCGGGCAGATGCGCCAGCCTTTCCACCGGGCAATCAGGCGTTGGGTCCCGGCGCGGTAATGGTGGTGTTCCCCGGCATAGCGGAACAGGTGGCGCTTGTCGTAGACCTGGAAGCTGCCGTCGGGCTGCACAAACAGCAGGCGGTTGACGTGTCGATCGCCGTCGCGCAGCATGGCGCTGCCCACCACCGCAGCATCCAGGGCTGCGGCCTGCACCTGCATCCAGGCCAGGGTGGCGCAGGGGCCTTCGGGGCCGTCCGGGTCCGTCCAGGCCTCTGCAATGCCCTCCGGTTCCATGATGAAGCCCGTGGTGAAGGCTTCGGGCAGCACCACGATGTCGGTCTGGCCGGCCAGGGGCGCGAGCAGCTGTTCGAAGTGCTGGAAATTGGCTTCCGGGGCTTCCCAGTGCAGTTCGGGCTGCACAAGGCTCACGCGCAGATCCTGCTCAGGCTGGGTGCTTGCCGCGTCATCGGAGCGGCCGCTCGCGGTGTCGGACGGATGCAAAGGCGCTTGGGGCATGGCCGCAAGTTCGGTCTGCCGCCGTGCTCGGCCAAGCGGGAGCGCTACACCTTGCACAGCCGCTCGGCGGCCTGCTCCAGGGTTTTTTCGCTTTTGGCAAAGCAGAAACGCAGCACGTGGCGGTGCTCCGGACGCCGGTAAAAACCGCTCACCGGGATGGCCGCCACGCCGTGTTCGCCGGTCAGGCGCAGGGCAAAGGCGTCGTCGTCTTCTTCGGTGATGGCGCTGTAATCGGCCAGCTGGAAATAGGTGCCCGGGCAGGGCAATAGCTTGAAACGGCTGCCTTCCATGAGCGCCCGGAAATGGTTGCGTTTGGCCTGGTAAAAGGCGGGAAGGCCGGTATAGGCTTCTTCGTTTTCCAGGTATTCGGCCAGGGCCACCTGCATGGGCCGGTTGACGCAATACACCTCGTACTGGTGCACCCGGCGAAAGGCTTCCATCAGGTTGGCGGGCGCCACGCAATAGCCCACTTTCCAGCCCGTGCAGTGGTAGGTCTTGCCGAAGGAATACACGGCCATGGAGCGTTCGGCCAGCTTGGGCGATCGCAGCACGCTCTGATGGGTCTTGCCGTCAAAAACCAGGTGCTCGTAGACTTCGTCCGCCAGGACGATGATGTCCGTGCCCTTGGTCAGGCGCTCGAGCATCTTGAGGTCTTCGGCCGACCACACCGCCCCCGTGGGATTGTGGGGGTTGTTGATCACGATCATGCGCGTGCGGCCGTTGATGCGCGCCTTGACCGCGTCCCAGGGCATGGCGTAGTCCGCCTCGGCGTTGAGGGGAATGCGGATCGGCTCTCCGCCCGCCAGGCGGATGGCCGGGCTGTAGCAATCGTAGGCCGGGTCCAGGCAAATGACCTCGTCGCCTTCGCGCACGATGGCCTGCATGGCGGTGAAAATGGCCTGTGCCGCTCCGGCGGTGATCGTGATTTCCGCCTCCGGCGAAAACGCCGCCCCATACTGCCGCTCGATCTTGCGCGCCAGCGCCTCCCGCAGCTCCGGCAGGCCCGGCATGGGGGCATACTGGTTCTGGTGGCTGCGCATGGCCTTGGCCACGGCATTGACCAGGGCGCGGTCCGGATCAAAGTCCGGGAAACCCTGGCTCAGGTTGATTGCCCCGCTTCCGGCCGCCAGGGCCGACATGCGGGCAAAAATCGTGGTGCCCGTATTGGGCAGTTTGTTGGGGACGGTACCGGGAAACTGAGGCATGGGGGCTCGGGACGGGAGCGCGAATCAACGCATCCTAAAGGAAACGCTCCCCTTTCTTGCGGCGTACGTCGGAGGCAATCTCCTTGATGAACTGCTCTTTCTCCTTCTGGCAGATGAGCAACACGTCCGGCGTATCGACCACGATGAAGTCATCCAGGCCCTGCAACACCGCCAATTTGTTGTTGGACACGTTGACCATGCAATTGGTGGCGTCGTAAATAAGGACGTTTTCGCCGGAG
>JAUIHG010000266.1 GCA_030432405.1 Bacteroidia bacterium | reverse complement strand
AAAAGCAGCGGTGCGGCGAGGGCTGGACAAGCACCTCCGCGTCCAGTTCCGCGGCCAAATGCGCCGCCTGCTGTGGATTGAGGGGAACCCGGGCGTCCTGGGGAGTCTTGCCTTCTCGAATGATGCCAATGCGAACCATGGCCGCAAAAATGCCCCGATGAATGGGAACTCCGGCACGATTATGGATGTTCTGTGCTTGATCCGGGAATGGTCCGGCCGTACTTTCGCCTACCGGCGAAGGAAAAGCCCCACCCGATCCGAACGGGATGGCGCTGTTCAGCACGACTGAAGCCCTCGTTCCACCGCTCTTTGACGTACGGAAGGTTTTGAAAGGACATGAACCCGATGGCTTGTCCGCGGCGCCACCGAAGCCGCAGGCATAGACCATCATTCCCTTACAACGGGGCTGACCGGATTTGACAGCAAGGTTGGTCACGGGTAAGCATGCCGAGCGTTTTGTACAGCATTGGCTCGTTAATCCCAGCGTACACACCCTTTTTACATGGCGAATCCAACTTCGCTATGGCTGCCTAATTCTAGGTAATTAGCTAGCCTTTGTCTCCCTTCAGGTGGGTCGCTTGACCTGCTGGGAAGGCATCATCAACAAGCGACTGGTCTTCGGGGATTGCCGCGGCCCCTGGACGAGATTTAGCGGATACGGACCAACGTCGGTGGGTTCCTGAACCGGGTTGGTCCCGACAATCAATCAGTGGACTAAGCATGTAGAAGGCACGTGGCGGTTTTGGCTGGACCGGGGTTCGATTCCCCGCAGCTCCACATTCTGATCGAACACGCTTTTGCGGTCCTTTTGACCTTCCGTACGCCTGCGGCTGGCCTTTGTGGCCTCCTCCCTTTTTATGGCGAAAAGCAGCTCCAGCGGCCGACATTTGGCCGCTTGAAGGGGGATGAACGGTGTCACGGCAGGGTTTTGCGCAGCACACCGTCCCTGCCACAGCACATGCCGCTAAACAGCAGCACAAACCCCTGTGTATCAATGCTTGGCGCACCAGCCACTCCCCTGCAGCCACACTGCTGCGCATAGGCAATTGCGCCTTCAGCCAGTCACATTACAATTTGAACGCATAAGGTACACGCGGTGCCCCTCGGATAGATTGCCTCAGGTTCTCCCGCCCCCATCGGTCCGCCGTTCGGGGAGCGCGACCTGTAGCGCATGAAACCCCTTTCCCACGTACCGCCTCCTGAACCGCCTCCGGCTGAACGCTGCTTTCGCGCGGAACGCGCAACACGCGCTTCCCGGCCCACGCATGCCGTCCGGTCAGCGCTGCGCCTAGCCCGGCATCTGCCGCTGGCCGCCCACTTGGTGCTGGCCATCGCGGCCCTGGTGCTGATCCAGGCTGCCCCCCTGCAGGCGCAGGTGACGGCCAACGACGACGTTTACTTTGCCACGGAAGGCTTCTCGGCCTCCCTGCTCGTGCTCAACAACGATACCCCATCGGTGGCCATCGATACCGCCACCCTGGTGGTGGTCGGCGCGCCGGCCTTCGGTGTGGCAGTGGCCGATCCGGTCATGGGGCGCATTTTGTACACACCCAGCGGCGACTTCAACGGCTTTGACAACCTGCGCTACGCCGTTGGCGACGGCATCAACCCGCCCGATACCGCCGATGTTTCCGTGCTCGTCTATCCGGTCAACGACCCGCCCGTCATCCTCGACGACGTGGACAGCACGCTGAACACCAGCAACAAGTTTGTCTTTGTGCTCAACAACGACTCGGATCCCATCGATCCGTTGGGCAACATCGACCCCTTTACGCTGTCCATCGTCACCCCGCCTGCACATGGCAGCGCCACCCCCACCGGTGGTGCGTTGGGGCGTGTGCTCTACAACCCCGCTGCGGGCTTTGTGGGGGTGGATTCCTTCCAGTACAGCGTCTGCGACGACGGCAACCCCCTGCCATCCAGCTGCAACACGGCCTGGGTCTACATGCACGTGTTTGACCCGGTACAAGCCGGCCCCGATGCCACCATTTGCTTCGGGGACTCGGTCCGCCTCAGCGTGGTCGGCGGCGGCCCTTTCACGTGGGCACCGGCCACAGGCCTGAGCTGTACGGACTGTCCTTCGCCCTGGGCTTCGCCTACGGCGAATACCACCTATACCGTCACCGGCACGGCCGGCGGGTGCTGCCCGAGCAGCGACAACGTGACCGTCACCGTGCAATCCCTCGGCACGGCCTCGGCCAACGACGACGCCGTATCCCTGCCCGAAGACGGAACGGCCGGCTTCGATGTGTTGAGCAACGACGTGGCCTCGGACTCCTTTGACCTTTTCCTGGAAGCCGGCCCGGTGCACGGCAGTTTGTTGTTCAACACCACGGACGGGACGGGCAGCTATACCCCGGACCCCGACTATACCGGACTGGATACGGCCCAATACCTGATGTGCCCCGCCGGTTGTCCTGCTCCTTGCGACACCGCGTATATCGTCTTCACCGTCAACCCGGTAAACGATCCACCTCAAGTACTGAACGATACCTTCATAACGGACGAGGACCTGGCCCTGGCCTTCCAGCCGCTGCTCAACGACAGCGATCCGGATGCGGCCTTCGGGGGCGGCATTGATACCCCCAGCCTGGTGGTGCTCGGAGGACCCTTCCACGGCAGCATCGCGCTTGACCCGGTCACGGGCACGATCACCTACACCCCGGACCCGGACTTCTTCGGCGCCGACAGCCTGCGCTACCGCGTCTGTGACTTGGGCGCTCCCCTGCCTGCCGCCTGCGGCGAAGCCACCGTCTACATCAACGTCCTGCCCGTGGCCGACCCGCCCGTGGCCGTGGCCGACAACGCCTCCGTCCTGGAGGACGAAAGCGCCGATGTGGACGTGCTGGCCAACGACACGGACGCCGACGGCAGCCTGGGCGCTGTGACCGTGGTCATCGGCAGTGCTCCGGTCAACGGCACGGCCTCCGTCAACCCGGACGGCAGCATCACCTACACCCCGGCACCGGACTATTACGGACCGGACTCCCTCTCCTATGTGGTCTGCGACGGTGATCTGCCGCCTGCCTGCGACAGCGCCTGGCTGACCATCGACGTGCAGCCGGTCAACGATCCACCGCTGGCCGCCGATGACGTGACCGTTACCGCCGAAGACAGCCCCGTGAACCACGACGTGCTGGCCAACGATACCGACATCGACGGCAGCCCCGATCCGGGCACCGTGGCCGTGGTCCTGAATCCGGCCAACGGCAGCGCCAGCATCAACCCGGACGGCAGCATCACCTATACCCCGGACCCGGATTTCTTCGGCATCGATAACCTGCACTACAGCGTCTGCGACGACGGCTTCCCCCTGCCGCCCGCCTGCGACACCGCCACCCTGATCATCCTGGTCAGCGCGGTCAACGACGCGATTGTGGCCATCGACGACACCGACACCCTGCTGGAAGACGGCAGCGCGGTGGTGGATGTGCTGGGCAACGACCTGGACATCGACGGCCTGCCCGATCCGGCCTCCGTGGTGGTGCTTTCGCCTCCGGCGAACGGCTTGGCCACCGTGGATCCCGCCACCGGCCTGGTGACCTATACCCCGGACCCGGACTACTTCGGCCCGGACCTGCTCCAGTACCGCGTCTGCGACGACGGCATCCCGCCGGCCTGCAATACGGCCGAACTGGCCCTGACCGTGCTGCCGGTCAACGACGCCCCCACGGCCTTCAACGACACCATCGCCACCCCGGAAGAAGTGCCTGCCGCCGCCAATGTGCTGACCAACGACACGGACATCGACGGCAGCCCCGATCCGGCCAGCGTGCTCGTCCTTACCCCGCCCGCAAACGGCAGCGCCTCGGTGGGCCCGGGCGGCAGCATCACCTACACCCCGGATGTGGACCTCAGCGGC
>JAUIHG010000265.1 GCA_030432405.1 Bacteroidia bacterium | reverse complement strand
AAAAGACCAAGGACGAGAAAGGCCAGCGCCAGATCCTGGCCCTGGACCTGTCCACCATGGAGTATCGGCCCAAGGAGAAGCCGCGCTTTGACGCCGTCAAAGCCGCCAAGCCTGTGGACGACCTGCGCAAGCGCCTGCGGGTGCTGCATGGGGCCGAAGACAAGGCCGGCGACTTTTACCGCCAGGCCACCTACCGCATCAGCCAATACGTCTCCAAGCGCATTCCCGAGATCGCCGATGCCCTCTACCAGGTGGACGATGCCCTGCGCGCCGGATTTGGCTGGGAACTCGGCCCCTTTGAAGCCTGGGATGCCCTGGGCGTGAAGGAAACGGTGGCGGCCATGAAGGACGCCGGCCATGCACCTGCTGCCTGGGTGGAAGACATGCTGTCCGCCGGTGGCGAAAGCTTCTACAAAAGCGAAAACGGCCGCCGCCTGTATTGGGACATCGAGCGCAAAACCTATGTGCCGGTCCCGGGTACCGAGGCCTTCATCATTCTGGACAACTACCGCGACCGCAAACCGGTCTGGTCCAATTCCGGCGCCACGCTGCACGACATTGGCGACGGCGTGCTCTGCCTCGAGTTCCACACCAAGATGAACGCCATGGGTGCCGAGATCATCCAGGGCATCAACAAGGCCGTGGACACGGCCGAAGACGGCTACAAAGGCCTGGTGATCGGCAACGATGCGGCCAATTTCTCCGCTGGCGCCAACATCATGATGATGCTGATGCTGGCCTTCGAGCAGGAGTGGGACGAGCTCAACCTGGCCATCCGCACCTTCCAGAACACCGTCTCCCGGGCGCGCTTCAGCGCGGTGCCGGTGGTGGTGGCCCCGCACGGGCTGACCCTGGGCGGCGGCTGCGAACTGACCATGCACGGCGATGCCGCCGTGGCGGCCGCGGAGACCTACATCGGTCTGGTGGAAGTCGGTGCCGGTTTGATTCCCGGCGGCGGTGGCACCAAGGAATTCGCCCTGCGGGCGGCAGACGCGTACCGCGAAGGCGACGTGGAACTGAACGTGCTGCAAGAGCGCCTGCTGACCATCGCCCAGGCCAAGGTGGCCACCTCCGCTGAGGAGGCTTACGGGCTGGGCATCCTGCGCCGCGGCACCGACCGCGTGGTGCTGCACCAGGACCGCCTGTTGGCCGAGGCGAAAGCCGAGGTGCTGGCCCTGGACCGGGAAGGCTATATCCAGCCAAGCCCGCGCCAGGACGTGCGGGTCCTGGGCCAGACCGCCCTGGGCTCCTTCTACGTGGCCATCGATTCCATGCACCGTGCCAACTACATCTCCGAACACGACGCGCTGATCGCGCGAAAGCTGGCCTACGTCATCACCGGGGGCGACCTCAGCCAGCCTGGCCAGGTCAGCGAGCAATACCTGCTGGACCTGGAGCGCGAAGCCTTCCTCAGCCTGCTGGGCGAAAAGAAAACGCTCGAACGCATGCAGCACATTTTGCAAACCGGAAAGCCGCTGCGCAACTGATGCCGATGTGGTAGACCGATCGGTCTGGAACGGATGTTCCGAAATCGTGTACTGGAACGATCGGTTCAAATCAAAGCTTCCGCTCTCCGAAACCCCATCCCCAATCCTTCGCCCGCAGGGCAAAAGCGGTGCAAAACCGCATAAAGCCCGAAGGCGCCAACCCATAGCTCCCCATGCAAGATGCATTCATCGTAGCCGGCTACCGCAGCGCAGTCGGCAAAGCCAAAAAAGGCGGTTTCCGATTTGTCCGTCCGGACGACCTGGCCGCCGATGTTATCGAACAGGTCCTCTCCAGCGTTCCGGATTTTGACCGCAACCTCGTGGAGGACGTCATTGTCGGCAATGCCATTCCCGAAGCCGAACAGGGCATGCAGATCGGGCGCATGATCGCCCTGCGCGTGCTGCCCCAGACCACGGCCGGCGTAACCGTGAACCGCTATTGCGCCTCCGGTGTGGAAACCATCGCCATGGCCACGGCCAAGATCCGCAGCGGCATGGCCGACTGCATCATTGCCGGCGGTGTGGAGTCCATGTCGCTGATCCCGATGGTTGGCTGGAAGCCCACCCTGAACTACAAAGTGGCCGTCAACAACCCGGACTACTACAGCTCCATGGGCCTGACGGCCGAAGCCGTGGCCGAACAGTACAAGGTCAGCCGCGAAGACCAGGACGCTTTTGCGGTCAAGAGCCACGAAAAGGCCCTGGCCGCCATCGCCGCGGGACATTTTGCCGAAGGCATTGCCCCCATCACGGTTTCTGAGGTCTACGTCAATGCTGAAGGCAAGCGCGCCGAACGCACGCAGACCGTCGATACCGACGAAGGGCCGCGTCCGGGCACCAGTATGGAGGCCCTGGCCAAGCTGCGCCCGGTGTTTGCTCAAGGCGGATCGGTAACGGCCGGTAACGCCTCCCAGACCTCGGACGGGGCCGCTTTTGTGCTGGTCTGCTCCGAGCGCATGGTCAAGGAACACAACCTGACGCCCCTGGCGCGGATGGTCACTTGCACCACGGTGGGCGTGGAACCCCGCATCATGGGCATCGGTCCGGTGGCCGCCATTCCCAAGGCCCTCAAGATGGCCGACCTCAAGCTCGACGACATCGATTTGATCGAGCTCAATGAGGCCTTCGCCAGCCAGTCGCTGGCGGTCATCCGGGAAGCCGGCCTGAACCCGGACATCGTCAACATCAACGGTGGGGCCATCGCGTTGGGCCACCCGCTGGGCTGCACCGGCACCAAGCTCACCGTGCAACTGATCGGTGATTTGAAGCGTACCAATGGACGTTACGGCATGGTCACCGCCTGTGTGGGCGGCGGCCAGGGTGTTGCGGGCATTTACGAACGCCTGAACTAGTACCGATAGCAGATGGAGCCCGGTCCCGACAGTGGGACGGCCTCCATCCACTTTCCTTCCCATTTCCCGCACCGCTTATTCCCCTTCCGCAGGACCGAAAAACAAATAAACATGGCCACGACCACCGCATCCCAAACGCAGGCTCAGCTCATCAAGGGCGGCCAATTCCTCATCGCCGACAGCCTGGCCTCGGCCACTTTTGTTCCTGCTGACATCAGCGAAGAGCAGCGCATGTTCCGCCAGTCGGCCCGCGACTTTGTGGAACAGAAGGTCTGGCCCAAGGTGGAGGCCATCGACAACAAGGGGTACAACATTGTGGTGGACCTGCTCAATGAAGCGGGTGAACTCGGCCTGTTGGGCGCCAGCCTGCCGGAACAATACGGCGGCATGGGCGTGGGCATGAACACCGAAACCCTGCTCAGCGAGGAACTCGGCAAGAGCCATTCCTTCGGTGTGGCCGTTGCGGCCCATACGGGCATCGGTACCCTGCCCATTTTGTATTTCGGTACCGATGCGCAAAAGGAAAAGTACCTACCGGGCATGGCTTCCGGTCAGTTGAAGGCCAGCTATTGCCTCACGGAGCCTTCGGCCGGTTCGGACGCCTTATCGGCGAAGACCCGCGCCGACCTCAACGAAGCCGGCACCCACTACGTCCTCAACGGGCAGAAGATGTGGATCACCAATTCCGGTTTTGCCGACCTGTTCATCGTCTTTGCCAAAATCGACGGAGAGGCCTTCACCGGCTTCATCGTGGATGCCGACAGCAAAGGCATCACGCTCGGCGAAGAGGAAGACAAGCTGGGCATCAAGGGCTCTTCCACGCGCCAGGTCTTTTTTTTAAATGTGGAGGTGCCGGTGGACAATCTGCTCGGTGAAGTGGGCAAGGGCCACAAGATTGCCTTCAACGTACTCAACATCGGCCGCTACAAGCTCTGCGCCATGGTCACCGGTGGTGCCAAAGGCGCTTGCGGCATGGCCGTCAAGTACGCCAAGGAGCGCCATCAGTTTGGCAAAGCCAGCGGCGTAGGTT
>JAUIHG010000041.1 GCA_030432405.1 Bacteroidia bacterium | reverse complement strand
AAGCTGGATTCGACCTACAACTGCGATAGTGTTTTTATCGACTTTCCTGATTTTCCCTCTGGATTGGAACACGGGAGTGCCTCTACAGACCCAGAAGCTTCTGTTGAGGTTTTCCCCAACCCAACCCACTCGGCTTTGACGATAGCTTACGAAGGGCTATCCTGCACACCATGCCTGATCGAAGCCTATGACGTGCAAGGGCATCGAGTGGTCCTTGAACAGACCACCAATCCAGCACAGGCAGACTTGGATGTGTCTGTGTTGGCGCCAGGCTTGTA
This sequence comes from Bacteroidia bacterium, assembly GCA_030432405.1. Taxonomy (GTDB): domain Bacteria; phylum Bacteroidota; class Bacteroidia; order Chitinophagales; family BACL12; genus WGOA01. Next base: position 21,296 of record JAUIHG010000041.1, on the reverse strand, counting down.
CATTCTTCAAGTCCTGGACGGTGCACATGCCGTTCAATCCCGATTCCATGTCCAGCGTTAAAGGCGGTTGTTGCCTTGCGCTTTGGTTGCTGGCCGCCTGGTCCGTTGCTGCACAGCACACTTGGGAAAAGTTTTATGCCGTGGACTATTCCCTTGGGCTTCAAGGCATCACTGAGATGGCAGAGGTGGACAATGGCTATTTGCTGCTTGGCTCAGGTCATGATTCCACGGTTGCCGGCTTTGAATGGATTGGCTTGTTGATCGATCATGACGGCAACGAGTTGAAGCGGATGACCATCAGCAATGATACCATGCCCATATGGACCGAACGCTTGGGCAATATGGTAAAATGCGGTGATCTATGGTATGCCACAGGGTTTGGGTTTGAATGGGGCTTGGGGCCCTCGGAAGGCATGATCGTCGCGTTGGACGATACCCTGGGCATCCATTGGGTACGGTATTATGGGTACAATCCTGCCGATTGGTTTGGAAGCATCGATTGTTGGGATAACCGCATGCTGTATACCGCAGGTTACACCGGGCCATCGGGGTACCGACCCTCTTTTGACCATTGGTTGATGGCCTTGGATTTGGAGGGCAATGTATTGATGGATACGGTTTTTGGCGGGTTGTTATTCGATATCACAGGAAACTTGGTGGTCGACCGAGAGGGACACCTGTTTTCTGCGCCTGCCTCGGATGTAGGGGAGAGCAAATGGCAAATGGCGCTGGTGGAAATGGATTCGCAGTTTAACGTATTGCAATCTTTCGAACCAGGTACTGAAAGAGGCTGGTGTGGAGGGCATTTTATCATCACGCCTGAGAACCACTACCGCGTCTTATCGTGTTTTGACAGTGTGGCCTACCCTGGGGCCCACCCGCACATACGCACCATCCACGGCGTCAACGACACCATGGGCGTGGATTGGACCACCTACGTTTCCAATTCCAATATCTTCGGTTGGTTTGGCTCCGCCGCCTTGCCCAACGACCAACTGGTGGCCACCAACCTCTACATCAACGACTCCACCGATTCCGAGCGCACCTGGCTTTTTAAAATCGATTCCGATGGCTCCACGGTATGGAGGCGGGATATGTACCAGCCTGAAGAGGACGACCAGATCAGCCGCTTGTTTACCGTCATTCCTACTTCCGATGGAGGCTTTCTGTGTGGGGGAGTGGCCTTCCGTCCCGGGAAGTCACGGCATTGGGTGGTGAAGTTGGACAGCATGGGCTGCCTGATGCCGGGGTGCGATACCATAGGTGTTGTGGACGGGATCGCTCCGGAAGGCTATGCACCTGCCCAAATCCTGCTGACGCTTTCGCCGAACCCGGCGCAGGAAAAGGCGGTTTTGCAGTGGATGGTACCGGCCGGTGCCTACGGGAACGAAGCCACGGTTCAGGTGCTGACCCTGGATGGACGGATGGTGTACCAAAACATCGTCCCTATTGCATCGCGCATGATCCTGTTGCCCACCGCTGATTTTGCCCCGGGCAGCTATCTGGTCTTTTTCCATACCGAGCAAGGCCATAGCGCCAGCCGGAAACTCGTGGTGGCGCCCCAGCGGTAGCGTTGCAGATTACCGGGCGCATGTCCCCGGAATGCCGAAAAGTCCTCGCATTCCGCAACCCGTTTTCGCATTTTGCAATCATAGGGCATTCGCGCGATAGCGTAATGCATTGATATTCAGTGGTGGTCCTGTTTTGGCACAGGGTTGGCCTATGGGTTAGCGCAACCGAACGATACGACTTACACCCGTTCATGCCGTTACGCCTTTACCCATCTCCGTCCTCCAACGCGGCAGGTTCCGCATCCGGCGGCTCCCGGCAGGAGGGCAACACCTTTCCAAACAGCTCTGATATGAACATCACGCGCAAAAAGCCCCTGAGCAGTGTATTGCTCTCCGCCACGATTGTTGGCGCTGGCCTCGTCGGTGGAACCGTGCTGCTCCCCAGCTGCGCTGAACGCACCGAAACCGTTACCGTAGACGAACACACCACGGCCCTGAACCGCCGCGACTCCGTCATCAACAACATGCTGGGCGCCTTCGGCGAAATCGAACGCACCCTGGATGCGATCGCGGAACGCGAACAGATTCTGGCCGCCCATGAAAATGGCGAACTGGCCGCCGACGAACGCGAAGCCGTCCTGAAGGACATCGAAGCGCTCGGCAATGTGCTGACCGAAAACCGCGACCGGATTGCCGAACTGGAAACCGAATTGAAAGACTCCGGCGTCAAGATGTCGGTGCTCCGCAAGAAGGTCAACCAGTTGACAGCAGAAGTCGACAACCGTTGGGCCGACATCCGGGCCCTGGAAACCCGCATCGGTGAAAAAGACACCGAGATTGCCGGGCTGACCCGGACGGTAGATTCCGTCAACCAGCAAGTGCAGATGCGCGACCAGCTCGTGGCCTTCACCGAACTGGAATTGGAAGAAACCAACGAAGCGCTGAAGCAGACTACCGACCAGATGCACCAGGCCTACCTGGCTGCCGGTACCAAAAAGGAACTCAAGGAAATGGGCCTTCTGGAGACCCGCCTGTTGGGGCCCAATACCCTGGCCGAGAACCTCCCGGAAAAAGCCTTTGAGCCCATCGACATGCGCACCACCAATGCCATTACGCTGGGTTCGCCGAAGGCGGAATTGGTCACCTACCACCCGGAAGGCTCCTACCAGATGGTTTCCGGTGAAGGCGATGCCACTGCCCAACTGGAAATCCTGCAACCGGATGAATTCTGGAAGGTCTCCAAGTACCTGGTGGTCTCCCTGAAGTAATCCCAGCTCAAAACCTCCTTTCGCGGCGGACGCCGTGGCGGGGAGCGGGCCGGACGAGCATTTTTCTTCACCCTCCGAATGCGATCCCCGGCAACCACGTTCGGTTCCGTTTCCCGCCTCGGCCTCCAGCCGCATACTTGACCGCCTTTTGTTTGACCGTTTGACCGACAAACCCATTCAGAGACCAATGCAGTAGACCCGATGCTTCGATACCCCTATATGCAAAACCGTCTCCCATTTGAATCGATATGCTGCGGAGCTATCCCGCAAACTTTTAAGTAGCGCAAGCGTTTTAGGTTGATGGACAACTGTTGGATTGGGAACTCCTGGTGGTAAGCACGCTCCTCCCATACCGGCTACCGGCCGGAAAACCACCCTCCCAATCGGCAAGGTTCCTCGGTTCACCCGAGGATCCATCCGAAAGAGGCCGTTCCGAAAGGGACGGTCTCTTGTTGTTGGGGGAGGTGCCAAGTGGCCTGAACGTTTGGTCGCATAGCCTTTGTCACCCATGGAATGTGGTTGTAATGCATTGATTGTCAGGCAAATAATTACAGCATTGTCTTCGAAGTGACAGGCTGCTTCCCTATCTTGAGGGAAACATCCCGTCATGAAGGCCATCGCGCGCGTGCTCCTGGTTGCCATCCTGAGCATAGCCGCCACCGACCTTCAGGCCCAGCTCGAAGCCAGCCATTGGTACTTCGGGCAAGGGGCCGGTTTGCGGTTTACGGGCAGTGCCGGCAGTTCCCCAACGGTGCTGCACGATGGCCTGACCAACACCATCGAGGGCACCGCGTCCATATGCGACCCCTGGGGTCAACTGCAACTGTATACGGACGGCCGCACCGTTTGGAACCGTACCCATGCCGCCATGCCCAACGGCAGTGGACTGGCGGGTGGTGCCTCCAGCGCGCAGTCAGCCTTGATCGTGCAGCAGCCGGATTCCCTGCACCGCTATTTTGTGTTTACCGCCATGCACATGGCCGATACCCCGGGGCTTTGCTATTCGGTGGTGGACATGACGGAAGACGGCGGCATGGGCGATGTGGTCCTCAAAGACATACCGCTCCATACGCCTGCCGGCGAAAAGATCACGGCCTACAAACACGCCAACCACCGCGACGTCTGGATTGTCTCCCACGCCTGGGGCAGCAACCAATTTCAGGCGCGGCTGTTGACCCCCAGCGGCCTTTCGGTTCCGGTGCTGTCCAACGTGGGCCGCGTACACGGCGGGATCGTGGACAACGCCATCGGCTACATGCGCTTCAGCCCGGACGGGGCCTGGCTTGCCGCGGCTGTGTACAAGGCCTCCTTTGTGGAGCTGTTCCGCTTTGACCGGGAAACCGGCGTGGTTTCCAACCCGATTCCCTTGGACCAGGACGACTGGTGTTACGGGCTGGAGTTTTCGCCCGACGGGCGAAAACTGTATACCGTCAATCAGGTGTCCACCCCGCAGGTGGTGCAATACGATTTGAGCGACCCGGATTCAGCCGCCATTGCGGCCAGCAAATACCTCGTGGCCACCCCCAGCGTGGCCCAACCGGGCGGTCTGGCTCTGGCGCCAAACGGGAAGATCTACATGGCCATGTGGAACGGCTATTGTTCGGTGATCGTCAGCCCGAATGCGGCCGGTGCGGGGTGCCTGTATGCGGACAATGCCGTACCCCTCGGCGGGGGTGTGGCCAAGCTGAGCATGCCCAATTTTCCGCCCTACCTGCTGGCCGAAAATCAAATTCAACAAAGCGGCCCCTGCGTGGGCGACACCACCTGGCTGAGCCTGGAAGACGGCTACCTGGTGGACTCGGTCCGCTGGTGGCCCGGCGACGGCACGGGACCGATCACGGCCGCGGGAAGCAGCTACGGGCACATCTATGGCAGTGCGGGCACCTATGCGGTGGATGCGCTGGTCTTCGGCTACGGACCTCCGGATACGGTTGAGGGCAGCGTGGACGTGTACCCGATGCCCATCGTCAGCTTGCCCGGGGATACGGTGCTGTGTTTCCCCACCGCCGGCCTGGATTACCACGCCAGCGTTTCCGGGGCCAGCCATGTGGTGTGGCACGACGGCAGCACGGATACGGTCTACCACATCACCGCTCCCGGCACGGTCTGGGCACAGACAAGCAACGCTTGCGCCACGGTGCGCGACTCCTCCGAGGTAGCTGCTTCCAGCCTGACCGTGGACCTCGGCGACGACCAGATCCTCTGCCCGCAGGAAATGGTGGTGCTTGATCCCGGCACGCCATCCTACACGCACCTCTGGCAAGACGGCAGCACGGATCCGAGCTACTATACCCATACGCCCGGCTGGTACAGCGTGACGGTCACCAACCCGGCCACGGGCTGCAGCGGATCGGATTCGGTTTTGCTGACGGCCTCAACCTTGGTGGATGCGTTGCCCTCCAGCATCCTGTGGTCGGGCACACCCATCGTCCTGGATGCCGGCAACCCCGGTGCGTCGTTCCTCTGGTCCACCGGGGCCAATACCCAAAGCATTGTGGTCAATGCACCTGGACTTTACACGGTGAGTATTCTGGATGCCGGCGGGTGCCTGCTGGAAGCCAGCGTTTGGGTGGAAGCCTCCACGGCCTGGCAGGACGCCTATCCGGCGAACCACGAGCTGTTGGAACACCTGAACCTGAGGCCGGTGCCGAGTACTGGACCGATCGTTCTGTCGTGGGGCGGAAGCCTGAACCTCGAAGGCACCTTCCGCGTCTTTGCGGCCGATGGCCGCGAACGCTACGCCCAGACGCTGCGCCTGGTTCCCGGTGGCAGCCTGGAACTCGATTTCAGCGGTTGGCCGGCGGGTGCCTACTGGTGGAGCTGGTCTTCGCCGGAAGGCGGATGCAGCAAACCGTTGGTGCTCAGCGGCCGTTGAAGCCTATTGCCCGTCGCTGGCATCGTCCGGATCGGACGGTGCTGCAGGCGTTTCGGCATCGTTCGTGGCGCCGTTGGGGCTAAAGGTTTTGACCTTGACTTTGCGTTCCTTCTCGGCAATGTAGAAGGAGGTGTAGACCGACTCAATGGTGCCGTCCAGGATGACTTCAAAATTGTTCTGGGCCAATTGCAGGCGTTTGCCCAAAATGGTTTCGTCCATGGACAGCACGTAGGTGCCGTTGGGCAAATAGAAGTGGTAGTTGCCGTGCAGGTCGGTCAGGGCACCGTAGCTGCGGCCCGTGGCCTGATCGGTGGCCGTGATTTTGATGTTGGTGAGGTCCAACGGTTTTTGATCCACCGCAACAATGCGCTGGCGGTTGACAATCACGTTTCCTTCCACTTTCACGCCGCGCACAAAGGGGATGTAGTGCACATCCTGAAAGCCCACGCGGACCGAATCCGTCACGTTGGCAAACCAGCCTTCCGGCGGGTTGAGCGGAATGACCATCAGTGCATAGCTGCCGTGCCCGATGTTGCGGATCATCGCTTCGCCGGAGGCGTCGGTGATGACTTCGTGGCCACCGATGTTGAGCACGACGTTTTCGATGGGCGGCTCATCGGCATCGCGGCGGCTGTTGCCGTTCAGGTCGTAAAAGACCTTGAAGGGCGCGTTGGCCGCCTTGGCCTTGGCAAAGGGAATGGGCAGGCCAAACTCCTTGCGCACCCCGGCACCAAACGTGAAGTTGTTGCTGACCTGGGGGCCGTTTTCGCTGGAAGCCGAAGGCGCCAGCGGGAACTGAATGGCGTCGATGGCGGACTGGTAATTGTTGGAGGATAGGGTCCAGCCAAATTGCACTTCAAAACGCCAGCCGGTATTGCTGAAGTAATACATCCGCGGGTAGTAGCCCACGCTGTGGCTTTTGAATTGGTTGTTGAAGGTGTAAAAGCCGCCGTTTTCCATCACAAAGTGGCGGTCGCGGAAGAGGTACTGGTGGTTGAGCGAAAGCCGGGCAAACTGCGGGGTGATGCCCTGGTCCACCTGATACTCCAGGGCACCGGAAGACAGCGCGCCGTATTGGTAGCTGGCGTTCAGGGTCAGGGTACGGCGCCGCATCAACAGGTTGAGGCGGAACGTGAAATAATCCTCGACTTCCGGCAAGTGCAGCGGATCGTCGTAGCCGCCCATGGCAAAAAGCGTAAAGAGAAAATTGCGCGTGAAATCCATGTTGGAGTAGCGCAGGCTCAGACCGCGGGAATGGGTTTGGAAATCCTGCCGTTCCAGAATGTTGTAGTACAGCCCCGGCTGGAAGGTGCCCAGTTCGGTCCGGTTGTTCAGCACCAGGTTATTGATCCACTGGCGGTTGCCCACCAGCACCGAATCCCCGATCAAGTCCAACCCGTAGTTGTTCATGCTCAGGTAGGTGCTGGTCAGGAAGGCATCCCACTTTTCGTTGACCGTGTAGGTCACCCGTCCGTTGCCCGAAATGCGGTCCATATTGCCGGCTCCAAAAAAGCGGCTGTTGTACTGGCCGCCGAGGTTGAAGGCCAGTTTGCGCTGGAAAAAGTGGGCCGAATAGTTGGCACCGGCCAGGTAGCCGTTGACGTTCAGGCTGCTGTCCACACCAAAGTCCCGGCGGCGGGAGCTGTAGGCACCGTTGAGGCTGATGAAGTGGTTGCGTTTGATGGTAAAGCCCATCGTTGCGCTGGCCACATCCGTGGTCTGATCCAGCGGATCGTTGATGTTGCGGCCCACCGAGGTGGTGAAGTTGCCGTACTTGCCCATCCGCGCTTCATGCGTAAGCCCGAAAGACTGCTGGGTTGGATTGCGCAGGAAAGGGCTACGGACGTAGAATGCAGCTATGCGGTGTTCGTTGGTCGGATGCCAACCGGCACGGATGCCGCGCCCCGCGGTATTGATGCCCGGCATGGCGCCGTTGACCGTGCCCACTTCAAAAGTGTAGCTCGGATCGAAATAGCCGACATACCAGGGTGCCCCCTGCAGCACGTTGTTGATGTAGTTCTGGCGGAACATCAGCTGGCTGAAGTACACCAGATGGGCATCCTGGCTGATGGGCTTGACCCCGTTGAGGTTCAGCGCCATGATGGACTGCTGGCCCAGGATGTTCTGGTATTGGGCTTCCACCACCAGGGGCATGACGGGAGTGCCGTAATCCTGAATGCTGATGGCGTTGGGCAGGGAAAGGAATTCCACGCGCGTAGCGCGCGAAAAGCCCACCGAGTCCGCCGTGAGCGGCTCGGAACTTCGGACCATCACGCTGTAGCGCCGGGCCTCGGTTTGCAGATCCGGCCGGTGGCTGATGATGGAGACGTTGCGGAAGTTGCGTTCGCCCTGAACGGTGCGCACCTTGAAGGGCAGGGTGGTATCCTGGCCGTTGGACAGGGTGATGGTTTCGGTATGCTCCCCCAGTTCCTTTCCGGTGGAATCCACCAGGGCAAGGCCTTCGCCGATAGGCTGCCAATGCACAAAAATGTCTTCCTCACCGGTGCCTGAATTGTGCAACCAGGTGCGGAAATCGAGCTCACGGGTGCCGTTGGGGAAATAGATTTTCCGGCCTTCGGGAACGTCAAGTTCCCAGGACGATTTTTTCGGATAGACAGCATAGAAAAAAGCCTGCGCCACCTGTTGTTCCTCCTCGGTGAAAATCAGTGCGTTGATGATCACCCGACTGCCGGCCGTGGACCGGGAGGGGATCAGGCGGATGGGCACAAATGCGGAGTCGCCCACGCGGAGTTCGCGCAGTTGATCGCTGTTGACCATGCTGCGCCAGCCTGCGGGTTGGGTGACCTCCACGCGGAAGCGGCGGCTGCGGTTGCTGGGGTTGTAGACCTTGAGCACATTGGAGACGATCTGGCCGTCTTCCAGGGTGATTTCGCGCTTGACCATTTCTGCGCGCAAAATGCCGCTGACCTGCGGCATGGGGTCCAGTTGTTTGGCGCTGCCTGGCGGAGGCGGCACCTGGCTTTGGGCCGAAAGGGACAGCATGGCCCCGCTCAGCAAAAGCAACATCAACAAACGGATCGCTTTCATGACCTCAGGGGTTTTCTTCGAGGTGAAAGCGAAGGGTGAGCATGTAGATGCCCGGATCAAATGCAAATCCAGGCCTTACCCGCAGGTCGATCGCAAAGCTGTATTCTCCGGGATCGTTGAGGTAAGTGCCGGAGCCGTTGACGTTGGCCGCGCAAGAACCGGCAGGGGTAACCGGCAACAGCGGCGCGATGATGTCCAGCAGGTCGCCGTGGTTGGTAAAGCTGCGGAAGGTCCCGTTGGATGGACTCGTGCCGCAGCTGTTGCGCACACGCACTTCCAGCGCATCAATGGTCGGTGTGTTGGCCGCACCGAGGCCATAGGGCGCCAGAAGCTCCCAGGCGTTCAGTGCCGTGCCGCCGGACGGGTTGTTGTCGACCTCCACGGTCAAGAACCACGAGCAGGCCGGATCGGGCACGGCCTGATCTTCTACGGTTATCCGGAGCGTGGCGATGTTGCTCAGCACGATTCCGGACTGGTAGTCGCGGAACTCGTCGAAGCTGAACAACGCGCTGACCGGCGAATTCGGGACCAACTCAACATTGCCACAGTGGAGTTGGGCTCGAAGCGGGAGCAGCGACGCCAGCAACAGGAACCAGAAGGTACCGATGCGGGTCGGTTGGGGCATGGTTCGGTTTGAGGAGAAATGGCCGTCAGGCCATGGTACGATCGGGAACAGGGAGGGAAGAAACGGGGCGGCGCAAATGCCTGAGAACGGGAAGCCTGAAGCGGGGAAGTGGAATCCCACACAAGGGCCGGTACGGTGGTCACATATGCCCTTACGGGCGAATGTGTAGCAGGTTGCGGTGCTGTCCGGTTGGGCTTTGGAGGGCGTATGCCGGGCAGGAGGGGGATTCGCCGGAAGGCGAAAGCGGGTGTGGTCTTCGAGGGGCTGGTAAAAACCGGAGGAAGGGCCGTCTCCCGGAGGAGACGAACCCTTTCCGGTCTTTCTGTTTGTTTACCGGGAAACCGATTTACTGGTCTTCGAGCAGGATGTACTGCACGTACATGGTGTACACACCGGGTTCGGCATAGCTGCCGGCACCGTTGGCGGTCACCAGGTCTTCGAAGGTGTTGCCGTCGGCATCACCGGCCATCGGGAAGATGGCGGGCAGACCCGGCAGGATGCGGTAGTCGATGCTGTAGTAAAAGTCGGAGGTCGTTCCGCCGTTGATCAGGAAGGAACCACCGGCCATGGCGTCAACGCCCGTACCAGCCGTACCGGAGTGACCGGCGATGTACTTGTCCTGGTTGGAGGGCGGGGTGTTGGTGCCGCCGTTCACGTACAGGGAGTTGCCGGCCGACGGGGCAGCCGTCTGGGCAAAAGCCTGGCTGTAGTCGGCAAAGGTGGCGGTAGCACCAGCAGCGGTGGCGCCGTTGTTGGCCTGAGCCTGGCGCAGTTCCAGCAGGGACAGCGGCAGGTCGGGAATGGCGTTGGGGTTGCTGTTGCCGTAGTCGATCACCTGATCCCAGAATTCGGGGCCGTTGGTGCCGTTGGAGCGGCCCACGGCGTAGAGGTCCCAGGAGACGGTGGAGCTCACCTTCAGCACGGTAGCAGCGTACTGGGTGATGCCGGCGTAATACTCGTTGATGTCGTCAAAGACAAACTCGAGCTGGTTGGGGGTGGTCATGTCCAGCTGGAGCACCGGCTGAAGGTCCATCGTCACGGTGACGTCCTTCTCGTCGATGAGCTGAGCGGAAGCCGGCAGGCTGATCAGCATACCGACCGCGACCAGGGTAAAAAGAATCCTTTTCATGATGTAAGTAGGGTTGGGTAATTCCGAAAGGTTGAAGAAATGTGAAAGGAAAGGAGGTAGGTTCAGCTCGATATCAATCGTTCAAATCGGGGGAGGACTCAGGAGATTGGGCACCTTTTCGGACATGGCTTACCCGCTCCACCAAGTGGTTGTTCGTATTAAAATCTTTTGTGTTTCGTTTCGCCTTTTGGCGAAGGACTTTTGTTGCGCTTTGGGGCAGTCTCAAACGGGGAGTGCCATGCGCGTGCAAAAGACCGGGAGATCCGTTTGCCGTTTAATGCGGCGCGATCTCGAATTCCATTTCGGCAGCCTGGATTTCGGCCTCATGGCCGAAGTCCAGCACAGCCACGGCAGAGTATTTGCCGCTGCCCAGGCCGGGAGGGAGGAAGTACTCGAAGTCCCGGATCAGGTTGGGCAGAATGGTGAAATGCTTGACCGGCATGCGTTCCTGGGTGCCGCTGTGCAGGTTGGTCAATTCGATGTAGGCGGTGCAATAGGAAATGCCGTCGCCCGTATTCTCCACTGTGAAAGTCAGTTTGCCCGGTGCCTGCTCGGTTTGTTTTTGCTTTTGTTCCTCCAGGTTCAAATCCAAACGGAAGTCCGTGAACTCCACACTGTTGTTGAGTACGTTGGGCGGATTTTGGTAAAGAAAAACACCAAAAGCAAAGGTGGGGATAACCCCAAACGCCACATTTTCGGAGCCGGGATCGGGAATGTCCAACGACCGCTTTTCGGCCGTTTGCTCCACCATCAGGATGCTCCAGGCAGCCCTGCGTGCGGCTTCGTTGTCCGGGAGGGTGAGCGTCAGGGTGACCTCGCGTTTTTCAAAAGGCTTCAGTTCCACAAACGAAGGCGAAATGGAAGCCCATTTGGCCAGGCTGTATTGGCCTTCGCCGGCAGGCAAGAAGGAGCTTTTGCCGTAGCCGTTCATGTTGAAGTCCTGGAAGCTCAGCTTGAAGCTGTTGGCCGCTTCCGTGTCGTTGGTGATGGTGATCCGTTTGGTGATGGTCTCACCGGGTTCACCGGCCATGCGCAAGCGCGAAGGGGATACGGCCACACCGGTGGTGCGCAGAACGGTATCGGTGGTAGGTGTACCGTTCTGGCCCAGTCCAAAGGAAAAGGAGCCGGCCAACAGCGGTGTGGCGGCCAACAATGCAGTGGCAAAGAAGAATGTGCGAATCGGTTTCATGGATTTTTGGCGTGAAGTCCGGTTTCTGCCGCTGTTTTTCGGGGTGAACGGCCGATATGTTACGCAGCCGACATGTATAAGGGCTTGGTGGGCGCCACTGAACTGGGTCAAGTAGTTGATATTCACGGTGTTATGATCAAAGATACCTCGGACTATGTTTGACATTAATTATGCGTTCATCCTATCGCATAAGGTCTAAAACAGCAAAGCCAGGCTGCTGCTGCAGCCTGGCCTCGATCGCGTGTTCAAACGGTATGGTGCGCCTCAGCCCTGCTGGGGCATATTGTAATAGAACTTCTCGTTGATGATCTGGCCATCCTTCCACTGCTGAACGGCCACTTCCGACATCTTCATGCGGTGGCCGTTCTGCATGGTAATGTCCATCCAGCTTTCAACGGTGGTAATGCCATCCTGCTCGTTGGAGGTAATGCTGTCCACGCCGCCGCCATGGGCCTCTTTCACGTCGGCGTACCACTGCTGGATGGCTTTGCGCTGGGCATCCTTGCCTTCGCGCTTTTCGCCGGTAGGCATTTCCTGAACCACCACATTGTCGTGGTAGAGTTCCTCAAAGGCTTCCATGGTTTTGCCTTCGCCCATCATGGCGCAGAGTTTTTGGGCTTTTTCGAGATAGCTCATGGGGGTTGGTTTGGTGTATTTGGGTTTGGTGGGACAACAAATATGGCAAACCGAGCCCATGTATGCTAATTATTTTAGCAAAGGAAACGTTAATTTTTTGGATTTACGGTGGGGCCCCGGCCGGGCAAGGGATTGGGGCCGAACCGGAGGCTCGGATCAAGAGCGTGTGCGAAGAGGTATTGCCTGTCGCGCATCATATGAACACGTGGCCTACATCACCGGTCAGTTTTTGGAATTCCCGGGACCCTTGTCCTCCTTCATAGTTCAGACAAAAAGGCTTCAAGCCAAGCGTCTGTCTTCATGACCGGAAGGAATACCGCCCGGTTTCATGGCGGATTCCGGAAGGCAAAAGCACCAGACCATGAAACGTTTGCTCTTTGTGCTGCTGTTGGCCTTTGTGGCCATCCCTGTTTTGGGCCAAGGCCCGAATGCTGTGGTCCTTGACCGGGCCTGTATTGGCGAATGCGCCAGCCAGACCAGCTGGGTATACCATGTGCCCGAAGTGGCGGGAACCATGCGCCTGAGCATTGTGCCGAGCTCCTATACGTTGTGCCCTAGCCACCGCGCCGGACTGCTTGTCCGCGTCAACGGCAAGGAAGTGGAACGCGTTGTCCTCAAGCCACGCACGCAATACGCCATTACAGTCCGCGGCGGGGACGAAATTCAAATCGAAGGGAGGCTGCGGCTGGTTCATGCCGCCGTACGCTGTGCGCAATTTGGCGCCATCCAGTACACCATCGCGCTGGACCGCATGCAATAGGGGCGTCCGATGCCTTGCCCACAGGGCAAAGGGCGGTTCCCGCTCAGAAGGCGTAGCCAATACTGATCCCGGCCCAGGGCAAAACCCTGGCCGGGATTTTTTCGCCCACCAGGGCGAAATGCACCCAATTGTAGGGCGGTTCATGCACCAGCATGGCGTTGGCGCGGAACATGAAGCCCTTGCCTGTGCGGGGCAACAGGCGGTAGCCGATCTGCGCAGAAGTCAGGTTCTGGGTCCCATAGCGGGTAATCCCGTTTTCGCGCGTCCAGCGCAGATTCAGGTTCAGCCCGGTTTCGAGCCGGTGGCGGCTGTGTCCGCCGTAAACGGTATGCAGGCCCAGGATGAGGTCGCCTGCGTGGAGGGGTCCGGAAGGCGTTTGCGCCGGGACTTCCACCGTCTTGGGCTGGTAGTAAAACATGCCAGCCCGCGCCAGGAAGGCGAAGCGCTTTTCGCGCCAAACGGCGCGTTCGTAATTCAGCGACATGCGGTCGCCGCTCGCGCCCCCGAATTCTAGGTAGACGCTGTTTTTGGGTACGCTGTGGTCCCGCTGCATCCGCCAAGCCGCGATGGGAGCAGATCCACGTTTAGCCTGTGCGCCATCCCGATGGGCAGGGTATTCCAGAGGGCTTTGAGCCTGCATCGTGCCCGGTACAGAGAGGCCGATCAACAGCGCCAGGGCCGGCAGGCCAAGGGCCGAACGATGGCTACGCCGGGCCCATCCCGTTCCGGCCGAAGCCGAAATGCGATGATGGAGGATGTGCTGTGCATGGGAAAAAAGGCCCATGCATAGGGGAAACGCAAGGGCCTTATTTGCGTTTCCGATTTGCGCCCCCAATTGACCGACAGGGCTACAGGACCTGTGACAGGGCTGGCATACGGACCTATCTTGGCCCCATGTCCGATGCCCCATCTTTCCCCGTTTCCGATGATCCGGGAGCGCCTTTTGCCCGGCGCTTGCTGGCGCGTGCCGAAGGCCGACCCCTGCTGGTGGCCATGATCCACGCCCCGGCCTTGCCGAGCAGTCCAGGTCACCAGCGGACCATGGCCGAACTCCGCCAACAGGTCCTGGCCGAAGCGCAGGTCCTGACGGCTGGCGGCGTGGATGCACTGTGCCTGGAGAATATGCACGACCGCCCCTACCAAAAGCGCCATGCGGACCCGGCCGTGGTGGCCTCCATGACCGTTTTGGCCGATGCCCTCCGCCAGGCGCATCCGGCAGTACCCATGGGTATACAGATCCTGGCTGGGGCCAACCGAGAAGCCATGGCCGTGGCCCATGCTGCCGGTTTGGATTTCATCCGTGCAGAAAGTTTTGTGTTTGGCCACCTGGCCGATGAAGGGTGGATGGACGCGGATGCAGCGGAACTGCTGCGCTACCGGCGTCGGATTGGTGCCGAAACCGTTGCGGTATTGGCGGACGTGCAGAAAAAGCACAGCAGCCATGCGGTGTCTTCGGATTTGAGCCTTCAGGATTGGGTGCAGGCCGCCGCTTTTTGCAAAGCCGATGGCGCCATATTGACCGGCGCCCATACGGGACAGGCCGCCGATGCGGACGCGCTCAAGACCCTGCGCCAGTCGACGGAATTGCCCCTGCTCATCGGTTCGGGCATCACGGCAGACAATGCCCACGCCTTCGGCGAAGCCCATGGATGGATTGTCGGTTCCAGCCTCAAGCACGATGGCGATTGGCGCTTGGGGCCGGATCCCAAGCGGGTGCAGCGCCTCGTGGAGGCCTGCCGTTCCCTGGCTTTGTTTTTGCTTTTTGTTTTTGCGTTTGGAGCCGCTCATGCACAGCAGGCGCCTGATGCCGAAATGGAAACCAATCCGTCGAGTGGCTGGGTGCCTGCTCCGGATTCGGTATTGCTGGAATACCAGCTCGTGGGACGTTTTTCGATGGATTCCCTGGAACGGCTTTGGAAAAAGAACAAAGTGCCCAAGTCCGTATCGCCCGTGCGCTATGGCGTGCGCGTCTATGAACTGTTGTATTGGACCCTGTGGCACGATGGAGCGCCCGTGCAGGCCACGGGCCTCTATTTTGTGCCCGAGGATGCTTTGGGCCAGGTGCCCGATGCACCATTGGCGGTCGTGAGCTTCAACCACGGGTCCCAGATTACACGCCGCGAGGGCTTCAAGCTGAAAGGTGAAAAAATCATCACCACCGCCATGGCGGCGGACGGCTACGCGGCCACCTTGCCGGACTATGTTGGGTTGGGCAGGGGCGGTCAGTTCCACCTGTACCACCACGCCGCCACGGAAGCGCAAGCCACGTTGGATTTGCTTCGGGCCGCGCAGGTCCTCAATCGGGAGCTGGGCCTGCGCTGGGCGGATCAACTGTTTTTGAGCGGCTATTCGCAGGGCGGCCATGCCGCCCTGGCCACCCACAAGGCCATCGAAGAAAAGCACGCGGATGCCTTTCCGCTGGTGGCGTCGGCGCCGCTTTCCGGTGCCTACGATTTGGCCGGTGTGCAAAGCGCCTCCATGTTCCGCACCTATGCCACGCCCGGGTATTTTCCCTTTTTGATGTACGGCATGAACGAAGCCTATGGCCTGTACGACGATTGGACGGAGGTCCTCAGGCCGGTCTACCGCGATACCTTGCGCCTTTTGGTGGAGTCCGGAAACCATAGCCTCCGCGAGATTGGCAGGGCCATGCCGGATACGCCGGTTTTGGTGGTGCAACCTGAAGTTGTGGACGCCTATCTAAAGGATTCTGTTTTTGCGTTTCGCGAAGCCCTGAAGGCCAATAGCCTCACGGATTGGGCGCCGCAACACCCGGTCATGCTGTGCTATTGCGAAGCCGACGAACAGGTGGATTACCGCAATGCCCTGGTGGCGCAAAAGCGCATGGAAGCCCTCGGTGCGGAGCAGGTGATGCTGCGCAGGGTCGGTAAAAAATTCGACCACCGCGATTGTGCACCTTTTGCCGCCATTTACGCCAAACTCTATTTTGACAGCTTTCGCCAGCGGGCGGACCGGGAAGGATTTGGCGGAAAAAAGGGGCGTCTGTGGCCGCGCATGCTCATCGGCCTGGGCAAATGGTTTTCGCCGGCATCGGCGCCCTGAACAGCATGCGGGGCCCCCGTCAACGCAGCAGCAAAAGGGCAACCAGCGCGGCAAGGGCGGTGGCCACCAGGCCGATTTTGAGCCCTTTGTTCTTTTTGCCCCGGCCCATGGTGGCCTTCAGGGTGCTGTCGTCGAAAACCAGTCGGTTGCCCTGTACGCCGTACCAGAGCGGCAGGTAGACCAGGACGGCGGTTTCCACGCGGTCGACCACGGCCGGCTCCCAATCGGGCATTTGCCGCACCACACGTTCAAAATCGGCATCGAGGGCCGGGATTTCCCCCCATTCCGTGGCCACTTCGATCACGCGGCCCACCGCATCCAGACGGATGGACAACACGGTTTGGCCAATGCCATTTCCGCCGATTGGCGCGCCGGTAACCGGGTCGATGGCAAAAGGCGCATCCAGGCTGCCGGGCGGCGGCAGGGCCCGCATGGAATTGGTCAGATAGCGGTACAGTTCCGGACGTCCACCAGGAAAGCGCGGTGGGCTGTCGAACTCGGGGGCATCCTCCCGCACGTCCACGCCATCAATGACGTAGGCCAATTGACCCTTGGGCGGCGTGATGCGGAGCTGGGCCTGCCCTTCGGGCGAAAGCCCGCCAAAAAGGGGCAGCACCACAACAAGCAGCAATGTCCCGCGCAGCCGGAAGGGTCCCAGCCTGCGCTTCGGAATCCACCGCGGCAAAATCCAGCCAAACGTGCGCACCCGTCTAAGCTAATCCGGCCGGGCCAAAGCGGGCAAACCTGCACACGCGCAGCCTTGCAGGGGCGGTGAATATGACCGGCATCGGACATTGGACGCCGCAGGCAGCGCGGTTGGCAGCACCCTCAGGGCGCAGACGGCGTTGCCTTGACCAGGCTTTGCACGGAAAGCAGCCGGCCCTGCTCCAACAGTTCCACGCGGTACAGGCCGGCGGGAAGCGTGGCCATGCCGATGGGGGTATTCCATCGGCCCTGTTCCAGCACCTGGCCGCTGGGTCCCAGCAAGCGCCAGGTCATGTGCGCGTTGCCCGGATCCTCCAACAGGATGCGGGCTTGCTCGACCACCGGATTGGGAAACAGGGTCCAGGCCGTTTCAGCGGCCGGGCCGGAGAGGCCATTGGGCTGATCCACGGCAAACTGCGCTTCGGCCGAAAGGCCATACACATCTGGACCGCAAAAGGCGCGGACCTTGAAGCTGTGCGCCGTTTCGGGCAGCAGGGTATTGAGCACCAGGCTGGGGGCTGAAGTCCAGCGGATGCTGTCGCTGCTCCAGCCGGGACGGCTCCAGCGCACTTCGTAGGCAGTTGCACCTTCCACGCTGGGCCAGCTGAGGTCCAGCCAGGAGCCGCCGACGCTGCCCATGACCTCGCCGACAGGCGGACAGGACACCCCGTTGGGCCCACGGCGTGCCAGGCGGGCGGCACCATCGGCATGGCCCACCAAAACCAATGCGCCGTCCGGCGCGAAGGCCAGGTCTTCCCAACTGCCCGATCGGGTGCTGTCGCGCACCGCCCAGCGCAGGGCGCCCAGGCTGTCGGTGCGCAGGCTCCAGGGTTGAAAGGCCGTGTCGCCCTTGTAGCGGCCCGCGCTGAGCAGGTCGCCGGAAGCGAGCCGCTGGATGGCGTGCAAGCGGTCGTCCAGGGGGCCGCCGTAGCGGGACTGCCAGCGGAAATCGCCGTCGGCATCCACGCCGATCAGCACGCCGTGTTCATTGCCGTCCACGCGGCTGCTGCCGCAAAAGACCGCGCCTCCGTCCGGTTGGACGGCGATGCCCAAGCCCAGGTCGGCGGTGCCGTTGCTGTAGCTGCGTGTCCACCGTTCTGCACCGCCGGATGGGTCCGCCCGAACAGCGTAGACCCGGTCGCGTGTGCCGTCGAAGAAGCGGCCGGCCAGGGCGGGGTCGCCGTTGGCGTGCCGCGCCAGGTCAAAAGCCAATTCCAGGCTGGCCGATCCGTACAGCGCAGTCCAGTCCTCCGAGCCGTCCATGGCAAAGGCGCTGAGCAGCACTTGGGGGAGTTCGCCGGAAAGCGCCACGCGCCCGGCGGTCCACCATCCGGAACTGCTGGCGGCAATGGCGTCAAAGGACCCGCTTTGGCCGAAAGCAAATGCTGCCGTCCACAGGGTGTCCCCATCCAGGTTGAAGCGCGCCTGCCAGGGCTGTTGCGCGCTGCCGTCTGCCTGGCTCGTACTGCCCACGGCCACCATTCCGTCGGGCAGGATCAGCACGTCCTCGAAACGCGCCGAACCGCTGGCCGCGAGGCTCCGCGTCCAGCGTACCTGCCCCAGGGAATCCAAGCGCCAGACCATAGCATAACTCACCGCGGCGGTATCCAGAATCCGGCCCACGGCCACATAACCGGAATCGCCCAACGGGCGAACCGCCTGCATGAAGGCGCGCTCCTCGTAGGTGCGGTCGAAGCTCAGCCAGGGTTCCTGGGCCTGCACGGCGCGTGGCATCAGCAGTGCGAACAGGGCCACAAGCAAGGTGCCGATGCTCCGCCGCAGCTGTGCCACCAGGCCTTGGTCCAATCCCGCAGGGCTAGCGCAAACCTGCGGTTGAACAAGGGAAGGAGCGAAGGCGGGGACGGGCATAGACCACGAAGCTACACCGCTGAATGAGCTTGAACCTTCGCCGGAGGCGGCCGTTTAGAATTCGATCCTTGCGGACCTGGAAGGCTGTTCAGCCGATGCCCATGGAAAGCCTGCACAGTTTCAGCGCTGATGCCCGTCAACGGCGCTTTAAGAGTGGGCTTCAGGTGTTAGTTTTGGGGTCCGAAAACCCATCCATACACTCCCTATTCACCGATCGCATGGCAGAGACCGCTATCCTCAAACTCGGCGAGGAAACATACGAGATTCCCGTTATCGAAGGCACCGAAGGGGAACGCGCGCTGGACATCAGCAAGCTCCGGGGCCAAAGCGGACTCATCACCCTGGATATCGGGTACAAGAACACCGGTTCCACCACCAGCGGCATCACCTTCCTGGATGGGGAGAAGGGCATTTTGCGCTACCGCGGCTACGGCATCGAGGAGCTGGCGGAGAAGTCCTCCTTTGTGGAAGTGAGCTACCTGCTCATCCATGGAGAATTGCCCACCAAAGAGCAGTTGGCCACCTGGGACGAGCAGATCCGCCACCAGACCCTGGTCAATGAGGATATGTCCAACATTTTTGCCGCCTACCCGACGGGTTCGCATCCGATGGGGCAGCTGGTATCGATGGTCAGTTCCCTGTCTTCGTTCTACCCCGAATCGCTGAACCCCAACCGCAGTTGGGAAGAGCAGTTGGTAACCATCCGCCGGATGCTGGCCAAGATGCCGACCATCTGTGCGATGATCTACAAGAAGTCCATCGGGCATCCCAAGATCTACCCGAACAACAACCTGGACTACGTCTCCAACTTCCTCAACATGACGTTCAAGCACGTCACCGAGGACTACGAGATCGATCCAGTGGTGGTGGATGCCATGGACAAGCTGTTGATCCTGCACGCGGATCACGAGCAGAACTGCTCCACCTCCACGGTGCGGATTGTCGGTTCCAGCCACGCCAACCTGTACACCTCCATTTCCGCCGGCATCGCCGCGCTCTGGGGCCCGCTGCACGGCGGCGCCAACCAAAAAGTCATCGAGATGCTGGAAGGCATCCGAAACGATGGCGGCAATACCGAGAAGTGGCTCGACAAAGCCAAGGACAAAAACGATCCCTTCCGCCTGATGGGTTTCGGCCACCGGGTCTACAAGAACTTCGACCCCCGCGCCACCATCATCAAGAAATCGGCCGACCAGGTGCTGGGCCGTTTGGGCATCCACGACCCCGTGCTGGAGATTGCCAAAAAGCTGGAGGAAGCCGCCCTCAACGATCCCTATTTCGTGGAGCGCAAGCTGTACCCCAACGTGGATTTCTACAGCGGCATCATCTACCGCGCCATCGGTTTCCCGACCGAGATGTTCACGGTGCTGTTCGCCCTTGGGCGCCTTCCGGGTTGGATTTCCCAGTGGCGCGAAATGATGGCCGACAAGCAGCCGATCGGCCGTCCGCGCCAGATCTACACCGGCCAACAGGAACGCGCCTACGTGCCCATGGAAGAGCGCGGCGCGGTGCCGGCCTGATCCGGTTTCCGGCGTTACTCGCCTTCCGGCGAAAAGCCTACCCACACCACATCCAACGCCTGGAACCTCCGGTTCCGGGCGTTGCTTTTTTGGGCAACGCAGTGCATGCAGCAGGGATGTAGGCTGCGGGCTAGCCCATGACCGCAAACTGCATGTCGTGCAGCTTTCGGTAGTGCCCGTCTTCGCGGGCCAGCAGTTCCTCGTGGGAGCCCTTTTCGAGCACCTTGCCTTTGTCGAGCACACAAATGCGGTCTGCGTTGCGGATGGTGCTCAGGCGGTGTGCAATCACGATGGCCGTTCGGTCGGCTACGAGTTTTTCGATGGCCGCTTCGATGAGCAATTCGCTTTCCGTGTCGATTGAACTGGTGGCTTCGTCCAGCACCAGAATACGCGGATCATAAACCAGGGTGCGCACAAAGGCAATCAATTGGCGCTGGCCCATTGAAAGGGTAGCACCGCGTTCCATCACGTTATAATCGTATCCGCCCGGCAGCTTTTGGATGAAGCTGTCCGCACCGACGGCTTCAGCGGCTTCCCGGACTTTTTGGAACGGGATGTCGGAATTGAAAAGCGTGATGTTTTCGGTGATCGTGCCGCTGAACAGGAAGACATCCTGCAGCACCACGCCGATGTTGGCGCGCAGCGAGGCGAGGGTGAATTCCCGCACATCGGTGCCGTCCACGCGGATGTGTCCTTTTTGAATTTCGTAGAAGCGGCTGAGGATGTTGATCACCGAGGATTTGCCCGCTCCGGTGGCGCCCACCAGCGCCAGGGTTTGGCCTGCTTCCAGGTCGATGTTCAGGTCGCGCAGGACCCAGTCTTCTCCGTTGTAGGCAAACCACACATGCTCAAAGGCGATGTGTCCGTCGAGCTGGTCGGCTGTGCGCGTGCCTTCATCGGTGATGCGCTGTTCGGTTTCCAGCACGCCGTAGATGCGGTCGGCGGCCACGATGCCCATCTGCAGCGTATTGAACTTGTCGGCCAGCATGCGCAGGGGCCGGAACAGCATGTTGAGGAACAAGAGGAAAGCAAAGATGTTGCCGATCGTGGCCTCCGCACTGATGGCGTTGTAGCCGGCATACCAGACCATCAGCGCCA
>JAUIHG010000264.1 GCA_030432405.1 Bacteroidia bacterium | reverse complement strand
AGGTATTGTTGACCAGGTTGATGAAAAACTGGCTCGTGCCGGTGTTGGGCCCGCTGTTGGCCATCGAAATGGTGCGGGCCACATTGCTTAGCGAATCCGAAAACTCGTCGGGAATGGTATCGCCCGAGCCGCCGGAACCGGTGCCCGTAGGGTCGCCGCCCTGAACGACAAAACCGTCGATGATCCGGTGGAAGATGATGCCATCGTAAAAGCCTTCCTCTACCAGGCCGATAAAATTGCCTGCCGTGATGGGTGCCAGGTCTTCGCGCATTTCCAGCGTGAAATCGCCGAGCGTGGTATGCACCAATACGCGGGTTTGGGCATGGGCCGACAGACCGCTTGAAAAGAGAAAAAACAAAACGGCAACAAGGCGGTACATGGGTGAGCAATTGAAATGTACTCCGTCTTCGGTTGAAAACAGATGGATTCGGACTAACCTTCCCGCGGGACGGCCACATCGCCGACCAACAGCACCGGAATGCCTGATTTGTTGTTGATCAGCGCCTCTTTGTCCATGCCGGAAATATGGCCGAGTTCGGCGGTTTTGGAAGCCATGGTTACGATCAGGCCCGCGCTTTCGCGCTCCGCGTATTGGATGGTTTGCAGGGCAAAACCGGCGGACATCAGGGTCGGCTCTTCGTGGATTTCGGCGTGGGCAACGCCGGCATCGGCAAAAATGCGCAGGGCTTCAGCGGCATTGTTTTTGGTGCGCTCGGTGGGTGCTGAACCGGGCCGGTCCACACAGTAGACGTCCACTTTGCTGCCGAATTGTTCGGCCAGCCAGTGCGTAACCGTGGTTTTGTTGCTGAAGCGTTCGTGGCCGCCAAAGGGAAAGACGATGCGGCGGAAATCGGGTTCGCCGGAGGCGGCTTGCACAATCAATACCGGCACCCGGGCCTGCTGGCCGATTTTGAGGGCATCGGCCCCAAAGAGGTTCTGGCGGGCACCGCGTACGCCATGCGTGGCCATGACCATGAGACCGGCCTTGGGATCTTCGGTGGCCCGGATCAGGGCGGGGACCACATTTCCCTTTTCGGTCAGCACGTCGCAGGGCACACCCTTGGCCTCGGCCAGTGCCGCATAATCCGCCAGCCGGTCCCGGCTTTCCAATTCGTTTTCTCCCGATTGCTGGACGTGCAGGAGGGCCAGGCGCCAGCCCGCCCGTTCGGCAATGGCGGCGGCGTATTGCACGGCCTTTTCGCTGGCCGGCGTGAAATCAATAGGGACGAGGATGCGGTCGGGTGCCATGTCGGGGAGGGTTCTGCTGGTCAAGATTACGGAACTCCAGCCTTCGGCCGAAGGCCGATGCCCACGCGTCTGCCAAAGGCATGGACACTGAGCCTCCTGGCCCTACCTTCAGGGCCTGCCCGGTACCCTACCTTCGGATTATGCCGAGTTCTATCCCTGCAGCACACCCGGAATTGCCGCTCTTGCATAAAGCCCCCCTTTTCAAGGGCTTGGACGACCGGGCGCTTGGGCAATTGCAGCCGCTCTTTACCCTGCGCGAACACGGGGATGGCTTCACCTTCATCCATCAGAACGAACGGGAAGAGCGCATGTACCTGGTGGCGGAAGGACGGGTGCGCATTCATCATGGCGATGAGTCCATCGCGGAGCTTGGTCCCGGCGATGTGGTCGGGGAGATGGCCCTGCTCGATGAAGGACCCAGAACCATGTGCGCCTCAGCAGTGGGGACGGTAGTGTTGTATTTCATCGAGCGCGAGGCCTTTCACGGGTTTTTGCACCGGTTTCCCGATGTGATCAGGCCGGTATTGTCGACGGTGATTGGCCGCTTCCGCGACATCGACCGCCGCTATGTGCGGCAATTGGAAGACCGCGAAG
The DNA here is from genome assembly GCA_030432405.1 of Bacteroidia bacterium. GTDB lineage: Bacteria > Bacteroidota > Bacteroidia > Chitinophagales > BACL12 > WGOA01. Next base: position 2,051 of record JAUIHG010000264.1, on the reverse strand, counting down.
CAGAATTGGAACGAACGGTCCGTGAGCGGACCCAGGAACTGGAGGCTTCCAATGCCGAGTTATTGCGCGTGCAGCGCTTCAAGGAGCAGTTTCTGGCCAATATGAGCCATGAGATCCGCACCCCGCTCAATGCCATCGTGGGCATGGGCAACTTGCTTTCACACAGTAGCCTGGACGATGCCCAGGCGGCCTACCTGACCTACATCCGGGAGGCGGCGCGCAATTTGCGTGTGATCGTGGACGAAATCCTCGATTTCAGCAAGTTGGAAGCCGGACGCATGGAATTGGAATCCGAGCCTTTTGATCCCCGCGCAGCCGTGGATCTGGTCCACCAAATGCTGCGGTTCAAAACCGAAGAAAAGGGTTTGTTTTTTCGCGTTTCGGTGGATGATAAGGTGCCTGCCGTGCTGCTGGGCGACTCCACGCGGTTCGGCCAGGTGCTCATCAACCTCTGCGGGAACGCCATCAAGTTTACCGAGCGCGGCGGCATCACAGTGCGGTTCGCCCGTACGGGCGAAACCAAAATCAACAATACCGTGCCCCTGCGGCTCAGCGTCACCGATACCGGCATCGGCATCAAGCCCGAGCATCGGGAAAAGATCTTTGAGCAGTTTGCGCAGGCCACAGCCGGCACCACGCGCAAGTTTGGCGGAACAGGTCTCGGCCTTTCCATTTCACGGCGCATTGCGCGCCTGATGGGCGGTGATTTGGGGCTGGAAAGCACCTATGGTGAAGGGACCACCTTTTACGCGGATATGGCCTTCGCCGTAGGCAAGCCGGAAGACCTGGAACCGGAACGCAAAACGCAAGACAGCGCACGGGATCTGGGCGCGCTGCGCATCCTGTTGGTAGAGGACAATGCCTTCAACGTGCTGGTGGCCCAGGGTACGCTGGAGATGGAATTGCCAAAGGCCAGCCTTGATGTGGCCGAACATGGCCAGGAAGCCCTGGACAAGCTCCATGCACAGGCCTACGACCTGGTGCTAATGGACATTCAGATGCCGGTCATGGACGGCTATGAAGCCACGCGCCGCATCCGTGAGCATACGGACCGGGCCATCAGGGATGTACCGGTGATCGCCATGACGGCGAACGTGATCAAAAGCGAACTGGACCGCTGCCTGGCCGTGGGCATGAACGCCTGCGTGTCCAAGCCCTTTGAAGTGGACGACCTGATGAGCGCCATTCGCACGCACGTGCATTGAAGCATTGTGGCTTTGTCCGAAGCAACGGCTGGATTGGGTGTTGGTGCTTGATAATCAGTTGCTTGATGCTTGAAATTGAGGCTCCGGAGGGTGCGTAAATGCACAAATTGCATTTGGGATGACCCTTCGATTGCCGTAATATGTGACGTTGGGCAATGCCCACATACATCCAGCAACGACATCAACATTCGCATGAAAACACTACGTTATACATCATTCCTTGTCCTCCTGCTGATTGCAGGATTGGTCAAGGCCGATGTGGAACCCAACAACAGCATCGCCGAAGCCGAGACCGTTTCCTTGGGAACCGTCACCGGGGATTTGACCTCCGGGTCGGACGTTGACGACTACTATGTGCTCAACGTACCGACCAATGGCCTATTGGAGGCGGAGCTGACCACCGATCCGGGCTTGTCTGCCCGTTTGATCGTCTACAATTCGAGCGGCGCCTCACTTGAGTTCAGTGTATTCGCCAACGGCACAACGGTTTTGGCCGTGGAAGACTGCATTGCGGCAGGCCCGATTTACATCCGCGTGGATCAAAATGGGGGCAGCGGCAACTATTCCATCGACCTCGACTTTGTGCTGCCCGCACTGTCCAACGACATGGAGCCCAACAATGCCTTTGGGGATGCCCAGTCCTTGGCGTATGAGGGAACAACGGAAGGACACCTGGGCTATGTGAATGGCTCAGCCAGTCCCGTGGATCAGGACGATTATTACGCCACCATCCCGGTGGAAGAAGGGCGCATCAATGTGCAGTTGATTACCACCAACAGCTTGAGCGCCCGCATCATGATCTACAACACGGCGATGTTCGAGGAGGCCGGTGTCGGAGGCTCCACC
>JAUIHG010000263.1 GCA_030432405.1 Bacteroidia bacterium | reverse complement strand
TCGCAGCGCTCGCGGTCGGGCTCGGCGGGGTGGCGCTCATCCTGCCCTTCGAGCTGCTGGTGGTGCGTGATCCGAGGCCGGGAGAGGGAATCGAGGCCGAGCCGCTCCCCGAGCCGGGGGCGATCCTGCCGGCGGAGTCGCTGACGCTGGCCGAGGCGACCCGCAGGCCGGCCTTCTGGATCCTCTTCTACTCGCTCTTCTGTTATTCGCTCGTCCAGATCGGGCTGGTCGACCAGTTCGTGCTCTACCTGACGGATCTCGGGTACAGCGAGCAGGAGGCCTTCGGCGCGCTGCAGCTGACGGTCGGCGCGGGCATCGCAGCAAAGCTGGGAGCCGGCGTCGTCGCGCAATTCGTCTCGGCGAAGACCAGCTATCTGCTCAATACGGGACTGCTCGCGGCCAGTCTGATGCTCGTGCCCTTCGCGGAGAGCCCGCTCGCACTGACGCTCTTCAGTGTCTTCTTCGGGCTCTCGACGGCTTCTCGTGACGTGCTGCTGCCGCTGGCGGTCGCGCGCACCTTCGGCACCCGGAACTTCGCCCAGATCTACGGCTTGATGATCCTGGCCTTGCTGCTGACCTCCCTTTCGGCCACCGACCTGTTTCCGCGTGCACTCCGGGAGGCCTGGATCAAACCTTATGTGCTCAAGGCCCTGCCGTGCATCCTGATCTGGGTCAAACTGCTTTGGGACATGTTGCGGTACCCTGTGCAGGGAAAGCCCGGTCCTGATAAACCGAACGTGGCACCCCGGAATGCAAAACAGGCCTTCGCCTAATCGGCGAAAACGTTCCTTTGCGGTCAGGCAGCCCAGCCAAACAGGAACCTGCGTCACCTAGGCGGCCCCATCTGCTTCTTTTACACCACATCTTTCGATTCTCCTTTGTCCGCTACACCGTTCCAGAACATGTTGGCCAAGCTTGGTCCCAAACTGGGGATCGAAACCCTCAACCCCATGCAGGTGGCGGCGGCAGAAGCCATTGCCGCCCATGCGGAGGTCATGCTGCTGTCGCCCACGGGCAGCGGCAAGACGCTGGCGTTTTTGCTGCCGCTTTTCCAGCGGCTGGATCCGGGCGTGGAGGGGGTGCAGGCGTTGGTCCTGGTGCCTTCGCGCGAACTCGCGCTGCAAATCGAACAGGTGGCCCGCGACATGGGCACGGGTTTCAAGATCGGCGTGGCCTATGGCGGACGCGGCTTCACCAAGGACCTGGAGGAGTTGCGGCATCCACCGGCGCTTTGGATCGGCACACCCGGGCGCGTGGCCGATCACCTCAAGCGCAACACGGTTTCCGTGGCCGGGGTGTACACGCTGGTCCTCGACGAATTTGACAAGGCGCTGGAGGTGGGTTTTGCCAAGGAAATGCAGGCCATCCTGGCGGCATTGACCGGTCTGAAGCGCAAAATCCTGACCTCGGCCACGCAAGGGGTGGCCGTGCCGGACTTCGTGGGCTTGCGGAATCCGCAGCGCCTGGATTACCTCGATCAAGCAGCGCCGGAGCTGGCGGTCAAGGTGGTGTTCGCCGGAGGCGAACGCTCCGAATACATTGAAGCCAAGCTCGAAGGTTTGGCCACGATGCTGGAGCGGCTGCAGCATGCCCGGCAGCGCGGCATCGTGTTTTGCAGTTTTAAGGAAAGCCTGGCGCAAGTGGGAGAGGCGCTGGAGGAACGCGGCATTCCCCACGGGCGCTTTTACGGGGGGATGGAGCAGCAGGACCGCGAGCGGGCGCTGATCCGGTTCCGCAATGGGTCGCATCGGGTGCTGCTGGCCACCGACCTGGCAGCGCGCGGGCTGGATGTGCCGGAACTGGATTTTATCCTGCACTACGAAATGCCGCTCAAGGCACACGAGTTTGTGCACCGCAATGGGCGCACGGCGCGGATGCGGCGTTCGGGAACGGCGTATGTCTTGCAAGGACCGGGGCAAAAGCTGCCGGATTTTGTGCGGCCGGTCGAGCGCATGGCGGTGGAAGCAGTGCAGCTGGACAAGTCCTCTGCCCATGCTGAGGCGGTCTCCGATGCGCAAGCCCGCACCTGGACCACACTTTTTGTCTCCGGCGGCCGCAAGGACAAAATCTCCAAAGGCGACCTGGCGGGCTTCTTTTTCAAGGAAGGCGGCCTGGCCAAGGACGAACTCGGCCTGATCGAACTCAAGCAGGATTGTGCCTTTGTGGCCGTCCCGCCGGAAGCGGCCCGGCGCCTTGTGGACACGCTCAACAACCGGCGCCTGAAAACCAAAAAGGTGCGGGTGCGGCGTTTGTAGGTTGGGTTTCAAGGGGATGCGCGGACCGCGGCCATCTTGCGCGTCCGTACTGTCCACCAATGGCACGGGGCGGTTATCTTCCGGCGCGTGCATATCCCACACCTTATGACGGATGTGGTCGTCCTGCTCGGCCTGTCCATTCCGATCATCCTGTTGTTTCAACGCCTTCGCCTGCCGGCGATCCTGGGCTTTTTGGGCACCGGCATTCTGGTGGGGCCGCACGGGCTGCACCTGATCGGCGCGTCCGAGGAAATCGAGCAGCTTAGCGAGATCGGCATCCTCTTTTTGATGTTTGTCATCGGGGTGGAGTTCTCGCTCAAGGGCCTGTGGAGCATCCGCCGCACGGTGCTTGGTGGCGGTACCGCGCAGGTGGCCGTGACCATCGGCGCAGTGGCTGGCGTGGGCATGGCCTTCGGCCTGCCGGCCGAACAGGCCGTCATGGCGGGCTTTCTGGCTGCCCTAAGCAGTACGGCCATCGTGCTCAACCTGCTGCAGGACTCGGGTGAACTCGGTGCTCCGCATGGCCGGGTGAGCGTTGGCATCCTGATCTTCCAGGACATCGCCGTGGTGTTGCTCTTGCTGTTGATTCCGCTGTTGGCGGGTACCGAAGCCGACCCCTGGAAAGCGTTGGGCAGTTTATCCCTGCGCTTGATCGGTACGGTGGCGGGCGTGGCGGTATTGGGCCGATACGTGGTGCCGCAACTGTACCGCCTGGTGCACAAGGCGCACAACCGCGAGCTTTTTTTGGCCACGACCGTGGTGCTGTGTTTTGCCTTTGCCTGGGGCACGGGCAGCCTGGGCTTGAGCCTGGCCCTGGGTGCGTTTTTTGCGGGACTGGTCATTTCCGAGTCCGAGTACGCCCACCAGGCCACCGCTGGAGTACTGCCCTTTCGCGAGCTGTTTGTGAGCTTCTTTTTTGTCTCCGTCGGCATGATGCTGGATTTGGAATACGTGTTCCAGAACCCGCTGTTGGTCTTGGGCGCAACCGTGCTCGTGGCCCTCATCAAGGCGCTCGTGGTCGGGGTCACGGTCCGCGGCCTTGGCTACGCCGGCCGAACCGCCTTGGTTTCCGCGTTTTCGCTATTCCAGGTCGGCGAGTTTGCGTTTTTGCTGGCCACCGCCGGGCGCACCAATGGGCTGTTGACCGACGAACTGTATCAGCTGTTCCTTTCCGTTTCCATCTGCACGATGATGGCCACACCCTTTGCCATGCGCTGGGCGCCGCGCCTGGCCCAGGGCGCCCTGGGCCGGGTGGCCGGCGCCACCGACGATATGGAGGTGCCGGGTTTTGGCAGTGTTCGGCCGGAAGCGGCCGATGCACAGGATACCACGGCCTTGAAGAAGCTCCGCGACCACCTGGTCATTTTGGGTTATGGCCTGAACGGCGAAAACGTGGCGGCCGCCGCACGCCATGCCGGCATCGAGCACCTGGTCGTGGACCTGGATCCCATTGCGGCGCGCAAAGCGCGAAAACGCCAGGAAGCCTTCCTGCTCGGCGACGCCTCCGACCCGGTCATCCTCCACGAGGCCGGGGTGCACAATGCGCGGGCGGTGGTGGTGGCCATTTCTTCGCTGCCGGCCACCCGCGCCATTGTGCGGCATGTGCGCGACCTGAGCCGCACCGCCCACCTGATTGTGCGCACGCGGCACATCGAAGAAATCGACA
>JAUIHG010000262.1 GCA_030432405.1 Bacteroidia bacterium | reverse complement strand
CAAGTCGTAGTTGGTAATCAAGCTGCGTTGCAGGTCCTGGTTGCCGCGGACCAGTTCACCGCCGATCTGGTCGAAGGACACAAAGGGGGCAATCTCGCGCATGTTGGGTCGGGCCAGCGTGCGGGTGACCGAAGCCCGGAGGTTCATGGCGTCGTTGAGGGCGTAGGCCAGGTTCAAAGACGGCAGGAAGTCGATGGTGTTGATGCTGCCGGGTGCCACGCTGGTATCCCGGCTGATGGCCGAGAGGTCCGTTTGTTCGGCGCGGGCGCCCATGGTGATCTTTAGCTTTTTGGCCAGCACATACGTGCCCATGCCGTAGATGGCCATGATGCGCTCGGTGCCGTTGTAATCGTTGCCCAGCTCTGTGTCGTCCACCAGGTACAGGCCGATGGTGTTGCGGTCAGTGTCCGGATTGGTGCCGATCACTCCGGTATTGCCTTCGCCGAAATAGGCGTCCGGATCTCCTGCATAGGGCATGCCGGAACGCTCCTGGAACTGGAAACGGGTTTCGCTGAAAGCGCGCGTCTTGTCCGAATAAAAGCCGCCGAACTTGAGCTTGTTGGACTTGGACGCCTGACTGGCGAAAGGAATGGTGATGTCCAGTTTGCCCTGCCACTGCTCGTCGACGAGATCCCGCCAGAAATGGTAGGGCAGGTCGTATTCCGCGGCGTTGATGCTGAAACGGTCGCCGTCCACCACGGAATTGGCAAAAAAGCGGAGGTCGGGTTCTTCCTGGCGGCTTTGCGTGTATCCGCCGCTCCATTCCAGCATGGTGCCGTTCCAGGCACTGAAGCGGTGTTTGCCGGTTACCTGGGCATTGGCCATTTCCCGTTCGCGGAAGGAGAGGGTACGGGTTTCGAAGATGGCAGCGCTGTTGGACAACACACCGGGGTAGCTGCCGGACTGAATGCGGCCCAGCAGCTCGGTGTCGTGGTTGTAGATGCCGCTGACGCCCACTTCATGGCCTGCAGACAGCTGATAGGTCAAAGACGCCAGCGCGCCGACTTGCGGGTTTTCGGTACTGCGCTGATCGTCGAAGAGGAAGATCTTGTTCAGCCCCGCGGCACCGGCTTCGTTGAGTTCCCAGCCCCCGCGCAGTCCGTCGGTATAATGGGAGTAGGTGCGGGCATAGTTCATACCAACAAGGTATCCGAGGTTTTTGCCGAAGAGCTTGGAGCGGTTGCCCAAACTGAAGGAAAAACGCTGGTCGGTGGGGGAGTTGCGCTGCACCGGAGCCATGGTGCGCTGTACGCCGTTGGCCGTGGCATTGATCAGGGCCGCCGCTTCGGGGTCGGTGGCGGCCTGGATGGCCAGGCTGCGGGTCAACAGGGCGCGGGTGGCGGGATCAGCGAGCTCCGGGAGAATGGCCCGGCGGCCATCGTCGTAGCCCAGCCAGTCCCAGCGGCCGCGTTCCAACCCCAGGAAGCCATCCTGCAAGGACGCCTGGGTATTGTAGGTGGTGCTGGCGTTGATCGATAGCGTGAAGGCTTCAGGAATGCCCTTGGTCTTGATGTTGACGTTCCCGCCCGTGAAACTCCCGGGCAGATCCGGAGTGAAGGTTTTGGACGCCACGATGTTGTCCAGCAGGTTGGACGGGATCATGTCCATTTGGCTGGCGTTGCGGTAGGGATCCGTCGAGGCCATGGTCTGGCCGTTGAGCTGGGCGGTGGAGTAGCGGTCGCCCAAACCCCGTACCACGATGTAGCGGCCGTCCACCGCGGAAACCCCCGTAACCTTGGACAAGGAACCAGCGGCGTCGTTGACGCCATAGCGGCTCATTTCCTGGCTCGAGATACCATCCTGTACACCGATGGCCTGCTTTTGCATGCTCAAAATGGCGTTGGCCGTGTTGTCAATGCGCTCCGCGCGAACCACCACTTTGGGGTCCAGCTCTATGACTGCCTGGTCCAGGTTGAAGTTCAGGGTGGTGGTTTCGCCGGCTTTGACGGCGACGCCTTCAATCCGCTTGGCCACATAGCTGACGTAGCTGACTTCCAGGGCGTAAGTGCCCGGCGCGAGACCGCTGATCACAAAATCACCATCCAGGCCAGTGGCGGCGCCGGCATCCAGGCCGTCGACCTTCACATTGACGCCGATGAGGGTTTCTCCGCTGCTGCCATCGGTGATAACCCCGGCAATGCTGCCGTTTTGCGCATGCGCGAAGACGCTGCACATCAGCATGGCCATTACGGCCATGGCACGCCGCGTGGACGTGCTGTTGAAGAGTAAGGACATGGTACGCTGATCAAAATTCGCGGCGAAGGTAGACGGCCATGCTAACGGCAGTATGAAGACCAGGTTAACAAATGGTTAAGCCCTTCCGGGTGTCGGGGTCTTGGTCCTCCTGACGGGAGCAATGGCCGCTTTTCCACCATCAATCAACAGTGGGATCTACGCAAAAGCGCGCCGTACCTTACAGATACAGCGCGCTTTTTGGCCGTCGGATGTTGGACGGGTTTAGCGGGCAACCGCCATCAGGCGGGCGGCGCTTTGCTGGCCGTTGTCCCACACCAATACATAGGTGCCGTTTTCCAGACCGGCAACCGACCATTGGAATGCAGGCCCCTGGGCCTGCTGCTCTTGCAGCACTTTGCCCTGCAGGTCATAAATGCGGAGCAGGGCCTGGCCATCGGGCAGGCTGATGGCGATGCGGTCGATGCTCGGATTGGGCCACAATTCCAGGCCGATGCTGGCAGCAGGGACGATTTCCGATCCAAGGGCACCTCCGGCCAGAAAACCCTCCTGGCTCAGCGCCGTCCAGTCGGCTACCCACAGGTCGGTCCCAAAGGCGCCTTTAAAATCCACGTCTTCAAACCAGCTGTCGGCCGGTTCATCAGCCAATCCGCTGAAGGCCGGGCCCCCGGCAGCGGGCAGCGGCTTCAAGCTGCCGCTCTGATCCCGACCGATGCTGAGCAGCTGCGGATCTTCCAGGGTATTGCCGTTGGCCGTCAGGTGGTTGATCAACCAGGTTGCAGTGCTGTCTTCCGCGTCTTCCGTTACGCCGATGATGCCGTTGTCGCCTGCATTGAGTTCACTGCCGGCACCGAAACTCCACCAGATGTTGTTGAGCAGCATCAGATCACCGTCCTCCACCCGCTGGCGGCTATCCACCCCGCTGGCTGCGGGCAGGTCTTCCACTTCAATGGCAAAATTTGCAAAGCCGGTGAAGATGGAGTTGGCAAAGGTGCCACCGGCCGCATCGCGGATCAGCATGGCGTTCGCGTTTTGCGCGGGTGCTCCACTGCCGCTGCCGATGAAGGTAGCGTTGTAGATGGTCGGTTGGGAAAAGGGGGTGGCACCATCAGGGTCTGCACCGTCAAACTCCCCTCCATTGTCGGCTTTGTTGATGTCCTGAACGACAAACCAGAATTGGCCACGGCCGCGCCAGCCCAGGTCAAAGTCAAACGCATCGTCGGCGCAAAAGGCAACAGCGCACCATTTGCAGTCGGCGGTTCCACCGAAAAACTCAATGCCGTCGTCGTCGTGGTGGCTGACCTCCACATGCTCAATGGTGGTCTGGCGGCCGACGGCTCCCAGGGTGAGGCCATTGATTTCGTTGCCGCTGGACAGCGCAGCACCACCCCGGCGGATGGACACATAGCGCAGCGTGCCGCTGTTGTCGTCGTCGTTGCTGCCCCCGTAAAAGCCGCGGGGCTCGGAAGTGGGGATGCCTTCGATGTTGCCTTCGGTTGCGGAGAAGGCGATTGTGGCATTGCCCAACAGAATCAGGCCGCCCCATAAGCCGATGTCGCTTTGCAACAGGTCGAGCGGATCGCTGATGTCGTCGAGTTCAGCGGTGAAGATGATCGGTTCGGAAGCCGTGCCTTCGGCGAAAATCTGGGCATCCCGGGTGATGATCAGGGCCGAGGCATTGTCGGTTGTGCTGGGGACTTCCTTGCCCCGGATCACAGTGCCTTCCTGAATG
>JAUIHG010000040.1 GCA_030432405.1 Bacteroidia bacterium | reverse complement strand
TCACGATGCTGGCCCCGTACCCGTCATCGGCGTCGAGCCTGAACGAGTGGACGATGCCTTTCGGAGCTTGCGCAGCGGTGAGCGCCAGGAAAATGTCCGCACGGATACCGTCGCTGATGGCCTTCGCACACCCTTGGGCGAACGCAATTTTGCCATTCTCAAAGCTGAGCTTGCGGATGTCTGGACCGTCCCGGAACAGGCCATCCTGCCTGCCGCCAGCCTCTTGCTTCAGCGGCTCAACACGGTTGTAGAGCCATCAGCGGCTGTCCCCATGGCGGCGCTGTTGGAGCAAAAAGCCTCCTGGAAAGGAAAGCGGATCGGGATGGTCTTGAGTGGAGGAAATACGGACCGACTGCAGTGGACCTGATGGCGCACGGCCGATGAAGGCCTTCTGTATTGGTGGATGTGTCTGCAATTGGGGGCTTCCGCCGCCTACAAAAAAAAGCGCCCGGCCTTGGCTGCCGGACGCTTTCCACATCACATGCAAAAACGTTGCTAGGTCCTAATGGCTGCAGGGTATGGCTGCAGCGCGATAACAAGCGTAAAGATGTACACCGTCCTGCACCCAACGGCACAAGAGCTGCATGGTCTATTTCAGGAAATTTACGAGTCGATTGAACGCAAAACTCCCTCAACCCCTTCATAAGGGTTTGTTTTCCTGCTATTCATCAATAGCATAGGTTTGCATGGGAGTAAATTTTGTTCCAGATTTGGAACTTCCCATGCGCAAAATGGGTCTAAAGGTCGTTGGGTGCCGAAGACCTTCAGTCCACCACAAAAAGATGCACGCTAAAACCCGATTCCATGTCCACCTGAATGCGGTAGGTACCTGGCGCCCATCCCTGGTAGCTGATGTATTCCTGCTCAGGATTGGCGTTCCGGTCGATGTAGACAATAGTGCCATGGGCATCCAAGACACGAATGCGCTGCATGGCATTGGCGGAAGGGTTGGTGGCCTCTACCCATACACCCCACATGTCTTCAATTTCAATGATGCCGGTAGCCTGATTTCCATTGGGTCCCACCGTGGTGCTGTACGGGGTGGTTCCATTGGCCTGCAGACCGTTGAACACAGCAATCGAAAAGATGGAAGCGAGTAGGATTTTACCAAAAGATTTCATGTGAGTCTGATTAAAACGGATGAAGAAGAGCGTAGAACGAAACCCCGAAAATTGTGTGTTTGCTTAGCGATGCTTCACAGATGATTCGGCATTTCTTCATGTATTTCAATGAGTTACGTTATTTTTTTCTTCAATGTGTTTGCGGCAACCCTATGACTTCAAGCATTTTTCATTATTAGATTAATAGTATCCGCACTACCTTTTTTCAACAGAATTGACATCCATGTGAAGGATCCAGAGTTGTGGCAAGTGCTGGAGTGTCTTACAGCCGGCCAGAAACGACGTTTTGCCGGCTTTGTCCGGTGGCAAAGCCAAACCCGAAAAGCCACGGGAACCAAGCTAGTGGAAGAGCTAGAAGGGATTCTTGCGCCACCTCGTTCCAGCGACCAAAAGGAGCGGATTGCCCAGTTGAGTCCCCGCACAGCCAACCAGCTCATGGAGCTGCTGGAGCACTTCATTGTCTACAACCGCATCCGCAAAGACAGTCCTGCTTTCCAGGGAGAATTGGCATCCTGGTATTTGCAAGAAGATATCGATGTACGTTTCCGCCGTTCCATCCGGCGGATGGATGCAGCCCTGGAAGATGCCCCTCCACTTACGCCGGAATGGCTTATGCTCCAGCATTGGTGTTCCTACCTCAACATGCGCTTCAGCAGCTTGAACGGTCCGGCCAGTACAGCGTCCTTGAACCAGTACATGGAGGCGCTGGACAACCTCTTCGTGACCCAAAAGCTCTGGACCAGTGCCGAATTGCTGGCCCGGTCCCGATGGGCTTCCCATGCATTGGATATTCCGCTGCTGAACCTGCTATTGGATGACAAGGACCTGCCATTGGCTTCTCCCCTTCAGGTGGCCTACCTCCAGTTGGTGCGCTTGCAGCAATCCTATTCCGAGACCGAGCGTCTGGATCGCTTCCTGGAGAGCTTGACCGGTCTCGGTCTGGATATCTCCAGGGAAGCCCACCGCGAAATGTACCTGCATGCCCTTAACGGTGCTGCCGTACAAACCAATTTGGGCAATGCCCGCTACCGAAATGTGTATTTGGCGGTCATTGGGGCCATGGAAGACAAGGGCTTGCTCTATGACGCCAAAGGCCATTTGGAGCAATGGATTTTCTCCAACACCGTCCTCTCCATCTTGCGCGAGAAGGACCCAGCCCAAGCCAGGTCCTTTATGGAGCAACACGTTCAGGCCCTCCCGTCCAAAGAGCGGGAACCCTTTGGACGGCTGGCCGCAGCGCGGATTGCCTTCGCCGAAGGCGACTATGAAGAGGTACTGGCCAGCTCTGTGGATTTGCCCTTCAAGGAGTTCAAACACGTCATCCATTTCCGCATCATGAGCATCAAGGCGCTGGCGGAAATTGCCATGCGCGGCTGGAAGGACCGTGGAGTCAAAGAACGCAATGCGTCCAAGCGCCTGGACGACGGGCTGAAAGCCTTCAGCAATTACCTGCGCTACCACAAGCTCGAAATGCCGGGCCGTCGGTACGACAGCACCATGAACCTGATCCGCTTCCTGACACGGTTTTGGCGGCTTCCGATCAGCACACGCAACAATCCACAAAAGCTGCTCCTGGAAGCGGAGAAGGCCACCGTGGCGGAAAAAGACTGGCTGCTTGGCTACATGCGCCAGGATGGAGAGGCGGCACCAGCATGAAGTTCCGCCTCCGGCGAACGCATAAAGAAGCCCCCGGCACTGAACCGGGGGCTGTCCTGATGTTGAGTATGGTAGGGCTTAGTGGAGCACCTCAATGGTGACCGGTTCCATGTCGTCCACCTGGACAAAATAGACGCCGTTCTCCAGGGCGCTGACGTCCAGGCTCATGTTGCGGGCTTCGGCCGGCAGGCGGACAAAATCCACCGTGCGTCCCGTCATGTCCATCACACGAACCTCCGTTTCGCGATCCATCGTCCGGTCAAAACCGACCATAACCTGATCGGAAGCCGGGTTCGGGAAGGCGGTCAATTGGGCGTCAACCATATCGGCCTCACGCGGCGTGGGCACCGAGAAGGTATCGTCGTAACCCGTGAAGGCTGTGGCGTCCACCGGGCTGATGGAGCAGGCGCAACGCACGCGCCACATCCAGGTCGTTCCGGCACCGGCGGCAGCGTAGGGTACATTGGCCGAGTTGTAAGGCGCCGACAAGACGTTCAGTTTGGGCGAGGGACCGGAAGGCAGGCGCTGGAAACTGGCCTGGCAGCCTACAGCACCCGGGTTCGGATCCCAGGACAGTTCAACCCGGTTGGCCAAGTTGACGTGGCTCAGGTTGGTCGGCAGATCGGCGGAGTTGCATGCAGTCGAGCCCATATCGCCTGCGGCGATCGGTGCACCGGCCTGGTCTTCATAGGCAAAGTCCTTGACCACGGCATTGCCGTAGCCAGCGGCTACATCAACCCGGATCCAGCCGTAGTAGGTGTCTGCACCAACGGTGAAATACACGCCGAAGAACTTGTCGGTCTGGCCGCCCCAACTGCCATTGCTGGTGGCGAATCCACCTGAAGCGCCACCGGAGGTGACATAAAAGGAGGAAAATACGGAACCGACACTGGCCCAGGTATTGGTGGTCAGCGGACCGGCAGAGCCGATGTTGTCGCCATTGTTGAGAATCTCGGCAAAAAAGCTGCCGGTGTTGGTGGCGATGAAACCATAGCTGGCAGAGGAATTGCCAAACAGCCCAACGAATTCGCGCGAATAGCCAAACGTACCATAGGTGGTGGCAGAGCTGAAACCCGAACCACTTTGGCGTACTTGGAAGTCAACAATGCCATCGCCATTGAAGTCAATGTCCACGTCGTTGTTGTCCGCCACCTGATCGGGATCCAGATCGGTATAGACAATGCCGGCATTGGCCACGGCAGCCGAGCCCAAAAAGGCTCCGGTCAGGGCGGCGTACTTGTCCAGCTTGCCGCGAAGCTGATTCATCGGGTTGTTTTGGCTCATGTTCTGGGTATTGTAGGCGTAAAGATTTGGTTCGAACCATTGCCAAAAGCATCGGTAGCCCTGGCTTTGGCGCTTTGCACGTAGAAGGTACGGCGATTGCTCAAGCCAACAAAATGCAGCCCCCTTCCGACTGAAGGGCTGGTGCCGAAGGTGCTTATGGAATCAGGTGCCAACAGCCGCTGCTTTGTTGGCCATGCGCAGCACTCTATCTAGCTTGATAGTCCGGCTATGGACGCGGTACGGCATAAAAAAAACCGCCCGGTTGGGGCGGTTTGGGGAGCGGACCGGACGGGACTCGAACCCGCGACCTCCGGCGTGACAGGCCGGCATTCTAACCAACTGAACTACCGATCCAGGTAGATGCTTGAAGGAAAGGACCTGCAGCAATCCGCAACGGCCGTTCCCAAAGCGACGCCAAAGATAGCCGCTCATCTCGGCCCAGGCAAGATGCCCGGCGGCTTTTTTCGCCGGAAGGCGAAGCGCTGGCGCAACGCTGTCTGGTCTGCTCCAACGGCCGCTTTGGGGCTCACCCTGAGGCCAGCGAACGCGGTCGATTTCGGTACCTTTGTCCGTCAACCAACGCCGGGATTCATGCCCGGTTGCGCGCCTATGACCTACCTGGAATTCGAGAAACCGATCGCCGAATTGCAAGCCCAATTGGACAAGCTGCGCGAAGTCGGGGAAAAGGGCAAAGTGGACGTTACGACCAGCATCCAGGAACTGGAAGAAAAGATCGACGTCAAGCGCAAGGAGATTTTCGAAAACCTCACCGGATGGCAGCGCGTCCAGCTTTCGCGCCATCCGGACCGGCCCTACACGCTCTATTATATCGACCACCTCTGCGAAAACTTCGTGGAACTCCACGGGGACCGGGGCGTGTCCGACGACAAGGCCATTGTGGGTGGTTTCGGCCTGATGGACGGCAAGAGCTATTGCTTCATCGGGCAGCAGAAGGGCGTGAACACCAAAATGCGGCAATACCGCCGCTTTGGGATGGCCAATCCGGAAGGCTACCGCAAGGCCTTGCGCATCATGAAGCTGGCCGAGAAGTTCAACAAACCCATCGTCACCTTCATCGATACCCCGGGCGCCTATCCGGGCATCGAAGCCGAGGAGCGCGGCCAGGCCGAAGCGATTGCGCGCAACCTCTTCGAGATGACCAACCTTACCGTTCCGATCATCTGCATCGTCATCGGCGAAGGCGCCAGCGGCGGCGCCATCGGCATTGGTCTGGGCGACCGCTTGTTCATGCTCGAAAACACCTGGTATTCGGTGATTTCGCCGGAAGGCTGTGCTTCCATCCTCTGGCGTTCCGCCGAACACAAGGAACAGGCCGCCGAAGCCCTGCAATTGACCGCCAAAAACAACCTGGATTTGGGCGTGATCGACGCCATCATCAAGGAACCCGTCGGCGGTGCCCATGCCAATCCAAAAGCCATGGTCACCACGCTCAAGCGCGCCATCAAAAAGCACATCAAGGAGCTCTCCGACTTGGACGCGGATGAACGCATCGCGCAACGCATCGAGCGCTACGTGCGCCAGGGCCGCTTCCAGGAAGCCGAGGCCTGATCCCTCTCCACAACCTCCCATTCCCCACCCCGCGCATTGGCCAGCCTCCCGGCATTCCGGCAGCGCCTTTGGCGCTGGCAACTCAAGCGCCGCCTCCGGCGAAATTCCCCGGACCGGCATACGGTGCCCGACCGCGCCATCCGGCACATTGCGGTATTGTACCGCGCCGATCAACCCGCCGATGTGGCCGCGGTGGAAGCCTTTGCCGCCGCGCACCGCAACCGGGGGCGGCAGGTGAAGCTGCTGGGCTTCGCGCGAAAAGCGCCCGAAAACTGGCCTGCCGAACGCGCCCTGGTTACGCAGAAGGAGTGCAGCTGGACCGGCATTCCCAAAGGCCCGGCCGTGGATGCCTTCCTGGACCAGCCCGCCGAACTGCTCATCGGCGCCTGGATCGGCCCCAACCGCCCCTTGCAATGGTTGGCCAGCATCCATCCGGCCGCCTGGCGCGCCGGCGAACACCATCCCGAAAAGGAGCAGGAAGCCGAACTGCAGCTCGCCCTGCCCGAGGGAACCCATACCGTGGAAGCGCTGTTGGCCCAACTCGACCATTACCTGCCCGCCATACGCCTGGATGCGGTCCACGGTTGAGGACCAAGGTCGGCCTGCCACCGCTCCGCAAAACCCCTATCCATGTCCGCGCCCTTTCATCCGCTTCCCGAACACCCCTTCCGCGGCACCGGCGTTGCGCTGGTTACGCCCTTTGACGCCGAGCAGCAGATCGACTACCCCGCCCTGGAGCGGCTCATCGAGCATGTGCTCGCCGAAGGCGGCGTAGACTATCTGGTTTCCCTGGGCACCACCGGGGAATCGGCCACGCTGACCGCAGATGAAAAGCGCGCCGTTTTGGCCTTCACCGTCGAGACCAATGCGGGCCGAAAGCCCCTGGTGGCCGGCTTTGGCGGCAACAATACCGCCGCCGTCTGCGCGGCCATTATGGACCAGGACTTCAGCGGCATCGACGGGATCCTCTCGGTGAGCCCCTACTACAACAAGCCCACCCAGGAAGGCCTCTACCGCCACTACATGGCCATCGACGCGGTGGCGCCTGTGCCGGTTATCCTCTACAACGTCCCGGGCCGCACCAGCTCCAATATCGCCTCGGACACCACCCTGCGCCTGGCCCGCAACGGCCGAAAGATCGCCGCGGTCAAGGAGGCCTCCGGCGATTTTGACCAGATCGGCCGCATCCTGGCCGGCCGGCCGGAGGGTTTTGCGGTGCTTTCCGGAGACGACGCCCTCACCTTCCCCCAACTGGCCCTGGGCATCGACGGGGTGATCAGCGTGGTGGCCAATGCCTGGCCGCAGGTGTTCTCCGGCATGGTTCGTTCCGCCCTTGCGGGCGAATGGCCCGCCGCAAGGGAGGCGCATTTCCGGCTGGCGGGTGTGCTGCCCCTGCTGTTCGCCGAAGGCAACCCCGGTGGCGTGAAGGCCGCCCTGGCGGCCATGGGCATTTTGGAGGAACAGCTCCGCCTGCCCCTGGCGCCGATCTCGGACGGGCTGCGGGAACGCATCCAAGCCGCGGTCAAGGCATCGGAGTAGCGGACCAAGACGGACCCTGAAGGGCCTAGGCGTACGCCAAAAACAACGCCGCCGATGCGCAAGGCACCGGCGGCGGAATGATGGCGTTGTGACACCGGCGGTTTAGCCCACCGGCACGTTGATGGGGGTCTCTTCGGCGTACACGCCGTCCTGCAGCTTTTTGGCCACCGCGGAGAAGGCCTCCAGGGTTTCCTGGATGTCGGCTTCGCTGTGCACCGAGGTGGGGATCAGGCGCAGCAGGATCTGACCTTTGGGAATGACGGGGTACATCACCGCCGAGCAGAAGATGCCGTAGCCTTCGCGCAGGTCGATGGTCAGCTTGGAGGCTTCCGGAATGGAGCCGCTGAGGTAGACCGGGGTCACGCAAGAGTCGGTATCGCCCAGGTTGAAGCCACGCTCGCGCAAGCCGTCCTGCAGCAGGCGCACGTTTTTCCAGAGGTTGGCCTTCAGATCGGGCTGGCTGCGCAGCAGTTCCAGGCGCTTGAGGTTGCCCAGCACGATGGGCATGGGCAGGCTTTTGGCAAAAATCTGCGAACGCATGTTGTACTGCAGGTATTCGATGACCTGCTTGTCGGAGCTGATGAAGGCACCGATGGAGCCCATGGACTTGGCAAAGGTGGAGAAGTAGAGGTCGATCTCCTCCTGCACCCCTTGTTCTTCGCCGGTACCGGCGCCCGTCTTGCCCATGGTGCCAAAGCCGTGCGCATCGTCCACCAACAGGCGGAAGTTGTAGCGCTCCTTGAGGGCCACAATCTCCCGCAGCCGGCCCTGGTCGCCGCCCATGCCGAATACGCCTTCGGTGATCACGAGGATGGCCCCGCCGGTTTCCTTGGTCAGTTCGGTGGCGCGCTTGAGCTGGCGCTCGCAATTCTCGACGTCGTTGTGCTTGAACACAAAGCGTTTGCCCTGGTGCAGGCGCACGCCATCCACGATGCAGGCGTGGGATTCGGCGTCGTAGACAATCACATCGCGGCGGTCCACCAATGCGTCAATGGCCGACAGGATGCCCTGGTAGCCGAAATTCAGCAGGAAGGTGGATTCCTTGCCCACAAAATCGCTGAGCTCCTGCTCCAGGCGTTCGTGGTGCACCGAGTTGCCGCTCATCATGCGGGAACCCATGGGATAGGCCAGGCCGAACTCCTCGGAGGCTTCGGCATCCACGCGGCGCACGTCGGGGTGGTTGGCCAGGCCGAGGTAGTTGTTCAGGCTCCAGACAATCCGCTCCTTGCCGCGGAAGACCATGCGCGGGGCGATGTCGCCTTCCAGCTTGGGGAAGGTGAAATAATCGTGCATCAGCCGGGCATGCTTGCCCAGCGGTCCGCGGTCGGTCAAGAGTTTCTCAAAGAGATCCATGAAAGTGGATTTAGTCGATTTCCTGCCTGAGGCTCAGGACCTTGCAGCGCTTGAATTGTATGCTGCAGGTGCCGGAGTGCAGGCCTTTTGGCGGTGTTTTCGCCGGCAGGCGAAAGCACCGGTCAGGGACGCCCCTCAAAAGCGGGCACGAAGATAGCCCATTTCAACGCCGGAGCATAAATCCGGCCAAGTCCAGAGCTGGACATACGCAGCCTGCATGGCGCTGCGTTGATGGGACTGCGGGGGGAAGCCGCAGCGGGGGATTTCGACAATACGGCCATCGGACGAGCTAGCCGTGGGCCCGACGGCGCTACCGAAGATAAACCAGCGGCGCAGATGCCCAAATCCCCCTTTCCGCCTTCCGGCGAAGCCCCAATGCCGGCCTTGACCGTCCCTTGCACCCCCACATCCCAACCCTTTCCTTCTGCACATACCATTGTATCTTTGCGGTTCGCCCAAATCCGGCCTCCCACAGCGTCTTCCACCACGGCGTAGGTTGCTCCGGACCTTCGGCTTCCGCCTCCGGTTTCCCATCCGCATGTTTTTCCGCTCCCTGTTCCAGGCCTTTCGAGGGGCCCGCTTTGCGGCCCCAAGTCCGGCGCTGCCTTCGGCCGCGAAGGCGGCCATGCCCATTGTGCTGTTGTCCACCCTGCTGATGGTCCTGGGCAGCTGCAGCGGCTATGAGCGCCTGCTGAAAAGCGACGACTTTGACCTCAAGTATGCCAAGGCCCGGGAATACTACAACCGCGGGTCCTACAACCGGGCCCTGCCCCTGTTCAAGCAGCTGCTGACCGTGGAAAAGGGCACTGAGCGGGAGGAAGAGCTGATGTATTACATCGCCTACAGCCATTACGGCCAGGGCGAATACCTGCTGGCCGCAGCCCTGTTCAAGAACTACTACAGCTTCTTTCCGCGCACCTCGCGCACGGCCGAATGCCATTACATGTCGGCCTACTGCAACTACCTGTACTCCCCCCGCGTCACGCTGGACCAGACGGCCACCTACAAGGCCATCGATGCGTTCCAGACCTTCATCAACGCGCATCCCAAAAGCGATTCGGTCACGGCGGCCAATACCATGATCGATGTGTTGCGCAACAAGCTGGAGCAAAAAGCGCTCAACGCCGCTGAGTTGTACGACCGCACAGGCAGGCCCCAGGCCGCTGCCGTGGCCTATGCCGAGGTCCTCAACGACTTTCCGGACATCGACAACGCCGACAAAATCCAGTTCGAAGTGCTCACCTCCCGCCTGGAGTTTGCGGACCGCAGCGTGGTCTGCAAGCAGGAGGAGCGCTACGGCGATGTGCTCAAGGCCTTTGTGGAGCTGCAGGACCGTTTTCCGGAAAGCAGTTTTGTGGAATCCGGCGCCCGCCTGCGGGAACGCGCCCTGCGCCAGCGCGACCAGGCCCGCGAGGATTGCTACGAGCAGGAAAAGCTTCGGGCTTTCCTCAGCGCGGAGGTTGCCCAACGCAACAAGGATTACCCCCGGGCGGCCCGCCGCTACCAGACTTTCCTGCGCACCTATCCGGAAGCGGAGCGGCGCACCGAAGCCCAGGTGGAACTCATCCGCAGCCAAATCGGGCTGGCCGCAGACGCCGCCGAGCCTTGCGTGAAGGCCGAGCGCTACGGAGATGCGCTGACCAGTTATTACGCCTTCGCCGAAGGCGAAGACGCCAAAGCGGAGGACAACCGCAAATGGCTGGAGCAGGCCGAAAAGCTTTACGGCCGCATCATCGAGGCGCAGGACGCCGCCAAGGCCAAATGCGCCACCAATACCAACACCACCGAATCCGTTCCATGAATTCGCTGAAAAAAGCCCAGACGGGCGCCATCAACCCGACTGCGGAAACCCGCAGCCTGCGCGACATCGAGAACAAGACGGGCAACCTGTACCTGTCCTTGAACATCATCTCCAAGCGCGCACGCCAGATCGGCCTCGACCTCAAGGAAGAGCTGCACAACAAGCTGGAGGAGTTTGCGCCGAATTCCGACAACCTGGAGGAAGTGTTGGAGAACCGCGAGCAGATCGAAATCTCGCGCTTCTACGAGAAGCTCCCCAACCCTGCCGTACTGGCCCTGCACGAGTTCATGAACGACGAGGTCTACCACCGCGACACGGCCGAAGACCTCGCCGAGCAGGAGGAGGAAGACCTGCTGGACTGATCCGGCTATGGCCCCGAAGACGGACCAGGCAACCCGCAACGTTCTTTTGGGCGTCACGGGCGGCATTGCCGCCTACAAGACGCCTATGCTCGTGCGCGGCCTGGTCAAAGCCGGCTATACCGTGCGGGTGGTCCTGACCGAGACCGCAAAGGCCTTTGTTACCCCCTTGAGCCTGGCCACGGTCTCCAAAAATCCGGTCCTCCACCGCCTCTACAACCCGGAGGACGGCACCTGGACCAACCATGTGGAGCTGGGCTTGTGGGCCGACCTGATGCTGGTTGCCCCGGCTACCGCCAATACGCTGGCCAAGATGGCCCAGGGCCAGGCGGACAACCTGCTGTTGACCACCTACCTGTCCGCACGCTGCCCGGTTTGGGTGGCCCCGGCCATGGACCTGGACATGTGGCAACACCCCGCTACAAAAGACACCATCGAGCGTTTGCTGGAACATGGCGTGGAGGTCATTCCACCCGCCTCCGGCGAACTCGCTTCCGGACTCAGCGGCCAGGGCCGCATGCCGGAGCCCGAAGCATTGGTGGCGGCCGTGGAGGCGCATTTCGCCGGTCAGGCGGATGCCCCCAGACTCGATGGGTTGAAGGTGCTCCTGACCGCAGGCCCGACTCAGGAGGCCATCGATCCGGTGCGCTACATCGGCAACCGTTCCAGCGGCCGCATGGGCCTGGCCCTGGCCGATGTGCTGGCCCGCCGGGGTGCTGAAGTCACCGTCATCAAAGGTCCTTCCAGCCTGAAGGCCCAACACCCCGCCGTGGTGGAAGTGCCGGTGACCAGCGCCGCAGAGATGCATGCCGCCTGTGCCGAACGCTGGCCCCAGATGGATTGCTTCATCAGCGCTGCAGCAGTGGCCGACTACGCCCCCCTGGCACCAGCCGACCAAAAAATCAAAAAAGAAGGCGGTTCCGATGCCGGCCTGCAGCTTGAACTCGGCCGCACGGTGGACATCCTGGCCACCTTGTCCAAGGCGCGCAAAGCCGGGCAATGGGTGGTTGGATTTGCGCTGGAAACCAACAATGCGCTGGAAAACGCGCTGGGCAAGTTGGAGCGCAAAGGGTTGGACTTGATTGTGCTCAATACCCTTGAAGACAAAGGTGCCGGTTTCGGCGGCAACACCAACCGCGTTACCTTGATCAGCAGTCCCGAGGACGTGCGCCGTTTTGACCTCAAATCCAAGGCGGCCGTGGCCGAAGACATCGCCGACCGCCTGGCCGAACTGGTTGCCACCGCAGCACCGGCGGCAGGGCAACAAGCCCCAGCAGAAGCCCGTTCTTGAAGCTGGGCTTGTTTGTTGTGTCCCGTCCGGACCGCTGTCCGACTTCCTTTACTCCTTTCCGATTCACCGATGTCCATGCGCTCCTTATTCCTTGCCGCCCTGCTCGCTTTCAGCACCGTCCTGGCCCGTGCCCAGGAGCTGCAGTGCGGCGTCCAGGTTTCTGCACCGAACCTGGCCCTGGTGGACCCCAAGGTGTTCAAGACCTTCGAGACGTCTGTCCGCGAGTTCATGAACAACCGCGCCTGGACGGGCGACAAATTCAAGCGCGACGAGCGCATCCGCTGCGAGATCAACATTACCATCACCGAAGAACTGGCTGTGGACCGCTTCCGGGCGCAAGTGGCCATTCAGGCCATCCGTCCGGTATTCAATTCGGACTATGAGACCATCCTCTTCAACTGGGTGGACAAGGATTGGGAGTTCACCTATGTGGAGTACCAGAATTTGGAGTTCAACGAGAACATCTACATCTCCAACCTGACCTCCATGTTGGCTTTTTATGCCTACGTGATCCTGGCCTTCGATTACGACAGCTATGCGCTCAACGGCGGCAGCGACTGGTGGCAAAAAGCGCGCAAAATCGTACAGAACGCCCAGAGCCAACAGCCGCCGGCCAAAGGCTGGAACGCCTTTGACGGCATCCGCAACCGCTATTGGCTAACCGACAACCTGCTCAACCCGCGTTTTGCTGAATACCGCGTGGCCTTTTACGAGTACCACCGCAATGGCCTGGACCAGTTCTACGAGAACCAGACCAACCCCGTGTCGACCATCACCGAGTGCCTCAACAAGCTCAACCAGGTCAATACCTCCAACCCGAACAGCATGGCCATCCAGGTCTTTTTCAACGCCAAAAGCGATGAGCTGATCGGCATTTATTCGGAGGCGGCGGCACAGGAAAAGACCAAGGCCATTGCCATGCTCAACCGCATGGACGCGCAACGCGCGAACGATTACCGGAGGATCATCGGGCGCTGATGCCCGGAACACACTCCCCCTCTTGCGAGGTATTGGCCACCTTGCCGCTGCGGCACACTTGGAGCAAGCACATCAGTCCGTCGAGCGCACGGCGCGCTGGAGCAACGTCATTCCGTCGGCGCGCTGTACCCGCACCATGTAGGTGCCTGAAGCGTTTTCGCCCAGATCAACCGGTACATCGTTCAGGCCTTCGGACAACTGTCCGGCCATTTCCCGTACCGTTCGGCCAAGCGCATCCGTTATGGTGATGCGGTATGGACCATCCAGCGGCTGGTAGAAACGGACCGCAAATCGGTGCGTGAAGGGGTTGGGCACGATGGCCAAATAGCGGTCCTCTCCCGCTGAAGGCTGCTCGGCCGAAAGCGCCACGATTTCGCTGTGCGCAAAAGCACCATCCAGGTCCACCGAACGCAAGCGGTAGTAGGTCCAGGATTGGAAAGGCGCTGCATCCAGCGCATCGTAGGACTGGGGCGCAGTACTGTGGCCGGCAGCTTCCACAGTGGCAAAGTCGGTGAAGTGCAGTCCGTCCTGCGACCGCTCCAACACAAAATGGGAGGTGTTGGACTCTGTGGCCGTTTCCCAGTGCAGGTGGTTGACCCCCTGGATGTGTTCGCCCCAGAAGGCGACCAGCGTAATCGGCAGGGCATCTCCACTACCGGCTCCATGCAACGCAAACGTGGAAAAGCGGTCGGTACTGAATTCAATGCTGTAGTAGGCCGTAGGTCCGCTGCCCACGGGCGTCACATCGCTCACCGTGTGCAGGGTTCTGCCGTCGGCATGGTAACCGGTCACGGCCACATTGGCCAGGCTGGGGCCGGAACCCATGGCGGGGAAGCCTCCGTAGCAGGTATTGTAGCTGACCCGGCGGCCTGGTACGTCATCCAGCCAGGCATTGCCGTTGTCTACAAACGCTTCCCATTTGAATTGGAGGATGTACATCCGCACCACCGGATCGTTGCCGCTCGGCGTACTGCTCACGTCGATTTCCAGCACATCCTCGACAAACAGTTCGCTTGGACAAGCGGGATCGCCGGCAGGCATGCGGACCGGATCCGTTGCGCTTCCGTAGATGCCCTCAGGCACATCGCCCAGGCCGCCCCAGTAGCTGGCAGGCGTCGCAATGGCCGCACTTCCAGGTACCTCGACATTGGTGGTACCCAGGGTGTTGCCCTGCGGATCAATGCCGGCAAAAAGTTCTTCGCCTTCCGGCGAAGCCCAGAATTGCATGCCGCCGCTCGGATTCGGATTACAGGTACTGAGCACACCCCCTGCGGGGACGGTGAGGCTGGTCAGGTAATCCACTACCTGGTCGTCTTCGGCGTCCGGGCAAACGCCGCCCGGCACGGTATAGCGCACTGTGGTGGTGCTGCCCGGTGGCACATTGTTCATGGAAACGCTTCCGGGAGCGGGACTGGTGATCAGGGAACCCGTGCCGGCAACCACGCTCCAGTTTCCCGTGGTCGGAGCACCGTTGAAGCTGAACAGGCCATCGAGGCAGGTGTAGTCGTAGGAGACGATGTCCGCCGTGGGTTGCGCCTGGATCGTCAGGTTGCTCTCGGTGCCATCGGCCAGGTTGCAACCGGAACCGCTGGCCGCAAACTGCGGACGGTAATACACTACCCCTCCGGGCGGTGCCAAATCAGGACTGCTTACCGTTGTTCCGCTGCCACCCGGGCTGGTGCTGCGGATCCAGCTTATACTGCCGCCCAGGCCTCCGCTGACGCTTGCCGAGAAGGTCACCGGCGTGCTTTCGCAGATGCTGCTGCCCGACGCAGGACTGAAGCTGTTGCTGCTCCATACCGGATCACCGACTACCGTTACCGGGCTCGTCGTGGCGCTGCAATTGGTCGTGCTGCTGGTAAAGGTGAAGTCCGCACTGCCGACCCCCACGGCGGCAACAGCGCCTGTCGTGGCGCTCACGCTGGCCACGGCCAGGTTGTTGCTCACCCAGTTTCCGCCGCTTCCCGGCGAAAGCGTTGTGGTACCGCCATCGCACAAGCTGGCATCGCCCGTGATGCTCACCACGGGAGGCGCGGGCTCGTTGACGTTGACCACCGGCGTGGTGCCGAAACAGGCTGTATTGTTGAGGTAGCGCACGGCAGGCGTGTAAGGTCCAACGGCCAATGCAGGGAAGGCCGTTGATGTTTGCCAACTGGCACCACCATTCACGCTGTACTCAAACTGGTTGCCAAAGGTGATGTTGATGTTGTCGATGCTGTGCTCGTCGTTCGAACCGCCGGTTCGGGCGGCAAAGGCCACATCCCAATTGGATTTATCGGCGCTGGTGTACCCGGCAGGCAAAGCCACCCCCGTGAAAATGGGGACATCGGATACTTCCAGGGTGAGCTCACCCAAATCGTTGATGACCAGCTCCACGCTGGTCCAGGTATTGCGCCAGGAAGCACCTGGACTGAAGGCCAACACGCTGCCGTTGTAGACCAGATAGATGCCCACCTGGTTGGAGCCCCCCCATTGGTAGCCGCCCGCGCCATTGTTGTAGGTATCAAAGGAGATGACCAGGCCATTGCCGTATCCGGACTCTTCCCCGCCCGAAGGAGCAGCGGGAATGCCACCGCCAAAGCTGAGGCTGTAACCGTCCGCTTGGGAGCCTCCGCCCACAAACATCTGGTAGAAGGCCAGGAAGGTATTGCCGGTATAGCCCAGGCTGTTGTCGATCACCGCTGCCCCGGCCTGGCCGTTTGCCGCCTCGGTGAGGCGAAGACGGCTGCCGGTCGCCGTTGCAGTCCCGTTCGTGCTCATGGTGGCGGGCACGGCATCGCCTATGAACGAGGCGTTGAGGATGGTGCTTAGGGACGGACCAACCGTATTGGAGAAATCAATGCTGCCCGTTCCCCCGCAGGTTGCCGCATCGGTCACCGAAACCGTAGTGGACAGCGGGGTCTCACAGGTACAGCTGACGTTGAAGGCAAAGCCGGTGCTGTTCACTGAACCATCGGACTGCAGGCGTACGGTGATGGGTTCGCCGGCGCCGTAGGCGGCAAAAGGCGCCAATGTGCCGGAGCCGGTCAGCTCCAAATCAAACAGGACGTTCGGTGAGGTATTGTCCCAGGAGCCGCTGGAGATGAAGATTTTATCAAAACCCGACTCCACATTGTAGGTCCCGTCGATGACCAGGGTTTGGTTCGGGTCGTCCGGATAAACGATGATGTACTGGTCAACGCCATCGCCATAATTGCCGGCCGATCCGCCGGCATCGTAGATCGTGGTGCCGCAACTGGTGACCACCACGTCGTTGCCGCAGTTTTCGACCGTAAAGGTCCCGGCACTGCTTCCTGTGCCTGCGGCATTGGTAACCGCAATGGTGCCGCTCACCGCACCCGTTCCCGGTGTTGCGGTTATGGACACGTCGGAGTTGACGGTAAAGGACGCTGCGGCCACACCCCCAAAGGCCACCGCCGTGGTGCCGGTGAAGTTGCTGCCGGAAATCGCGATGGGATCCCCAGCACAACCGGAGGCCGGAATGCTGCTGACCACGGGCGGGGAAGGATTGGCGACACTGACTTCGTAGGAGGCCGTTGGCCCTGCAAAATCCCAGAAGTCGACGATCAGGTAATACGTTGTCCCTCCTGTGAGTGCAGCGGTTTGCGGTCCGTCATCCCAGCATCCACCAAGGATGTTGGTCCCACTGGGTCCACAACTGCTCATCAGGAAAAAGTCGGCATCTCCACTGATGGAAGTTCCTGTAAACGTGTAGCTGCCGCTGGAAGCGGGGGTAAAGGTGTAGACTGCTTCGCTGCCCAAATCCGAGTACCCGCATCCGGAATACGTTGTCCAGTTGTTGCAGCCCAAGCCCAAACTCCCCGTGTACACCGTGCCAGCACTCATCGCCGTTGCCGATGCACACGGATCGGTGCAGTTGATGTTCAACACAAAATTGCCCTCAGCAGTATTATACCCATGGACCAATATATAATACATAACGCCGTTTTCGGCGAAGAAGTCCACCGTGGACTGCAGGGTACTGCTGCCGCAGCTGGGATCGTCGTCGTCGCCGCCTACGCAGGTCAGCGCACCACAGGAGCCCGTGTAGACCCGAAGCTTGGTGTCGTAATCCGTTCCGGCATCGCAGGTGGTGGCCGTCAAGGTCGTACCATTGCCCACCACCTCGTACCATACGCCGCCTGCAGGATCGTCATCAGTGCCACAAAATGGAGCGGTATCCGTTGCTGCACCTACAGTAGTGCCAGTTGTACTGCTTGGAATGCCCACGGCAATAGCGCTCAGGCAGTCGTCATTTGTGGGTCCGGGTAGGGAAACCAGCGTTGCCGTCAAGGTCATGCACGTTGAATTCCCCAAGCATGGATACTCATCGATCAATACGTCCACGTCGCCGCCAGCCGGCAGCGTCACATTAACGGATGACTGTACACCACAGAAGTCGTCGTTCTCTGCCAGGAAGGTCCCACCACCAGCCGGGTAGACCGTGATTTCGGTATCGAAACCGGTATCCCCGCAGGTTTCAAAGCGGTAGGTTGCGCCGGCAAACAATCCCGTGACCCGCCTGAATTCACCACCATATAGACACGTGCTCAAATCGACCGGAATACCAACTGACGTTGGTGCTGTCGAGGTACCAAATTGGATGTTGTCGTATGGACATTGCCCGATGACCATGCCGGAAGTCAACAGCATGCATGCAAGCACAAAACCATTCGAGAAAGGAAAAAACATTCTCATAGCCAAGCATTTAGGGCTCGCTTTCTAAGGTAGGCAATCAAGCATTATTTACATAGCCATTTTATTTATTTTGACATGATATTTTTTTGTCATGCACTTAACCGCTTCCGAGGCCTTCAGCTCATCCGTTTCAACATCGTTGCTGCTTGGATTCGGCCTTTCTGTGATGTGTGCAGAAACCGTAACCACTCCATCCCATCGTATCCATTAGGGATTTATCCACAGACTGCATGCTCCGGCTCCGTAGCCGGACGCCGGCTGTACCTGCCGCCTATCTTTGGTATCCCTCCAATGGGTGCAGCGCATGCTCCGACACCTCCACATCCGCAACTACGCCCTCATCGAGCACCTCGATGCCGACCTGGGCAATGGCCTGACGGTCATCACCAGAGAAACCGGTGCAGGCAAGTCCATCCTGTTGGGTGCCCTTGGCCTGGTGCTCGGCAAGCGCGCGGACAGCAAGGTGCTCTTTGACCCGGAGCGCAAATGCGTGGTGGAAGCGCGCTTTGACCTGAGCCCCTACGGCCTGGAGGCCTTTTTTGCCGAACACGACCTGGATTTCGAGCGCGAAAGCATTTTGCGCAGGGAAATCAATGTTTCCGGCAAAAGCCGCGCCTTCATCAACGATACCCCGGTCAAGCTCAAGGTCCTGGATGCCCTGGCCGGCCGCCTGGTGCACATCCATTCCCAGCACGAAACCCTGGACCTGAACCGCAGCCGCTTCCAGCTGGGCGTACTGGATGCCCTGGCCGGGCATGCCAAGCTGCTTTCCGCCTATGGCGAAGCCTACGCCGAATGGACGCACGAACGGGATGCCCTGCAGCAACGCCGCGTCGAGCAGGAAAAGGCCCTGGCCGAGCGGGACTACTGGCAGTTCCAGTTTGATGAATTGCAAGCGGCGGACCTGGACGGTGTGGACGCAGACTCCTGGGAGGCCGAACTCCGCGGTTTGGAACACGCCGAAGAGGTCAAGCGCGGACTCATGGAAACCGCCGGTCTGTTGACCGGCGACGGCATGGAGGAAGCGGGTGCAACCCAACGCCTTGCTGCTGCGGCGTCAGCCCTGCGCGGCATCGCCAAATGGATGCCCGATGCCGAGGGCATGCTCGAGCGGATGAGCAGCCTGCGGATGGAGGCCGAAGCGCTGGCCGAGGACCTGGAACGCCTGGAGCGGAACACCGACCTGGATCCCGAGCGCCAGGAATTCCTGGAAAGCCGCCTGGATC
Source organism: Bacteroidia bacterium (assembly GCA_030432405.1). Classification (GTDB taxonomy): domain Bacteria; phylum Bacteroidota; class Bacteroidia; order Chitinophagales; family BACL12; genus WGOA01. The sequence goes on along the minus strand of JAUIHG010000040.1, from coordinate 3,253 downwards.
AGGTCAATCGGCTGTTGCTCAAACACCGTCTGCAGGATGCCGGTCAGCTGCGCCAGTTGCGCGACGAGTTTGACGGCAAACTCCAGGCCGTCGATGCGGCCGGAGGAGACCTGGCTGACTTGGAAAAGCGGGTCGCCGAAGGCGAAAAACAGGTCCGCAAGCTGGCCGCAGAACTGCACAAAGGACGCAGCGGCGCTGCACCAATTTTGGAACAATCGGTCCAGAAACTATTGGCTGAAGTCGGCATGCCCCATGCCCGTCTAAAGGCTGAGCTGGAGGAGGCGGAAGCACCCGGGCCAACCGGCATCAGCCGTCTGCGCTTTGTTTTTGCTTCCAACAAGGGCAGCCGGTTTGAAGACCTGCGGCAGGTGGCTTCTGGTGGGGAGTTGAGCCGCCTGATGCTGTGCATCAAACGCTTGGTGGCCGCCAAAACGGCCATGCCTACGCTGCTTTTTGATGAGATCGATGCCGGCGTGGGGGGTGAAATCGGCAAGCGCATCGGCCACATGCTCGCCGAGTTGGGCCAGGCCCATCAGGTACTCGCCATCACACACCTTCCCCAGATTGCCGCAGCCGGCAGGCAACACCTCTTTGTCTACAAGGACCATTCGGGGGATGCCACGCGCAGCCATTTGCGCAGCCTGGAAGGCCAGGACCGCGTGGAAGCCATCGCCCACATGCTCAGCGGCGATGATCCGGGGAAAGCCGCATTGCACAATGCAACGGAGCTGCTCGCCGAACACGGTTTTGCCGATGGGGAATCCGCCAACGGTGGTATTGGTGCGGCCGGAGCCTTTACCTCCAAGAAGGCTGCACAAGCAAAAAAGGGCACGGCCAAAGGCTCTGGCAAAGGGCCACAAAAAAAACGCGGCAAGCCACAGGAGGCCTGACCGCGTTTTTCAGCAGCTGATATGCTGCCTGGACATGCGGGCGCTTACTGCTTGGGATCAACCGGTGCTGCGGGCTCGGATGCCGCTGGCTCCGGGGTTACCGAACGCTGCTGGTTGATGAACTCGGCCATTACCTCGCGGCGCGACTTATCGCTGACCACGTAGTAAGGATTGGCGTCAATCTTGGACTTCTCTTTGTCCGAAAGCGCGTTGTAGTTGTTCGGGTGGATGACCCGGACCTTGTTGATGTCCACGGATTTCCGGCCTTGCTCGGCTTGATTGTTGCCTGCCTGCCTCGATTCAACCCGGGTTTTCAACGTTGCAGCTGGACTGCGGTCCTCCATCGGGCTTTTCTCCATGTCCCGGATCAGGGTGATTTCATCCGTGGAAATGGTGCTTTGGTTGACCTGCTGGCCATCCGTGGTTTTGACCGTTTTGGTTTGCTTGTCTGGGGTGGGCGTCTGTGCCTCAAGGGCGACCATGCCTACGCCGCAAAAAGCAGCGGCCAGAGTCAATCGGGATAGGGTGCGAAACATGATGGTGAAAGGCTTTGGTAGAGGGTTTGGAGTTCGGAATATCGGTTTCGAAGGACCTCCCAATATACGTGAAGCCCTGCGTTTTCCGGCATTCCGCTTGATCTTGGTGCCATGCGGCTTGTGGTCCATGCTTTCGCCCGTACGGGCGAATCACCGGCCCACGCTGAACCGCGTATGGCACCGACGGCCTCATGCGCCAAGGTTCTATCTTTGGGGATTGTGCCGGAGCCCTGGCGCACTGTGGTACCGGACCACGTGCCGTGGTGTATACACAGCCAATTCCATGCCAAAGGAAGCGCCCTCCCGGACCAGAACAGATTCCCGCTCGCTCACACTCAATCCCGTCATATGGCTTACGGACTGCTCAACGGAAAACGCGGCCTGATTTTCGGTGCCCTGGATGAACAATCGATTGCCTGGAAGGTAGCCTTGCAGGCCAAGGCCGAAGGGGCCCGGTTTACCCTCAGCAATGCCCCGGTGGCCATGCGGATGGGCAAAATCCAGGAACTCGGGGAGCAGTGCAACGCGGAAGTCATACCCGCCGACGCCACCAACGAGGAAGACCTCAAGGCCCTGCTGGAACGCAGCGTGGAGCTGCTCGGTGGGCCACTGGATTTTGTGCTGCATTCCATCGGCATGTCGCCCAACGTGCGCAAAGGCCGTGAATACACCAACCTGAAGTACGACTGGTTCCAGAAAACCCTGGACATCTCCGCGCTCAGCTTCCACAAGGTCATGCAAACGGCCATGGACATGGATGCCCTTGCCGAGCACGGATCGGTGGTGGGCCTGAGCTACATCGCCGCACAGCGCACCTTTCCCAGCTACAACGACATGGCTGAAGCCAAGTCCATGCTGGAAAGCATCGCCCGCAGCTTTGGCTACCACTACGGCAAGAAGCGCAAGGTGCGCGTGAACACCATCAGCCAATCCCCGACCATCACCACGGCCGGTAGCGGCATTGACGGTTTTGACATCTTCTTCGAGTTTGCCAACCGCATGAGCCCCTTGGGCAATGCCCCGGCCGAAGACTGCTCGGGCCTGTGCATGTTCCTCTTCTCCGACCTCTCGCGCAGCGTCACCATGCAGAACCTCTACAACGACGGCGGCTTCAGCGCCGTTGGCGTCAGCGAGGAAGTCATGGACCTGATGGGCGAAGCCATCCAGGCCCGCAAGAAGGGTTCGGCAGAGCCTGCGTGACCGGCAGCTTGCCCTTCCAACTCGGCCAAGCCGCATCAGGTCACCCGAGTGTCATGATCGGCCCTGCAGCGCGCACTTCTTTGGCGCCTTCGGCACGCATGCCTACATTGATGCATATGTGGCTTCGTGCTTTCAATCAGATCCGGGCATGTTTCCCGAGCGGCGTTCAGACACCACACCTCCGCGTTCTCCTCGCCGCTATCGCTTTCGTCCTGTTTTCGCCTACCGGCGAAAGCCAGGTATCATGGAATGCTTGGCATCCATTCCCCTATGCCACTACTGGAGAGGCATACGACTACACCCTCGGACCAGACCCTGTTCCCCGATACCGCCAAACGGTGGATTCGTTTTTGGTGGATGGAGCAGACACCATGTGGCTGTTGCGGCCCTTCCCATTTCCATGCGATACCTGTCCAACAGATTTCTCCCCTTTTGGAACAGACCAAACCGCATATTTCCCCGGCCATCCATTGTTTGGCGCAGATCGGTGGTCGCGCATTTCAACGGACGTATTCGAATTTGGAGGTCCTCAGGATTTTGTTTGGGAGCCTCGGCGATCTCCAGGGCATATCTGGTTGTTTCAGGCATCATCCGGCACACAAGCCACCATTGACCAAGCCTTTGATA
>JAUIHG010000039.1 GCA_030432405.1 Bacteroidia bacterium | reverse complement strand
CCGGCGTTTTGCCCAGGACTTCCCCGTCAACCTCCAGCCATACCGGCGGATCGGAGGACAGTTCGAAGCGCTTCCCCCGCCAACGGTGAACGGCATCCAGTTGGACAAAGCTCCCGTCCAGCATGCGGGGAAGGTTGCGGACCATGGCGGCCTTGGACAGCTCGCCGATCAGTGTGGCGTCCAACAGGCCATCGTCGTATTCGGCATCCGGCAGCTGCATCATGCCGCCTCCGTTGTAGCGGCCGATCCCTATGGCGAGGGTCAGCGCCTTGTGGTGGTGGGCCACCTGGTCTACCTCCAGGCGCAGCTGCGAATGGCGGTAGCGGAACAGGCCGGAAAGGATGCTGATCCAATAGGACCATTTGCTCCCCTTGCCCCACCCGTTCCAGGAGGCAGCCCGGTGGGTGACGTCGCCGTCAAAACCCGCACCGGCGATGTTGAGGAAGTAGCGCTGCTGGCGGAAGCCTTCGCCGTAGGCGACCCGTCCTACATCGTGAAGCACCTCGTGCCCCAGGGCCAGGTCCTGCACCGCCGTCTCGGGATGCCGCCGCACCCCGGTGGTCTTGGTCCAGTCGTTGCCCGTGCCCACCGACACCATGCCCAGGGAAACATCCCGCGACGGCACGGTGTCCTGCGCCATAACGCCATTGAGCACTTCATTGGCCGTCCCGTCCCCGCCCAACATGGCCAGGCGCAGATGGCCCTGCGCCAGGGCCTCCATGGCCAGTGCTTTCAGATGTCCTGGACCTTCCGATGCCGCACTTCCGGCCAGGATGCCGGCCTTTTCCATGGCCGTTTCCACCCGCTGACGCATCCGCTGGCCTTTTCCATTGCCCGAAGCCGGATTGACCAGCAAAAACCAGGTGCCGGTGCCGGTGTGTTGCGGGGTCTGATGCCGGGGTTCAGGCCGGTCGGCCGTCTGGTCAGCAGTGGTGAAGGCGGAGTCGCTGGTGCTTGTAGCCATGATCGGCCTGCAAAATAGCCTCAATACCCGTCCTCGTCGACCGCATCGCCGGCAAGCATGCTGCTCAACAGGTCGCCAAAGCGCGCACCGGCCTCGATGAGGTGTTTGGAGAGGATCGAATGTTCGGCCAGGCCGTGGAGAATGAATTCCTTCAGGAAATAGCGTTCGCCGGTATCCGGCGAAGTCTGCCAATAGGTATCGATGACCGCATCCAGGCCGGGAACGGCATCCAGGGCCTTGCGGAAGGCGGTCTCCGGCATGCCGTGCATCAGGTCCAGGGTATGGCCTTCGCCGAACCAGGCGCTGATGGGTGCGTAGGGATCGGCCACGGCCGTTTCGGCATCCTCCTCGGAGGCCTCCTCCCCTTTGCGGCGGCGGCGGCGTTTGCGCTGTATTTTGAGCGCTTCGGGATCGGGAAAGTAGGCTTCGAACTGCTTGCGGATGGCCTTGCCCAAGAGGTTCAACGCCACGAGGTAGGGGCCTTCCTGTTCGCCTTCATAGACCAGTTCCACCTTGCCGGTGATGGCCGGCACGATGCCCCAGGTATCGCCGACCCGGGCCATGCTGCGCTCCTCCCCGTTGAGGAGGATGCGGCGCTCTGCGGCCGAGACGAGGTTTTCTCGCGCGCTGATGGTCATACGGGCCGAGACGCCGCTTTTTTCGTCGATGAATTCGCTCTCCCGCGCTTCGATGGCCAGCTGCTCCACCAAATCCAGCAGGACCGGATGCAGGTCCACGCGTTCGGCCTGGGCCGGGGCCAGCCGGGCTTCCTGGTCCGAGATGGCGCGGGAAATGGCCAGGCTCTTGGGATAGTGTGTCAGGATCTGCGACTCGATGCGGTCCTTGAGCGGTGTGACGATGGAGCCACGGTTGGTGTAGTCCTCCGGGTTGGCGGTGAAGACAAATTGCAGGTCCAGCGGCAAGCGGAGTTTGAAGCCGCGGATCTGGATGTCGCCCTCCTGGAGGATGTTGAACAAGGCCACCTGGATGCGGGGCTGGAGGTCCGGCAGCTCGTTGATCACAAAAAGACCCCGGTGCGCCCGCGGCACCAGGCCAAAATGGATCACGCGTTCGTCCGAGTAGCTCAATTTGCGGTTGGCCGCCTTGATGGGGTCCACATCGCCGATCAGGTCGGCCACGGAAACGTCCGGGGTGGCGAGCTTTTCGGTGTAGCGTTCCGAGCGGTGCACCCAGCGGATGGGGCTGTCGTCGCCATGGGCGGCCAACAAGTCCCGTGCATCCCGGCCTATCGGCCGAAGCGGGTCGTCCATCAATTCCGCGCCGTCAACCGCCGGCACCCACTCGTCCAACAGGTCCACCATGCGCCGGGCAATGCGGGTTTTGGCCTGCCCGCGCAAACCCAACAGGATGATGTTGTGGCGGCTGAGCACCGCGCGTTCCAAATCGGGCAGCACGGTGTCCTCAAAACCGAGTACCCCTTCAAAGCGGGGTTTTCCGCTGCGCAACAGGGCCACGAGGTTATCCCGCAACTCGTCCTTGACGCTGCGCGGCCGGTAGGACGTCTCCTTGAGTTGGCCCAGGGTCTGGACCTTGGGATGCTCGGAACGGGATGCGCTGGAAGGTGTTTTGCTGGAGTCCATGGAAGGGCTTGGGGTATGCGCAGGATTGGAAATGTGAAAGTGGGGAGGCGGAAAGCTTGCCGGCGGGGTCCCAGCGGGGTCAGCGCGTTCGCCGGCGGCGGTTGCGTTCGTAATCCTCAAAGAGGTACTCGCCCAGCCCCTGAAGGCTGGTGTAGAAGGCCTTGCCGCGGTTGACTTCGGTGAACTCCTCCACAAATTCCCGGAGCCAGGGATCCTGGGCAATCATGAAGGTGGTCACCGGAATGCCCATGCGCCGGCACTGGCCAGCGAGGTTAAGGGTGCGGTTGAGGATGCGGCGGTCCAGGCCGAAGCTGTTTTTATAGTAGCTGCCGTCGCGCTCCTTGAGGCAGGTGGGTTTGCCGTCGGTGATCATGAAGATCTGCCGGTTGGGGTTTTTGCGGCGGCGCAGCATGTCGATGGCCAGTTCCAGCCCGGCCACGGTATTGGTATGGAACGGTCCGACCTGCAGGTAGGGCAAATCCTTGATGGCAATGGGCCAGGCCTCATTGCCAAAAGCCAGAATGTCCAGCGTGTCTTTGGGGTAGCGCGTGGTGATCAGTTCGGCCAGGGCCATGGCCACTTTTTTGGCCGGGGTGATGCGGTCCTCTCCGTAGAGGATCATCGAGTGGCTCACGTCGATCATCAGCACTGTGGAGGTCTGGGCCTTGTAATCGCGTTCCCGGACCACCAGATCCCGAGGCTCCAGGTCGTGGGCATCCAGGCCGCGCCGGACCTGCGCATTGCGCATGCTTTCGCCAAAGTCGATCTGCTCCGGGGCATCCCCGTAGCGGTAGTCCCGCATGTCGGCATTGGCTTCATCGCCCAGCCCCGTAAAGTTGGTCCGGTGCTGCCCCCGAGGCGACTTTTTCAGTTTGCCGAAGATTTGCTCCAGGCTGGACTGACGGATCAGGCGGTCCATTTTCGCCGAAGGCGAAAAACCACCCGGGGCATCGGCCCGCCGCTCAAGGAAGCCCTTTTCCTCCAGGTCGCGGATGAAGTCGGCCATGCCGTAGCCCTCATCAGTGAGCTTGTGCTCGCGGTCCAGCTCGGTCATCCAACTCAGGGCTTCGGCTACATCCCCGCTGGTGTACACCAGCAGTTCTTTGAACAGCTCAAGCAGCTTTTCTACGGGCGTGCGGTGATCACCGGTGGGAAAATGCTGGGTGAAGCGGAAGCCTTTCATGGCGCAATACGTGAAGCGGGGCGCAGGAGTGGTGTTCCAGGGCGGGCAGCCTATGCTGCTGCCAAAGGGCCGCAAGCGGATTACCCGGCTATTGTGCTGCCAGCCAGTGCCATCCCGGCCCACTTAAGCCCCGCCAACCTAAGCCCGATTGCCCCTCTGAACAACCAAAGCCCGGCGGCCGTTCGCTCGAAACGCCGCAAATCCTTCAGCGCTTCCCGGTTCAGGGCAAGGCGCAAGCGTTGTCTGGGGGCATGGGCCAACCCCAGCAACAGCAACCAGGGGCCAAGCGCGCAGGCCAAAAAGGCCAACTTCCAAAGCAGGACGTCCTGCAGGGCGAAAACCGCCTCCCCACGTGCTGTGCCAGCCCCGAACCACCAGCCGAGCAACACCAGGGTGTCGAACGCCGCCACCGAGCGCCGCAACAGTGGCAAGCGCAGCCGGGCCCAGGCCTTGGGGAAACCATTGAAACCGCCGGCGGCACTTCTGGGCAAAACCACCTCGCTGCTGTGCAGCGCCAGCAGGGCCATAGCAAAAGCCAGCGCGGCCGTTGTGGCATCGAGCATAGAATGGGAAAGGCCAAACATGGGCGTATCGGGCAGGGCCTCCCACACGGGGCGGCATGCCCTTTTGCGGCCGAAGATCGGGCTTTGGCGGGCTAAGGTCGATACCGGTTGGCCGCACGAGCCGCTGCTGAGGTGCTCCCTTTTTTCAACGCATTCAAAACTTGAACAAAATCACACAACAATATGCTTGTCAGACGACTATAGACTAAACTTAAAGCGCGACTTACCGCACCAGCGTCAGGTCGCTGACGGCCGTGTAGGATTTCCCGTCCAGCCCCGTGCCCGTTGCCGTGACCTTGTACACCCCCACCTCCTGCTCGGTGCCGTTGAAACGTCCATCCCACCCGATGTCCGGATCGGTGCTCTCAAAGACCACCTGTCCCCAACGGTTGTAAATCCGCAACAGGTAGCCCTCAAGGCCCCATTGGAAGGGCAAAAACTCGTCGTTGACTCCATCGCCATTGGGCGAAAATGCCGTGGGAAACAGCAGCTCGGAATCGGCATCCAGGCGGATGGTCTGACAGGCCGTGTCGACGCAGCCGTTGTTGTCCACCTCCAGGCAAACCAAGTATTCGCCGGGCCCGGCGAACTGGTGCCCCGCCTGCGGGGTAAAGGCAAAAAAGCCGTCTCCAAAGTCCCAGACCCAATCCAGGGCCACGGTATCGGGGGAACTGAACTGAATCTCCTGGTAAAAAGAACCGCTGTTCGGGTTGGCCGTGAACGCGGCATCCGGTGTGGCAAAGACCTCCACGGTCTGTACCAGGGTATCGCCCCCGTTGCAGCTGGCCGGATCGGTCAGCACCAACTGGACCGCATAGGCGCCCGGCTCCGACCAGGTATGGTTCGGCATGGCATCCGTGCTGCTCGACCCATCGCCAAAATCCCAGAAAAAGTCGGGGTCCACTCCATCGGAAGCATTGCTCAGGGTCAGGTTCAGGGGGGCACAGCCGCTGCCGCCGGTAAACGCCGCGATGCTGCGTGGCGCCACCGTCACGGTCGTGGCCACCGTATCGCCGCCGTTGCAGCTCAGCGGGTCGTCCACCACCAGGGTGACGGTATAGGTGCCCGGGATGGTGTACAGATGCACCGGTTCGGCCAGGGTTGAGAAACTGCCGTCCCCGAAGCTCCAGCTGTAGCCTGCAGCCCCGACGGTGGCGCTCGTATTGGTGGCGCTGATGCGCACCGAGTCGCAGAAGTCTTCGACCGTCAGGTCAAAGGCCGCCTGGGTGGAATCGGTGATGATCTCCAGGTTCAAAAAGGCGGTATCCACCAGGTTGCAGGAGGCCGAATCCACCGCAATCAGGCGCACGGTATAACTGCCCGGCGCGGTGTACAGGTGGCTGGGCTCAAAAGCCGTGGAGCCCGCGGACCCGTCGCCAAAGTCCCACAAAAAGTCCGCCCCTGGCGAAGACGCGTTCACAAATTCCGCCAGGTAGGGCGCACAGCCGATCGTGTCCGCACTGACGTCCAGGGCCGCGTTGACGCCGGTGAAGTCCAGCGCGATTTTGGCCACCCCGAGGTTGCAGTTGGTGGCATTGTTGGTGTTGCTGACCGCACCCGGGGTGGTCGGGAAATCGCTGTTGCCCCCGCAGCCCGCACAGACCGCCTGGTAGATGGCGCCCTGGGCGTCGAAGCGGCTCGTACCCCCGTCCACGTGTTCGCGGGAGGTCCCGCCCCCGTAATAGCTGGCAAACAGCAGGCTGCTGAGGCCCGCCTCGAAGACGGTGAAATAGAAATCCGAACCGTCCGTGCCGGATTGCAGGGCATCCGGGGTGACCGGCAGGCCGTTGGTGTTGCCGCTGAAATTGGTGACGCCGCCCCATCCTGAAACGTATACGTTGTTGCACTGGTCCACCAAAAAGGCGGTCGGGCTGAGGTCCACCTTGGACAGGCCGCTGCCAAAGACCGTGGAATACACAAAGCCGCTCAGGTCACTGGCCATGCGGGCCACAAATTGCCAGGACCCGGGGCTGGAGTACACCCCCGGACTGATGGGAAAGGCGCCGGAGCGCGTCTGGCCGCAGAGGTAGATGTTGTCCTCCGCGTCCAAAGCCGTAAAGTAGATCTGGTCGTACTGGGGACTGCCCAGGTAGGTGCCTTCCAGCATGCTGCTGCCATCGGGGCTCATGCGCGCCAGCCAGCCGTCCAATCCGCCCGCCGGGCCCGGCGAAAGCACCCCTGCGGTGGTCGGAAAGTCGGGGCTTTCGGTGCCGCCGGCCACAATGGGTTCGCCGGAGGCGCTCAACTTGACCGAGTAAGCGCCTTCATCCCCGCTGCCGCCCAGGTAGGTGGCCCATTCCAGGTTGCTGGCGTCCGCATCCAGCCGGAAGAGCACGGCATCCTGGAAGCCCCCGCCATATGCCCCCTGGAACGCGCCCGTCGTGGTGGGGAAATCGGTGGAGCGGGTGCAGGAGGCCACTACCGGTCGGCCCAGATTGTCAAGCACGATCTCGCCGCGCGCGTGGTCCCCGTAATTGCCTTCCGTGGCGCCGGTGTTCAGGCCGTCGTTGTTGGTGCCGCCCACGTAGGTGGAGGCCAGCAGGCTGGAGCCGTCGGCGCTGAGCCGGGCCACAAAGATGTCGCTGCCCAAGGTGAAGGATACTCCGGTGACCGTCTCGCTGCTGCCCGCCGCAAAGGCGCCATCATAGGCCGAAGCGGTAACGGGAAAGTCGCTTGAACCCGTGGTGCCGTACACCCACAATTCTCCGGCGTCGTTGACCACCAGGGAATGCGGCAGCTCGTTGGCCGCACCGCCCAAATACGTACTCCAGAGGTTGGTCGTCCCGTCGGACGAAAACTTGGTGATGCCCACATCGCAGCCCAGTCCTCCTGCCCCACTGGCCCACGTGGTCTGGTATGCGCCGGGTGTGACCGGGTAGCCGACTCCGAACACAATGCCGGCCCCGTAGAGGTTGCCGTCGTTGTCGTAGGTGGCCGAATAGCCCCAGTTGTCCGAGGTGGAGCCGGAATAGGACCCAAAAACCCAGGTGACCGGATCGATGACCAAGGGAAAGTTCCTGTCGTACGCCCGATCCAGGGAAAATTGCATCCGGTACACGGCCTGTCCGTCGTGATGCCCCTGTTGCAGCACATAGCGGCACGGGACGGTACGGCGTTCGATCGAAAAATCCTGGTAGGCGTAGGGGGCTTCCTCCACCAGCGTGTTGAGGCTGGTCTGCAGCAGCATGCGGCCTTCGTCAATCCGCGCCGCCTCCAGGCCCTCGTAGCGGAAGGCGATGTCCCCCAGCTCCGCGCCGGGCGCCAGGATGAGGTCGTATTTCAGGTCCCCGGCCCCGCCGTAGAGCAGGAGCTCCACCCCCGGTTTGAGGGTGCAGCGCAGGCGCTGGAAGCGCTTGAGGTTGCGGCCCCACTGCTGCGGATCGCCACCCCGCAGGATATTGGTCCGGCCCGGCATGGCCGCTTCCGGCCGCCAGCGCAGCGGACCTTCCACCCCTTCCAGACGCATGAAGACGGCGTGGCCCGCCACCGAATCCGGCGCTGCAGAGGCCTGCAGGCGGTGGGGTTTGGGCCGCTGGGCCGGATCCAGGCTTTCGCCGTGCCGGCGAAGGCCATCCGGAAGCGTAGCAAAATGCCAGACCATGCCCCCTTGGTCCAGGAAAAGCGCGCCCCCGGGCACCTCCGCGCGGAACTGGACCCCATCCGGCCATTGGCCGCCGTTCTCCAAAAAGGCCGGCCCCTGGGCATGCAGCTGCAGGGGGAGCAGCCCACAAAGGGTCAAAACCAACAAACGGGAAACGGTACACAAACGGGACATGCCGGAGGGGAAGCGGAGGTGAGGGCGCGGGTACGACGCGGCAGCAATAGCTTTGAAGTTAATGCCTGCTGCTGATCTGGATTGGCTTGCTGAAGCCCTCAAGCGCCCACCGGGCGAAAGCGCCCAATACCGCATGGCGCCCAGGCTCCGGCGGCAGGAAGTCGCCCTGGCACCCGATCCGGCCAGCGCCCGCCCTTCGGCCGTGCTGGTGGCGCTCTTTCCGGAGACCGACCAGTGGCACACCATCTTCATTGAACGCGGCATATATGACGGGGTGCATTCCGGCCAGATTGCCCTACCGGGTGGCCGTATGGAGCCCCAGGACCACACAGCGGAAGACACCGCTTTGCGGGAGGCCGAAGAGGAAGTGGCGCTGCCCCGAAGCGCGGTGCGGGTACTGGGTCGGCTGACCGAGCTCTACATCCCGGCCAGTGGCCATGTCATTCAACCGGTGGTGGGGATGGTGAACGAACGGCCCGAGCTGCGTCCGGAACCCCGCGAGGTGGCCAGTGTGATTACCGTCCCCCTGAACCGCTTGTTTGCCCCGCAGAGCAAGGACCGCCGGACCCGCGTAGTCCGGGGCGGCTTTCGCCTGGAGGCGCCCCACTACCTTGTCGACCAACATGAAATATGGGGCGCTACAGCCATGATTATCAGTGAGTTGGAGCACCTGTTTGAACTAGCCTTGTAGGTGCTTCAAGGGACTGCGTGGTTGCAGCATCTGCCCCTGCCGGCATCAGGATTCCCGCGCCAGCAGCCGCTCGGCCAGGTCACGCAGGGCGGCACTGTTGCCGGCATTCAGGCCGCTGGAATCCAGTGCTGCCAGGGCCTTTTGGTGTTCCCGTTCGATGGCTTTTTCGCAAGCCGTCCGGGTACCGGAGCGTTCGTACACGCCCTTGACCGCATCCACTTTTTCCGTGCGCATGACCGGCTCCCGGACGCCGATCCAGCGGTCGAGTACGGCGCGGTCTTCGGGACCGGCAGTCTGGAGCGCATGGATGAGCAGGAAGGTCTTTTTGTCCTGGGCGATGTCCCCTCCGACCGCCTTGCCAAACAGCGCCGGGTCGCCGAAGGAATCGAGCAGGTCGTCTCGGAGCTGGAATGCCAGGCCCAGGGCTTCGCCGAAGGCGTACAAGCTTCTGCCTTGCGCCGCTTGCGCACCAGCCGCCATGGCCCCCAACTCCAGGCTGGCACCAAGCAGGACCGCTGTTTTTAGCCGGATCATCTGGAGGTATTCTGCTTCACTGACGTCCTGACGGATCTCGAAGTCCATGTCGTGCTGCTGCCCTTCGCAGACCTCCACGGCCGTGCGGGAGAACAGGGCCAACGCGGAGGGTAATTGTGCGGCCGGCAGTTCGGCCAGCAGCTGATAGGCCTGGACCAGCATGACGTCTCCGGAGAGGATGGCCTGGTTGCTGGAGAAGGCCTCATGCACGGTAGGCTTGCCCCGCCGCAGCGGCGCTTCGTCCATGATGTCGTCGTGCAGCAGGGAAAAGTTGTGGAACCATTCCACCGCCAACGCGGGGCCCATGGCGGCCTTCGGATCAGCCCCCAGGGCATCGGCGGCCATCAGGGCCAGGGCCGGCCGGAGGCGTTTGCCGCCCAGGGACAGGATGTAGCGGATGGGGTCGTAGAGTCCGCTCGGGTGCTTGGGCAGGGCACGTTCCGCCATTCCCTCCTCCAGCAGTGCAAGGCAATCTGAAAGCGTCATACGGGCGCGAATCTAGGTGCTGCCCGCCCATATACCGTTCAGGCGCCATGAGTGCCTGATCTGGAAGGCATGACCATGTTGTCCGAAAGGCCGTCCAATCCTGCGTTTTCTGCGGCCGCTGTTGTATTTTCCTTTTCATGGTTGGTCCCGATTTGCGCCAGGATTTGGAGCGGCTGGTCACCCAGGGGGTGCCCAACATTGCCGCCATCGAACGCTTGCTCGATCAGGCCGAGGAGCGGTACCGCGGCCTGTTTGCCCAAAGCCGCGATGCCATGTATTTCTCCAGCGTGGACGGCCGTTTTCTGGACGTCAACGAGGCCATGGTTGAGCTGCTGGGCTACAGCCGAGACGAGCTGATGGCCCTGCCCGTGCACCGCATCTACGCCAATCCGCAGGACCGGGACCGTTTTGCCAATGCCGTCCGGGAACGCGGCGCCGTGCGGGCCTGGGAGGTGGCCTTGGTGCGCAAGGGCGGCAAACGCCTGATCGGCTGGCTTTCCTCTTCGGTCCGAAAGGACCAATACGGCAACATCGTGGGCTACCAGGGCCTGATCCAGGACCTGACCGAATTGCGCGCCGTCCAGGACGAGCGCGACCGCTTTTTCAAACACAGCCGGGACCTCATCTGCACGGTGGCTCCCAACGGCACCTTCAAGCGGATCAATCCGGCCTTTGTGGACATTCTTGGGCTGCCCGAAAAGGCCATCCTCGGCGGCAGCTTCTTTGACCTCATCCACCCCGAAGACCTCAATGCGGCGCAGCATGCCCTGGCCAGCCTGACGGATTTGGCTGCGCAGGCCCGGGGAAAGGAACCCAGCGCCCTGGAGGGCGAAGGCCCGGGACGGGTCCGCTTCCAGTGCCGACACAGCGCACCGGACGGCAGTTGGCGCATCCTGCAATGGGCCTTTTCGCCGGACCTGCCCGGCCACGTCTGGTACGGCATCGGCTGGGACATCACCGAGCAGAAGCGCGTTGAGGAACTGGAACGGGAGAAGACCCTGGCCGAGCGTTCGGCCGCCATGAAGGCCGATTTCCTGGCCAGCATGAGCCATGAATTGCGCACGCCCATGAACGCGGTGCTGGGCATGGCCCACCTGCTGTCCGAAACGCGGCTGGACCCCGTACAGCTCGATTACGTCCGCACCCTGGAAAGCAGTTCGGTCAACCTGCTGGAGACCATCAACAACATCCTGGATTATTCCAAACTGGACGCGGGCAAGCTGGAAGCCGAACACCGGCCCTTCCGGCCGCGGCGCCTGATGGACGAACTGCTGCAGACCTTCAAATACAGCGCCGAGCAAAAGGGCATTGCCCTGGAAGGCCATGTGGAAGCCGACCTGCCTGAGTGGCTGCTGGGGGATGCGTTTCGCCAGCGGCAAATTCTGCAGAACCTGCTTTCCAACGCGCTCAAATTCACCGAAAAAGGCACCGTGCGCTGGCACATCGGGCGGCTGGACGGGCAGCTGTGCCATACCGTGCAAGACAGCGGCATCGGCATCCCGCAGGACCGCCAGGAAGCCATTTTTGACCCCTTTGCGCAAGCCTCGGAATCGACCAGCCGGCAGTTTGGCGGCACGGGCCTGGGACTGGCCATCGTCCGTCGGCTGAGCCGCCTGATGGATGGGGATGTGGAATTGCACAGCCGTCCCGGCGAAGGCGCGCGGTTCCGCATATTGCTCCCGCTCGAGATTCCGGAAGCCATGGACATACCCGGCGTTTCACCGGATGCGGACAAGGACACCCAAAGCCTGGGCGCCGCCCGGATTCTTTTGGTGGAGGACAACGCGGTCAACCGCATGGTGGTCCGCGAACTGCTGCGCAAGCGCTGGCCCGACCTGCGCCTGACCGAAGCCACGAGCGCCGAAGAAGCCCAACCCCTGCTGAGCAAGGCCAGCTTTGATGCCGTTTTGATGGACGTCATGCTCCCGGGCATGGACGGAAGGCAATTGACGCGGTGGATCCGCGAACGCATCGACGGAGCCGAGCACCGCCTGCCCGTCCTGGGCCTTACTGCAGCGGCCTCCTACCAGGACCAGCAGGCCTGCCTGGACGCGGGGATGGACACCTGTTTGAGCAAACCGGTGCGGCCCTCGGCCCTCTTCCGCGAATTGGGCAATCTGGTGCTGCCGGCCGGTACGGCGTCAAACCCCGAACCGTCCAACGGCCAGGAAGAGGAGCATTCCAGCGCCGGCGCAGCAACGGCGGAAACACCGCAAGCCGAAGCGCAGCAAGCTGCGCACCACGGCGATCGGCACCAGGCGGGCAACGGCGCGGTGGCCCTTCCTTCGAGCACCGTGCCGAACAATGCGGAAGAAACACAAGGCGTCCGCCCTGCGCTCAACCAGCAGGTTTCGGTACCGGACGTCAACCTCGATTACCTGGACCAACTGACCGCCCACAACGCTGCGCTGCGCGAGGAGCTGCTGGCCACCATGGAGCGCGAAACCCCCGATGAGCTCGAACGCCTCTTGTCGGCTTCGGCCGAAGGCCAATGGGATCAGGTGGCCGGTTACGCCCACCACCTCAAATCCACGCTGCAGTTGCTCGGTTCCGAAAGCCTGCGCCAACAGCTCAAAGCCGTGGAACTGGATGCCCGGGCACACGAAGAACTGGACACCCTCCCACAGCGCATCGCCTACCTCAACCGGGCGGTTCGCCTGGCTTTGGCCGAAGGCCTTCGCCGGGGTCGGCTGACCGCCGGCGAAAGCAGTCCCAAAAGGCGCGGCAATGGCCTGATGGACGGAGCGCCAACCTGAACGCAGCGTTCGGCTGTAGCCGCGCATGCTTACCTTCCGTACGGGACCTCCACCTGCACCTCCCCTGCACCCCGAACAGCGCCACTCCCTAAAGCGACTTTCCCATGAGCAGCACCACGACCCGTCCCGAAACCCCTCCAGTCCAGGCCGCATCGAACGCAGAAAGCGTGCGCCGCAGCAAGCGGCTGCAAACCCCGGTGGACCAGGGCTTCAAACACCTGGTTTTTCTGGTCGACGACGACACCAAACACCTCATGCTGCTCAAGGACCACCTGGAGCGCTACAGCATTTATCCCCTGGAGGTCAAGCTGTTCACCAGCGGGGAAAACTGCATGGAAAAAATGCACGAGCAGCCCAGCGTGGTCGTGCTGGATTACCATTTGGACGGCATCCGCCCGGACGCGGCCAACGGCCTGCAAATCCTGCGCAGCATCCGACGGGATTATCCCGATACGGACGTGATCATGATGAGTGCACAGGACCAATTGGACGTGGGCCTGCAAACCCTGGAGCATGGGGCGGCCGACTATGCCATCAAAGGGGAAACGGCTTTTTTGCGGGCCGAGTTTGCCCTCAGCCGCCTGTTGGAACGCCGCGCCGCCGAACGCTACAGCGCGCAACAAAGCCGTCAGCTGCGCATCCTCTACATGCTTTTGGCCGCTTTGGCCGTAGCGCTGGTGGCCGTGGCCGTGGTGGCCATCTGAGCGGCTGCGCGGCCCGGCATGGCGCGCGTAGTTTTGCGGCATGCGCGCTATCCCTTCCGCCCGACGTTGCCGTTTTTTCGGCCCGGTTCCGGCCGCTGCTGTCTGGTTGCTCGGCCTGATGCTGGTGGCGGCCTGTTCGCCTTCCGGCGAAAGGCAAACCGAAAAGCAAAACAGGTCCCCGGACGATCCCCGGAGGGCCGAGGCTGCGGACTCCAGGGGCATCACCCCACCGGAAGGCGTGACCTTGCCCGAGGGCATGGTCTACATCCCCGGCGGGAGCTACTGGATGGGCAGCGAAGGCCCGGAAGCCGAAACGCACGAAGGCCCAAGTCTGCGCGTTTCCGTCGACCCCTTCCTCCTGGACGCGCACGAAGTCACCAATGCCGAATTTGCCGCTTTTGTCCAGGCCACGGGCTATGTCACGGTGGCCGAAAGGCCCATCGATTGGGAAGCCTTGTCGGCCAACGCACCGCCGGGCACGCCCGAACCTCCGGCCGAATTGCTCGAGCCCAGTTCGTTGGTTTTCAGCCCCACCGAAGGCCCTGTTCCGCTGGACGATTGGATGCAGTGGTGGACCTTCGTTCCGGGTGCGGATTGGCGGCATCCCGGTGGACCGGAAACGGACATCGAGGGCAAGGAGCAGCATCCCGTGGTCCAGGTGGCCTATGAGGATGCCGCCGCCTATGCCGCCTGGGCCGGCAAGCGCCTGCCCACCGAGGCCGAGTGGGAGTTCGCCGCGCGCGGCGGAAAAGAAAAAATGCCTTACGCCTGGGGCGAAACGCTCAAACCCGGAGCCGATTACCGCGCCAACTATTTCCAGGGGGATTTCCCCTACCGCAATACGGCCGCCGATGGCTTTGCCGGTTCCGCACCGGTGGGCTCCTTCCCCCCCAATGCCTTCGGGCTCTACGACATGATCGGCAACGTCTGGGAATGGACGGCAGACTTTTACCGCGCCGACACCAAAGCGCAATACCTGTTGCAGCAGGGGCAGGATCCCGAGGGGGCCATGGCCCATCCAGACCACGGCCACCATGCTCCCGTGCACAATCCGGGAGGCCCGGCAAAATCCTTTGATCCGCGTGAACCCTATCAGGAAAAGCGGGTCATCAAGGGCGGCAGCTTTTTGTGCAGCGACCAGTACTGCGCCAATTACCGGCCTTCATCGCGCATGGCCAATGCCACGGATTCCGGGCAAAACCACGTGGGATTCCGCTGCGCGCAGGACCTCTAGGCGGAGCTGCGAGAGGGCCTTCGCCTGCAAGGCGGCGTGTGTCGGATCACGCGCAGTTCAGGCATTGCCCAGCCGTTCGTCCAGCAGGGCAAAGTTCATTTCGCGGCGCTCCAGGCTGATGCCTTCCACGCGGATGCGCACCGGGTCGCCCATGCGGAACCAGCGGTCGATGTCCACTGCATAGAGGGTGTTCTTTTTGGCGTCGTGCACAAATTCGGAGCCTACGCTGTCCAGGCGGATCATGCCCTCGCAGCGGCTCTCGTTGAGCTCCACAAAAATGCCCCAGGTGGTGATGCCGGATACGCGTCCCGCGAAAGCCTCGCCCACATGGTCCTGCAGGTACTCGGCCTGCTTGTATTTGATGGACTCGTATTCCGCATCCATGGCCTTGCGCTCCATTTGGGAACAGTGCTGGCAGGCCGCTTCGAGCTTGGTCTTGTCCGGCCGCTGTTTCGATCCGCCTTGCTTGAATTCATCGAGCGCGTCGGACAACAGGCGGTGCACCATCACGTCCGGATAGCGCCGGATCGGTGACGTGAAGTGGGTATAATCCTCGAAACCCAGCCCGAAGTGGCCAATGTTGTCCGTGGTGTACACCGCTTTGGCCATCGAGCGGATGGCCATGCGCGCCAGCACCCCCTGTTCCGGTTGGCCCTGGATGCTCTCCATGAAACTGTTGATGGCTTTGGGCAGCTCCGAGGGGCTTTCGGGCAGCCGCAGCTTGTGGCCGTATTCGCGCACCAGCGCTTCAAAGGCCTTGAGCTTTTCGGGATCCGGCTGGTCGTGGACGCGGTACACGGCCGGGCGGGATGCGTCCCCTGATTTTGCCCCTGAACGGCTCAGGAACATGGCCACCCGCTTGTTGGCCAGCAGCATGAAGTCCTCCACCAGCATGTGCGCAGCCTTGCGCTCCTTGAGGTAGATGCCCAGAGGTTTGCCCTCCTCGTCCAGCCTGAAGCGCACCTCCTCGGTTTCAAAGTTCACCGAGCCGTTTTCAAAGCGCTGCGCGCGAAGCGCCTCAGCCAGGCTGTTGAGCTGCAACAGGGCCTTTTGGTGCGGGCCTTCCCCACCCTCCAGCACGATCTGGGCATCCTCGTAGCTGAACCGGTGGTCGGAATGGATGAGCGTGCGGCCGAACCACTCCTTTTGCACATGGCCTTTGCCGTCCACCTCAAAGAGGGCGGAAAAGGCGTGTTTGTCCTCCCGCGGCCGCAGGGAGCACAGGCCATTGGACAGGCGTTCGGGCAGCATCGGGTTGACCCGGTCCACCAGGTAGACCGAGGTGGCGCGTTTGTAGGCCTCCTTGTCCAGCGCCGAACCGGGCTGAACAAAATGCGCTACATCGGCAATATGGATGCCCACCTCGTAGCGGCCGTCGCCCAAATCGCGGAAGGACAGGGCATCGTCGAAGTCCTTGGCGTCCTGCGGATCGATGGTGAAGGTCTCGATGTCGCGCAGATCGCGGCGGGCTTTGGCGTCTTCGCCGGTAGGCGCATCCGGGAAGGCGTCTGCGGCTTCCAAGACCTCCGGCGGGAAGGTCAGCGGGAAGCCGTTGCTCAACAGGATGGAGCGCATCTCCGTTTCGTTCTCCTCCGACGGGCCAAGCACGTAGGCAATGCGGCCGATCGGATTGGAGGAGCGGTGGGGCCATTCGATGATCTCAACCGCCACGCGGTCCCCGCTTTCGATGGGACCGGCCTGGTCGAGTTCGTCGGGTGGGATGAAAATGTCCCGCATGCCCTTGCGGTGCAGCGGCACCACAAAGGCGTACCCGCGGTGCTTTTCCAGCGAGCCGACATAGTGCTCCTTGGCGCGGGCCAGCACTTCCACGATTTCGCCTTCGGCGCGGCGCTTGCCTTTCCGCTTGCGGATGACCACCCGCACGCTGTCCCCGTCAAAGGCGCGGCCCATCCGCGACTCGGGCACATACACGTCCTCTTCCAGGCCTTCGACCACCACATAGGCGCTGCCTTTGGCCGTCATGTCCACGCGGCCCTTGAGGACCAGGTGTTCCTTTTTGCTGCGCGGCGCTTTCAGCTTGCGCGAAGGCGTCTCCAGGATGGTTCCGCTTTGCACCATGCGCTGCACCCGGTCGCGGATCTTGGGCTCCGCGGCCATGTGGGAGAACTTGCGGACCAGGTTTTTGACCCCCACCGGCTCGTCCCGCCCGGCCAGGTGGCGGAGGATCATGTCGTCCAGCGGGAGCTTTCCGCCGCTTGCCCCCCCTTTACGGGATTTTTTTTGCGTCTTTTTCCGATTGCCCTTACCAGATCCCTTGGCCATAGTGGAGGAGTTGTATGATTGGAAGCTGCACGTCGGAAAACCCGCGTGTTCCGCCTTCGCCTACGGCGAATTTAGGGCCGCCACCACCGTCTGTCCGCGTACGTTTCCAAAGGCCCGAAACAGGCCTGGTTTCGGTTGCCACTTGCACGATTGAGGCTTGCCGCTCTACTTTTGATGTGCCGCACAGTTGCCTATGCATCAATGCAATAGGCGGCAGATTTTCCTTCAAGTTTTAACCTGGGAAGGCTGCTATTGGCCTGCGGCAATGTGTCCCTTCTTGCGCTTTCGGTCTTTGCCGATCCCCTTCCGGGAACGGCACCGGAACCGCCATGTCCTCAACCGCCCAAGCCTTGGGCCCATGAACGCCAACCGATGAACCGCCCGCTCAACGCCAACCAAATCCGACCCATGTTCCGCCTCCCTTCCCTCCAACACGCGTTGCTCCTTTGGGCATGCTGTTGCCTGTCCACGGCATTGATACAGGCCCAATGCAGTGCGGGCAGCACCCTGCTCGTTGGACCTGCAGACCAGTACGCCTTTCAGTGGTGCAACGGCAGCACGGTAACCCAGATCGGCCTGCACTTTGCCAGTTCGGTCAACGAATACCAGTTCAAAAAACCGGACGGCAGCAACCTAATGACGCTGAACCCCACGGGCGGCACGTATGTGCGCATGGGGAATCCGGATGCCGGAGACTTCCTCCAGGTGGACGGGGGTGGCCGGTTGAGTTTCGCCGGAACCGGCGCCTATTTGGTGGCCAACAATACGTTCGCCTTCCAGGCGAAAGCAGACCAGGACATTGGCCTTTTCTTCAACGCCACCGATGGCCGATATGCCTTTCAGGATGCCGCCGGAGCTTCGGCACTACACATCCAGGCCATGGACAACGGCACCGACAAAGCCGGCGATGTGGTGTGTGCAGGTTCGGCTTCGATCCAGGACGAAGTATCTGCCAATGGGACCAGCACGGTGCCTGCAGTAAGCGGATTTGGAGCCAATGGTCCAACAAACGGATACCTCGGCGTTCAGGGTACGGCCGATTTTGCCGGCTTGACCGGCTTCAGCCCGGCGGGCCAGGAAATCGGGGTGCTGGGTGTTTCGGTGGGCAGCACCATGGCCGACAACATCGGCGTATACGGTTACGGCAACGGTGTGGGCATGAAGGCCGAACACATCGGAGGCCATACGGCGGAACTGGCTTCGGCTACCCATGCCGGAAGCTTTGATGGCCCGGTGGCCATCCAGGGGGATCTGGAACTCAACGGTGCGCTCCAGGGTGCCACACTGGACCAACCGGAACTCCTGGGCCAGGTGAACATCACCGGCTCCAACGTCAATACCACCAACCAGAGCGGCTTGCTCAAACTCGGCAACAGCAGCTTTGCCCTGGGCCTGGACAACAACGGCATCCAGAGTTATGCCAGCGACAGTGCTTCCAGTACCCTGTACTTGAACCATTTCGGAGGCCATGTCAGCCTCCTGGGCAGTGCCAGCAATACGCACGGCATCCTGGATGTGGGCTCCGGATTGCTATACGCCGACAAATTCACCGGCCGCGTGGGCGTGGGCAATACCAGCCCGAACGCCCGGTTGCATGTTTCCGGGGCCTTTGGGGACAATGCCCTGCGGGTGCAAGTGTCCGGCAGCACCAAGCTCCTGGTCCACAGCAATGGCGGAACCGCCTTGGGCGTCAACCCTTCCAGTTTTTCGCCGCCGGCCTCCGGACTCTATGTGCAAGGGGACCTGCTGGTGGGCAACGCCGCCCGAGGCGGTGTGCCCGGTTACAAGGCCGCTATCGATGGCAAGCTCATTTGTGAAGAACTCACCGTGGAGTTGAACGCTGCGTGGCCGGACTACGTCTTCGCCGAAGGCTATGTGTTGCCGGATCTCCTGGAGCTGGAGCAGACCATCGCCGCGCTTGGCCATTTGCCGGACATGCCATCGGCCGAGGCCGTTGCTCAAAACGGTGTGCAGGTCGGCGCCATCCAACGCCAGCTGCTGCAAAAGGTTGAAGAATTGACCTTGTACACCATTGAACAGCAAAAGCGCATCAGCGCCTTGACGGACCGCCTTGAAGCCCTTCAAGCAGCGCGGTAAACCCGTGTCCGGTATCCCAAGATCAAGCCCTATTGCCTTCATTCAAAATCGTGCACGATGCCCCCTTTTCAAACCGCAAATGCCCTAATGCGCCTCATATTTCTGCTGGTGCTCCTGGCCCTCTCAAACCCAGCAGCCGTGCTGCACGCGCAAGACGCCTTTCAGCATGACGGCCGCTTCCGCAACCCAGCGCTGATGGCCATCGCCCAGGCGTCCAGTACTTGGGGATGGATTGACTTCAGGGAAGAGGCCATGCTACAGCCCCGGAGCCTGTTCCGGGATCACCCCGACGCCTTCCAGCTGGGCCCGGATGATGCCATGGAATTGATTCGGGTGGATACCGACCGTTTGGGCTGGACGCATTTCCGCTTTCAACAAAAGCACCGCGGCATCCCGGTTTTTGGCGGCGAGTTTCTGGTGCATCAAAACGCCGAAGGCCGCGTGGTATCCGGCAATGGCAAGATAATTTCTGGACTGAACGTTCCTTCAATTCCTGGCATATCGGAATCCGAAGCCCTGGAAACCGCCCTGGCCTTCGCCGACGGCGATCACTATGCCTGGTTGGATCAGGCGGCGGAAACAGCGCTGAAGGCCAGCAGTGGGGACCCCAATGCCACCTATTTCCCAAAAGGCAAGCTGGTGTTGCAACGGCCTGCCTTCGATAAAAACTACCGCTCGGCCCAATACCGTCTGACCTGGGCATTTGATGTGGTCGTGGGCTTTCACGGGGAAAGTCGAACCATTTATGTGGATGCCCTCTCGGGCGAATTCCAGACCCATCTGCCCATTTCCAGGCAATGTGCCATAGGCTCCGGCACAACGGCACACTACGGGGAACACAACATCGGTACACATGCCCGTGATTTCGGCTACGATTTGCTCGACAGCTGTACGGTGAGCCATCCTTACACCCTCCATACACGGGATATGCAGCGCACAAACGCAGTCTCCTCGTTGATCGAGTACCTGGACATGGACAACGTCTGGAACAGCCCGGTAAACACCACAGGCGTCAGCGTGCACTTTGCAGCACAACGCACGCGGGACTACTACGATTATGTCCACAACCGCGCATCCTGGGATGACGCCAACGGGGATTGGGACATCTACAATGAAGTGGGGTTTACAACTTCCTCAGGGACCACTTCACACAACAACGCGTGCTGGGATTGCTACAACAATGTTGCTGCCTTTGGCGGGGGAAATTCCTCCACCAGCGCCCTGGACGATTGGAACACGCTGGACATCACCGGCCATGAGTTCACCCATGGTGTGGTGGAAACCAGTGCAGATCTGGTATACGCCAATGAATCCGGCGCCTTGAACGAATCCTATGCCGACATTTTTGGGGAAATGGTCGAAGCCTACACCCTCGGAACACCGGATTGGGAAGTTGGAGCCGAGTTTGGGGCCATTCGGTCCTTTTCGGACCCTTCCGCATTCGGCGATCCGGACACCTATCAAGGCATCAATTGGTATGCCGGAAGCCTGGACAACGGTGGCGTGCATACCAATTCAAGCGTCCAGAACCGCTGGTTTCATTTGTTGGCTACTGGGGGCAGTGGTACCAACGACTACGGCGATGCATACACGGTGGATGCTATTGGCCTGGCTGCTGCCCGATCCATTGCTTACCGGGCTTTGACGGTGTACCTCACGTCTACAGACCAGTACATCGATGCACGGGAAGCCAGCATTCGTGCCGCACGGGATCTGTTTGGGCACTGCAGCGTTGAAGCCATCTCCTGCGGACGGGCATGGTATGCTGTTGGCGTGGGGCAAGGCTCCAGCCTGGAGCAGCTTCAGGTTTGCGGCCCCTATACGGCGGATTTGGAAGCCTTGACCTTTGTCGGTATAGAAGAGGTAACTACAGGAGGAACGTGCACCAACACCACCTTAACCGCATTGTTGGCGCCGATTGCCCTGGAGTCCGCAATCAGCATCTCCATGAAACCCGGGACCAGCCTGGTGCCCACAACATCAGCGGGTGTTTCGGCACGGGTGGAGGCTTGCAGTTACACCACCTACAAATGGAGCGATGATTACGGATCCGACCCTGCAGCACCCACAGCTACGGTTGCTTCAAAGCCGGATATGTTGGACCAATTGACCGTATGGCCCAATCCTGCGGTACGGAGGCTGAACATTCAGTGGCCTTTCGCCGAAGGCGAACACCAGCTCCGCATTTTCCGTGCAAATGGCAGAGTCCTGTTCGAGGAGAAGATGCACGATCAAACCGAATTGCAGCTTGATGTTGGCACATGGCCACCCGGGATGTACGCCATTGAGCTGGTCCGGAAAGGCCATTCGAGCACCGCTCGGTTTGTCGTTCATCACCATTGACCGCATGCCATTCGCGGGCTTCCGATCGGTTTTGCATCCCCATAAAGGGGGGATTTCTACACAAGGTGTCGGGTTTATTGCCCTGGATTAGGACAAACGGAGTATTCGCCCTATCATGCAGTCATCAGTGCGTACGTCCCCCGGCAACGGAGGGACTGCGCACTATTTTTTTTCACCGACCCCAAACACATTCCTCTGGACGATTGCCAGGTTCTGCCCACCGATGTGAAGCCCTCTGCACTGGAGGACCGCATCGGGTCGGAATCACACGCATCACGGATCACCCCTTTCGCTTAAACCAAACGCACAATGAAACAACAGCTCCGCAATTTGGCCTTGGGTGCCGCCATCATGGCAGCCGCCCCGGCCGCAATGGCCCAGTGTTCGCCAGGTTCGACCCTGATTGTCGGTCCCGCCGACCAGTATGCCTTCCAGTGGTGCAACGGCTCCACGGTTACGCAGATCGGTTTGAACTTCGCCAGCTCGGTCAACGAATACCAGTTCAAGAAGGCCAACGGCACCAGCGTGATGACCATCAACCCCACGGGCGGCAACTACGTCCGCATGGGCAACCCCGACGGCGGCACCTATGCCCAGGTCAGCGGCGGTGGCGATCTGACCTTCTCCGGAAACGGCGACTACCTGGTCGGCAACAACCGCTACGCCTTCCGCTCCCAGGGCGATGAAGACAACGGTCTGCTTTTTGACGTATCCAACAACCAGTACGCGTTCCGCGACAACGGGGCCAACAACATCTTCAACATCAAAGCCAACAACGGCGGTGGTGACGAAGCTGGTGATGTCATCAGCGCGGGTTCTGCCATGTTTGAAGACGAGATCATCGGTTCCACCAGCGGCAGCAACCAATTTGCCGTCAAAGGCATCGGCCAACTTGCTCCGACAAACGGCTACCTGGGTGTCCAGGGTGGCGTGGACTTCGACGGCATTGTCGGCTTCAGCCCCTCCGGTCAGGAAATCGGCGTGTTGGGCATTTCCACCGGCGGTTCCTCCACGGACAACAGCGGCGTCTACGGCTACTCGAACGGCCAGGGCGTATATGCTGAGCATACGGGCGGCAACAACGCTGCCCTGGCCACGTCCACACATGCCGGTGTATTCAACGGCGATGTGCAGGTCAACGGCAACATTTCCGGCAACTTCAACCAGCCCACCCTGAACGGCCTGGTGCGCATCGACGGTACGGGCTTCAACAACGGCAACACCATTGGTATCCTGCGTGTGGGCTCGGCTACGGGAAGCTCGCTTGGTTTTGACAACAACGAAATCCAGGCCTTCGGCAACATCGGCGGCACCGATACGGCTACCGGTACGCTCTTCCTGAACTACTTCGGTGGCGCCGTCAATGCCATTGCTGCATTCTCAAACCCGAA
>JAUIHG010000261.1 GCA_030432405.1 Bacteroidia bacterium | reverse complement strand
TGTGAACGGAGGACCGGGCGCTGCTTTCAGACCCGTTTTTCGGCTCCTGGATCAGCGTGAAAATGCCCGCACTCTATCAGACAAAACCCTACTGCTCAGCCAAATACGCATCAAGGGCAGTTGTCAATTCTTTCGGCAGACAAATATAGTGCTTTAGCACCGGATCGCTCAGGACGCGGATGTTCAGCTGGTCGGAGGCCACGGCCAGATCTTCCATGCGCCCGTCGCGGAAGCGGATCTTGATGCCCTGGGTCAGCGGGTCGTAAGCGGCGTTGGTGGTGCTGTCCTGAAAGACAAAGGCCTCGGCCTGCTCCGGCGCGTCCAGCCCAAAGCGCCTTTGCGCCTCCCGGCGAAGACCATCCAACGCCTGCGGCGGCAGTGGCCGGTCCATCCACTGCAAGCGGAAGAGCCTGCGCTCCACGATGGCCGTGGCCAATACCGAAAGCACCGGATCGGGATGCCGGGCCCAAACCTTGAGGGCCGACCAGATGTCGCTGTCGTCCAGGCGGGCAAAACGCACCAAAAAAGCCCCTCCCGGCAGGGCAGCAGGCTGGGTCCCGCCAGATGGCGTCCCCTGCCCTTCCGCGCTTGACGGCAGGTCCAGGATCCATTCCAGGGCCGGTGCGGCAAAAAGCGGTTCGCCGGAGGCGCGCAACAGGCGGGCACGCGACAGGGCGCGGATCAGCAGTTCTTCTGCGCAGAGCACGGTCTTGTGCAGGTAGACCTGCCAGTACATGATGCGGCGCGCCACAATGAATTTTTCGAGGCTGTAGATGGCCTTGCTTTCAACCACCAGGCGGTCGTTTTCCAGGGCCAGCATGTCCAGGATGCGGTTCCAGCCGATCACGCCCTCGTGCACGCCGGTGAAATAGGTATCGCGCGTGAGGTAATCCAGACGATCCACGTCCAGTTGGCTGGACACGAGTTCATGAAGGAAGGGCCGCGGATGGGTGCCGGTGAAAATGGCTTCGGCCTCACCGAGCAGTTCCGCGGTATCGGTGCCCAACTCGGACGGGAGCGCCTTCAAAAAGGCCAGCGACAACTGCTCGTGGTGCAGGCCGGGCGCCAGCATGTGTTCCAGCGCGTGGCTGAAAGGGCCGTGCCCGATGTCGTGCAGCAGAATGGCGGCACAGGCGGCGTTGTATTCGCCTTCGGCGATAGTGTGCCCCTTGGAGCGGAGCACGTCCAGGGCCTTTTGCATGAGGTGCATGGCCCCCAACGCATGCTGAAAACGCGTATGAATGGCGCCGGGATAAACCAGGCTGCCCAGGCCGAGTTGCTGGATGCGGCGAAGGCGCTGGAACCAGGGATGCTCGACGATGCGGAACAGGCGCTCGTCCGGAACGGCAACAAAGCCGTAAACAGGGTCGTTAAAAATCTTGGCGCGTGGCAAGGCGCACAAAACTAGTGCAGTGGCGCAGAGTTGCACGCCCATGCTTCAGCCCTTTCCCGGCAGTCCCGCAACCCTTGCTGCGGTCCGTGCCCCGGGGAAGCGCCGTGGAGATACCTTCGCTGTCAGGCGCCACTCCGGGCCTCTTGCTCCTCCCTTTACCCCTACCCATCCGCATATGCCGACCACCATTCTTTGGGCCGACGACGAAATCGAACTCCTCAAGCCCCAGCTGCTCTACCTCCGGGACAAGGGCTATGAGGTCCTGCCGGTGACCAACGGCCAGGATGCGCTGGACGCCGCGGCCAGCAAACCGGAGATTGACCTTGTCTTTTTGGACGAAAACATGCCCGGCCTGTCGGGCCTGGAAACGCTGTCGGGCATCAAGGCCAAGCGGCCCAACCTGCCGGTGGTCATGATCACCAAAAACGAGGCGGAGGACCTGATGGAGGAGGCCATTGGTTCGCAAATCACCGACTACCTGATCAAGCCCGTCAAGCCGCAGCAGATCCTGATGACGGTCAAAAAAATCATGGACAACAAGCGCCTGGTGACCGAGAAGACCAATTCGGCCTACCAGCAGGATTTTCAGCGCCTGTTCATGCGCCTGCAGGAGGATCTGGGTTTTGACGAGTGGGCGGAGCTGTACCGCGAGCTGGTGCGTTGGGAGATCGAACTCGACCGGACCGGTGCCGGTCAGATGCAGGAGGTCTTTTCCATGCAAAAGCAGGAAGCCAATACGGCCTTCAACAAGTTTGTGGTGGGCCACTACCTGGACTGGGCCCAGGGCAAAGGCGAGACACCGGTGATGAGCCATACTCTGCTCAAACGCCGCCTGTTCCCGCTGCTCGAGGACGACACCCCAACCTTCCTGGTGGTGATCGACAACCTCCGCTACGACCAGTTCCGCAGCATCCAACCGATGCTCAGTCGGCATTTCCGCATGCAGTCCGAGGAGCTGTTTTATTCGATTTTGCCCACGGCCACCCAATACAGCCGCAATGCCCTCTTTGCCGGCCTGATGCCGTCGGAAATCGAACGCAAGCTGCCCAAATTCTGGCGCAACGACGAGGACAAGGGCGGCAAGAACATGTTCGAAGCGGAGCTGTTGGCCGACAACCTGCAGCGTCACCGCATCGACCGCAAGATGGCCTACCACAAGGTGGTCAACCACCAGGAGGCCCGCAACCTGAACGAGACCATCCTGCACGGCCTGGACATCGGGCTGACGGCCATTGTCTACAACTTTGTGGACATGCTCAGCCATGCCCGTACCGAGATGGAGGTGCTCAAGGAGCTCGCGCGCGACGAGCGCGCATACCGCTCGTTGACCGAATCCTGGTTTGAGCATTCCCCGCTTTTTGAAGCGCTCAAACGCCTGGAAGGCAAACCGGTCCGCGTGGTGGTGACCACCGACCACGGCACCATCCGCGTACGCAACGCTTCCAAGGTGGTCGGCGACCGCAACACCACCACCAACCTGCGCTACAAGAGCGGCAAAAACCTGCAGTACAACGCCAAGGACGTGCTGGAGGTCCGCAAACCGGAAGACGCCCGCCTGCCCCGGCAGCACGTCAGCTCCTCCTACATCTTTGCCAAGGAGGACCTGTTTTTTGTCTATCCCAACAACTACAACCACTACGTCAACTTCTTCCGCGACACCTTCCAGCACGGCGGGATTTCGCTGGAGGAAATGCTGATTCCCTTTGCCGTCTTCACGTCCAAATAAGGCACCGGACGCCGCTGCGGGAGGTCCCCCAGACGCGTCCACCGGACCTTGGCGGGCCTGCAGCCTGGAGGATCTGGATGCCGTGGCCGTGGCCCTTTTGCGCCTGCCCGGCGAACACCGCGTCTACGCCTTCTACGGCGACCTCGGGGCCGGCAAAACCGCCTGCATCCGCGCGCTCTGCCGGCAACTGGACGTCCGCGACCCGGTCTCCAGCCCGAGTTTCGGTTTGGTCCACCCTTACAACACCGGCCCGGACGGTCCGGGTACGGTCTACCACCTGGACCTCTACCGCACGCGCTCCATGCGCGAAGTCCTGGAGCTGGGACTGGAAGACCTGCTCGACAGCGGCATGCCCGTGTTCATCGAGTGGGCCGAACGCCTGGACCCCGCCTGGTGGGCCGCCGAACCCGCCTTCCACATCCGCGTGGAGCTGGAAGAAGGGGGCTGCCGGAACTTTAGGCTTCTGGATGCGGCGCCTTCGGCGAAGCCGTAATCCACAACCCGTCCCCTTCCGCCCTGATGCCGCCTCCGATCCCGCCGGGAGCGGTATTTTCACGCCATTGGCCGGGGTACGCGTTCGCGCGAAAGCGGGCCATCAATGCAAGGACCGAGAGGCCCAGCTATGGCGGAAGAACAAAAAAAACCGGGCTTTGCCGAACTGGCTGCACAGACGGGTTGGCAGACCCTTGAACAGCCGGTCAAGGTGGCCAAGAGCAGCAACCACCTCTACATCGGTGTGCCCAAGGAACGGGCGTTCCAGGAAAACCGGGTGGCCCTGGATCCGGACAGCGTCCGTACCTTGGTCAACAACGACCATACGGTGGTTATCGAATCCGGCGCCGGGAACCGCGCGCATTTCACCGACCGGGAGTATGCCAATGCCGGGGCGCGGATCGTCTACGATCCCGAAAAGGTTTTTGAGGCACAGATCATCCTCAAAGT
>JAUIHG010000038.1 GCA_030432405.1 Bacteroidia bacterium | reverse complement strand
GGCGCTGGATGCGGCGGTTGTAGCGCAACGCAAAACTGTGGGTCGGTGCCGCCTGCCAGGTAATGCCGCCGCTGGGAAACCAGTCGGTGTAAGACCGGCGAACGGCCTCGTCCGGCTGGTTGTTGAAGGTGCGCAGGTCGCCCAGGCTCTCGGTGTGTTCCATGCGGACACCCGCCTGCAATTTCCAGGCGCTTCCCAGCGAAAGCTTGTAGCTGGCGTAGGCCGCCGACACGGTCTCGTCGTAGGAAAAGCGGTTGCTGCGGTTGGGGTCAAACACCTCTACCCCGCCTTCCTGCTGGAAAAAGGAAAAGGTATTGTCCGTTTCCACACGCTGGACCTTGGCCCCAAAACCGAAAACTTGTTTGCCCTGCCGGCGCTCGTAATCGAATTTGGCCGAGTACAGCGTGATGTCCGTTGGGCTTTCCTGGCGGTTGATGACCTCGCTCAACACGCTGATGCCGTCGGGTGCCACGTAGACGTTCGGTTGGTCGGTGAAGCGTTCGCCGCTGTAAAGGCCATAATCCACATCAACCATCAGCAGGTTGCCCAGCGTATCCTCGAATTGGTAGTTGAGGTTGGCCGAGCCGTTCAGGGTTTGGCCGGTGGTCCGGTTCAGGGCGTTGAGGGTACTGTCGACGGTCGGTGCACCGATCGGATAAATCGGCGTCACGGTCTCCGTGTTGGATTCGAAATCCACAAAATCGAAATTCAACAGCGTGCCGAAGGTGTGCTTGTCGTTGATGTACCAATCGGCACCAGCCCGGAAGTTGTGGCTTTGGCGGTCGTGCACACCGTCGGATTGCGCGTCAAAGACATTGCCGGCTTGCTGGCGGAAGATGTCTATGAAGCTCGTGCTGCGGCCGTAGTAGGTGCCGTAGGAACCATAGAGGTTCAGTTTTTTGGCGCGGTAGTTCAGGTTCAGCGAACCGTTGCCGCGGGCAAAGTCGCCATAGGTCAGGCCGGCCGATGCGCTGCCCTGCACCCCGAGGCCCTTTTCCCGCACCCGGATGATGTCGATGATGCCCGCGTTGCCTTCTGCGTCGTATTTGGCCGAGGGCTGGGTGATGATGTCGATGCGGTCGATGTCCTCGGCGCGCAGGCTTTTAAGGTAGTTGACCAGGTCTTCGCCGCGCAGGACAGAAGGTTTGCCGTCCAGGAAGATCCGCACGCCGCTGAGGCCCTCCACGCGGATGTTGTCGTTCTGGTCGATCACCACCCCCGGTGCCTTGCGCAGCACGTCAAAACCGGAGTCGCCGGCCGTGGCCAGGTTGTCCTTCACGTTGAAGACCAGGCGGTCCGGCTCTACAACCACCAGGGGCCGCGCAGCACCCACCACCACGGCGTCGAGCTCCTCGACGCGTTCGGGCACCGTCAGGATGCCCAGATCCTTCGGTCCACTGAGGCTGAGCACGGTATCCAGCGCCTGATAGCCTACGCCGGACAGGCGAAGGCGGTAGCTCCCCTCCGGCACGTTGCCCAGGCGGAAGCTGCCGTCGTCGCCGGTGATGCCGGTTTTGATGAGCTGATCCACAGCGGGGGCTGCCGCAGTGCCCTGGGGCTCGGTTTGGGCGGATTCTTCGCCTTCAGGCATGTTCACTTCCCCGCCTTCCTCCGGTGCCTTGGCGTACAACAGCACGTTGAGGAAGGGGACGGGCTTGCCCCCGCCGTCCTGGGCGGTGCCGCTCAGTGTCAGGCTTTGCGCGTGCAGGCCGCTGCCCAGCAGAAGGGCCAACAGGACGCCCACAGGGCGAAAGCACGATGCAACAGAAAGGGGTGGGACGAGGGTATAGGTGCGCTTCATGTGCTGCAAATTCCATCCGAAACGCCCTCAAGAAAAGCGCTTTCCGACGAATGGGCCGTGGATACGACGGACGGTAACAGAACATTAACGCTTGACTATATGGTCCATTCGGGGGGGTGCCGTGCGTATTTGCGGTGTCCGTGGCCGTTCGTCGGGAGCATGGACCGTTGGTCGAATGCATGAATCGAACCGGGTCTGTGCCAATTATCTTGCCGCAATGCAGGACAGCATGGCTGGTTTTGGCGGCATCGGAATGGAGCCTTTGCATGCTTCAGGCGCGAAGGCACCACAGCCCGAGCAGGTGCGCTGGTGGAACCGGCGCTTCGGTGGAGTGTGCGTAGGCGAAGCGTTGACCATGGTTGCGGCCTATTGGTTTGCGGCCACCTTGTATTCGCTGACCCTGTTCCTCAACCGGCTCGGCCATCAGGATCCGGAAGACCGCTTCTTTGATCCGGTAGGGTATATGCAAACCGGTGGGCTGCAATACCTCGTGCATTTTGTGTTGACCTTGCCGGTGTGGTATCTGATGTTCCGGCTCTTGCGCAACCACGCCCTCTGGCAGCGTCTGGCCTTGCACCTGCTGCTCATGCCCGCCTGGGTGTATGGAGGACGCTGGGTGTATTACCAACTGTCCGAAGCCTTTGGCTTGTTTCACCTCCAGGGCACCGGATCCATTTGGGACATTTACATCCCGGCTTTGATCTACATGCTGCAGTTCGGGTTGATGCACGGCTACGAATACTGGCAGCGGGTCCAGGAGAAAACGCGCACCGAACATGCCCTGCGCATGGCTGCATTGCAAAGCGAACTGACGGCCATCAAAGCCCAGCTCAACCCGCATTTCCTCTACAACGTGTTCAACACCATCAACGCGAGCATTCCCCTGGAATTGGAAAAAACGCGGGAAATGGTGGCCAGCCTGTCGGACCTGTTTCGGTATCAGTTGCGCGCTTCGCGCGAAGCGCTGGTACCCCTCCGGGATGAGCTCGAATTTGTGGAAGGCTATTTGAATTTGGAAAAGCAGCGCTTCCAGGAACGCCTGCACATCCACATCGATGTACCGGTGGCGCTGCTGGACCATCCCGTGCCGCCGATGCTCCTCCAACCGCTGGTGGAAAACGCGGTCAAACACGGCATAGCGGACTTGGTGGATGGTGGTGAAGTACGGATAGCGGTGAAGCCCTTGCTTGAAGCTGACGGACCGTCCGGGTCGCCCAAACTGTTGTTTCGCATTTCGGATACCGGTGCGGGACTGGAGAACAAAGAAGCCGCACTCGAAGCTGGGGTAGGCTTGCGCAATACCCGCCTGCGCCTGATGAAGGGCTTTGGCAGTGCCCTGGAACTGCTCGACAACCAACCGCAGGGCTTGACCGTTCAATTCCGTCTATGAGTGCGTCGTTGCGCAAAGCTGTTTTGGTGGACGACGAAAAGGCCGGCCTTTTGCTGATCCGCGAATACCTCGGATTCCATCCGGAATGGGTCATCGTGGGCGAAGCCCGCAACGGCGTGGACGCCATCCAGTGCATCAATACCCACAAACCCGACTTGGTCTTTTTGGACGTACAGATGCCCGGCATGAACGGCTTTGAACTGCTGCCCCATCTGGACGAACTGCCCTCTATCATTTTCTCCACGGCTTTTGACCGATACGCGCTGAAGGCCTTTGAAGTGCACGCCGTGGATTACCTGCTCAAGCCCTACACCAAGGAACGTTTTGATGCAGCCATGACAGCAACCCGCGCCAACTGGCACCACTGGCCGACCGCATCATCATGGACGGCAACACGCCCAGCGAGCGCTTCCTGGTCGAGCACCGCGGACGCTTTGTCACCCTGGCCGCAGACGACATCCAGCACATCTCCGCCGACCGCGATTACGCGCACCTGCACACCGCCGACCAGCGCTACCTGAGCAACCACGGCATCGGCGCATTGGAACAGAAACTCGACCCCAAGCACTTCATCCGCGTACACCGCAGCCACATCGTGCAACTGGCCGCCATCCGTGAAATTGAAAAATACGGCAAGGGCTACTCCGTCCTGCTCGCCTCCGGCGAACGCGTCCCCGTAAGCCGCGGCTACGCCGACCGGATCCGGGATTTGATGCTGTAGCGATCGGGCTCTGTCAGGCCGTTTATGCGCAATGCTCCCTGCGTTGCTTTTCGTCCTTGGGGAATATGTAGGACGACGTTTGTTTCTCCCAGCCCAGCTTTTGGTAAAAGCTTTCCTTACCCGGCGCGGCCGTGAGGGTGATAAAGTTGTACCCGACCAGGCACTCCTGGAGCATGCGCACCATGCGGCTGCCAATGCCGCTGGATTGCGCATCCGGCCGAACCACCACATCCACCAACAGCGCATAATACCGGCCGTCGTCCACCGTCCGGCCAAATCCGACAATACGGCCTTGGTTGTCTTGTGCAACACACACCAGCGAACTCTGCGCAAAAGCCCGCCGGATGTCCTCAGGATCGCGTACACCCCATCCCACCTGCTGAAAGATTTCTGCAACTGCGGACCAATCCATAGCCTCGGGTTCCGGGTTGATTTGATATTCCATCACTCGAGTTCGGCTTCAAGCTTCAGCACAAAACACGCATCGTGTTGGGCCATGCCGATGTGGGGATAGTAGGCCTTCGCCAAAGGCGCCGCCAAAAGGATCAGCATGGCATCGGGCGCCTGCTGTTTTGTGAAGCGGATCAGCTCCTTTCCGATGCCCTGTTTTTGATACGCGGCATCCACAGCCAAATCGGACAGGTAGGTGCAGTACGCAAAGTCAGTCAGCGACCGGGCCACGCCCACCAGCTTGCCGCCATCCCGGGCCGTAACCATCAAATTGGCGTTGGCCACCATAGCCCGGATGCGCTCGGGTTCATCCACTGGCCTTCGCGCACCGAGCGTGGACCGAATCAGCAAGTCCCTGAACGCCTCCGGCGAAAGGTCGGGCTCCACGTGGTACTGGATCATGGCGATAATGCGGCGGTAGTACATGGGCAAGATACGCCGCGGCCTGCGCCAGATAGTCCAAGCGGGAACCTTGACCAGATAATGCCTTTCATGGCGCAACAAGCGGAACATGACCAACGGCAAGCACCGCTTCCCCAAACCAAAAAGCGCCGCCCAAATGGACGGCGCGATTGGTGTAGGTTGGACACCACACGTGCCCAACGCAGGCTTTGGGCAATCAGGAGTACACTTCCTGAAGGCTCTCCATCCGTTCGATGGATTGCTCGATGCCGGTGAGCTGCTGCAACAGCATCTCACGGGTGGACTGCGGCAGGGCCGTATCGTGCAACACCTCGTGGTAGGTTTCCTTGGCGCGCTTGTCGCCCACCATGCACTCGTTCAGGACGGCTTCAGCACCGTTGGCGCCCAGGGCATCCTTGATGTCCATCCAAGCGCGGTGCGCATCGGCCACCATGGTAGTCTTTTGTTCCGGCACGCGTCCGTGACGGGCCATTTCCCGGCCGAGCTGTTCGCCGAAGGCGGCCCGGGTTTCCGTTTGACCCTGGAAAAAGCGGGTCAGGCGGGGTTCATCCACCATTTCGGCGGCTTTGGAATAGCCCTTGGACGCTTCCACGTTCCGGGTCAACAAATTCTGCAGGCTGTGCTCAACTTTTTCGGTAATCTCCATAACTGGTTTCATATGGGTTGCACACGGGAATATGCCCGTGCTTCTGTTCAATAGCAAAAATGCCGCATTCGCCTTCCGGCGAAAACTCGAAGCCGAAGGGGGTTGGTACGGATTGGCATCATACGCAAAGGGGCGCCGAATCCTACCTGAGCACACAAAAAACAAACACCCCAAAATCAAAGCGCATCCGCATACGGCAAATCCATCAAAGCGTTTGGTTTCAGGTACACGCAATTGTTTTGAAAATCCAGAATGGTGTTGAACCGCTTCAACAGCTCATTACCCAAAATGTGCGTGCTGAACTGCGCGGGATTGGGTGTGGACAGCAGTTGAACCGGCACCTGATCGGCACAGGCTTGCCCCAAACAAATACGGTCGATGGCCACCACCCTATTGACAAATTCGGTTCCTGCACTGTTCCTAAGGCGGGTTTCCCTCAAAACCGGAAGGCTGTCGGGAAAGTTGGACTGTTGCCTCAAATCCTTGTCTAGGACAACAGCGCGTTGAAAGCCCGTGTCAAACAGATACCGGTTGTTGAAGGTCCGCCCGCCCGCATGAACAGTGCCACTGATGCAAAACAAGGTATTGGTGTATTCAATGTCCAGTTTGGCATACCCGTCCCGCGTACCCATGAAGGTGTGGTGCACAATCATTCGGCTGCGCTCATAATCCAATTCCACCACCTTATCCTCAAAAAGGTTCCATCCAAAGTGGCCAATTGCCTCTTCAGGACCGACCCGTGCAGGATACATGGTCAGCGTATCCCACCTCATGCCCCCCAAGGAAAAAGCATATTCTGGCTCATAAGCCACATAACCACGCGCTTCCATGGCATCCAATTTGACCACCAGATCGGTCCCACCGGAATCAAAATAGAAGTCCACCGTATCGGTGTCGTCCAATACCGCTTGGAAAACGATGTTGTTCCCTTCTGTGATGTGGAATGAAAGCGTATCGGCGGAGGGCTTAGTATGGCTTGAATCTGCAGACTGGGAGTGCGGCACTGCGTTGTCTTTTGGGTGGCATCCCACAACGCCCAGCAGAATCAGAACGGAATAGTAAAAACGCAGTATGGTGGTTGATTCAACGCACATATAGATTGAACACTGGCTCCCCTAAGCCCCCGAAAGAAGGAAGTGTAAGCTAAGCACGATTAAGGCGAACTACCGATGCAGACGTTTTCAAAAATGCCCTATCCACCTTCTTGTCCCCCGTTCATTCCTTCATGAAGCCCTCCCATCAAAGCCTTCAGGAGTTGCTGTGCGTATTCCACTGGCATTTCCAGTATTCTAGCCCATTCTTTAGCGATCCGAGGTGATTTTGTTTCACGATCCATCTCGGATTCCAGGACATGCATAACCCTGTGTTTAAGCAGTTCGGATTCCAACAAATGATGCCCTGAATTGCGTCCAAGTACACGAGCAGCTATAGTGCGCTCATCGACCTCTTCTTCTCCTTGAAACAAATCGATGTGCTTGTCCAGTACTTCATTGAAGGCAATGGTATAGTACGCTGTTATAATTGCTAAAATATCTTCCAGATCGTTCTGCCGTTCTTCCGGCCGATCCGACCAAGCAACCAACTTGAGCAAAACCATGCCTGCCAATGGAGGCACATTAACAATTTTACGTTCGATTTCAATTGCATCTGGATCCGACAGCACTTCTTTGAGCCCAAGCACATGCAAATCGGTTTTGCGCGCGCTAAAGTTCAAGGTGTCCGCTTCTTCAATCATGCCGAATGGCAACAGGTCAATGGCTACATTGAAAGCAGGATGGAACACAGTCCACGGAGCTTTGACCTTTTTAAACCCCTGCTGTTTGAGGTCGTGCACTACAGCTTCAAACTGGCCA
Source organism: Bacteroidia bacterium (assembly GCA_030432405.1). Lineage (GTDB taxonomy): Bacteria > Bacteroidota > Bacteroidia > Chitinophagales > BACL12 > WGOA01. The sequence continues at coordinate 15,776 of JAUIHG010000038.1, read as the reverse complement.
ACATTGCTGATCATTAATGCAAAATCAATATCCTTTGTACCACGGGTTGGTTTTATACCGGCTTTCAGGAGTTGTAAGGCGACCGCTGTAACGCCAATCAGGTAGTACGGTATTTTATGCGCAACCAATACCGCATCAATGATTTCAAAGGCTTCCTTGAAATATGGAATGCCGAGCTCTTTATACGTCTTTGACAATCTCATTCCACAAGCGTTCCGCAGTCTCAAGGTTTCTTTTATTCGGAGCATTCAACAAGTCCGCGTAAACCAACAATGGTGGTGCAAACGCGTCTTTCATAGCTTGCGGCCAGAACTTCTCAAGAACAAACAAACGCCCAGCTCCATCTGGCTTTATACGGTATTTTGACATCAATTGGCTCCTCTCATGCGTGGTATATAATGTGAGGTCTTGTGCACGCAAATAATGGGTGTAGTGGTCTGCGGCTGCTTCGCCACCCCAGCACGTTTGCCCTTTTTCAAGCTCAACATCATGCCAAGACCGATCCTCCAAAAAACTGTAGCGCCCCTTTACAAGCGCCGGTCTCAACGTTGTGTTGTATGCCTGAACCCAGGCTCCTATGAGCTCAGCTCTATTCGTCCAGGCAATACCCTGAGTCTTCCTTACGGCATAGCCCAGGGTTAACAGGCCCTTCAAAATATGTGGAATGTTGCCCAGAGCTACTCCAGACTCCATGGCAATACGCCTTTGAGAAGCATTCAGCAAATCCTCGTTCAACAACAGCTGGAAAACCACTTTGATCCCTGCCTTTGTAAAAGCACGATTGGATTGCCGCTTTTCTTCAGGCAGCGTTTCAAATCGGTCAATATCTATAAAAAGTGCTGGCTCGCTAATGAACATGTTGCCATTTGCCTCCACGTAGTTTATGCGTGCATTGCGCAATTGTTCCTTGATCCCTGGAAACAACCGGTAGGCAATAAGTAAAAATGGGCTGTGGTCCCTCGCTTGATGTTTGAGTTTAGGGATATGTGCGTGGCGTAGCTCATATTTTACTTCCACGTAAAACCGACGTTCTGTTTGGCCCCATTTCCAATCAAGGATTGCATCTACTTCCTGGTTTGAACGCTTAAGCACAAGTGCATGTGCCTCAGGAATGGCATTGATGCGCTGCACTGCAGATGCTATGATCTCGTCCACATGCATGGGCACAAAACTAGCCTGTTCACGTCACGTGAACAAGTCAGTATATTGAACGAGCGTTGTCCTGGATTGGCAAAGCTTCACGGCGAACCTGTTCACCCGCCTTCCCAATTGTCGGATCACCCAAGGGTCGGACCTACACGTCTTTGCCTATACAGTCCTATTCCTGCTCGACCACCGCGCTTCGCCGGCGGATGCCGGCGGCTACTTCTGCGTAATCCAGCTCCCAGGGCACCGCGTTCCAGCCAGCCCAGAAGCCGGGGTCGGTGGGGCTGTCGATGTTCTCGATGAAGGCGTTTTGGTTGAGCGTTTGGTCGTTGGGGAAGGGGTAGGCTTCGCGTTCCACGCGCGTGGTGACGTAGCGGACCTCGGAGGCCGTACGCACGGTGTAGGGCACACGGCTGTCGTGGATGGTGTTGCGGTCCACGAGGTGCATGCGCGAGAAGTACCAGTGCGGGCCGAGGGCTTCGTAGCGCAGCGACATGCTGTCGTAGGTGGTGAAAATGCTCAGGCCGAGCGACTCCATGAGCAGCCGCTCGGTCAGGGTGCCCACCTTGTGGTAGCGCATGCCGCGTGGACTTAAGGCCATGTCCACCCCCAGAAAGGCCAACGTAGTGGTGTCCAGGTAGAGCACGCCGCGGAAAAGCGACCGCTTCTGGTCCGGCAGCTGGTCAAACGCAATGCGGTACACCGTGTGGTCGGCGATGCGCTGCAGCCCGTCCATGCTCCAGGTGTAGCGTTTGAGGTCTTTTCGGCCCAGGAGCTTGGAGCCTTCGGGGTCGCGCACAAAATCGTAGCCCATTACCCCATGGGGCCGCATCCCGAAAATGACCTTGGCGGTTCCTTTGAAAGGGGAGCTGTCGAGTTCGCCGCGGGAGCGGCGAAGCCGGAACTGCGGATCGGATACTTCCTGCCAACGGTCGCGGCGGCCTGCTTCCATGCCCGGCCGGTAGACGTCAAAGACGGCCTCGGACAGTTGGATGATGGTGTCCTTTTCCCGGCTGACCAGGCGGTAAAAACCCGTGTAGCCAAAAGGATCCCCGTTGTGGTTTTGGGGAATGCGCCGAATGGCTTCTTCCAACAATTCCCGTGCAGCGCCGGCGCGGACCACCACCGATTTCAGTTCAACGGCAGAGGCTTCCAACCGCGCCACAAAGTCGGGGCCGGTGCGCTCCACATCCTGAATGGCTACGCGCAATGTGCGGTAGCCCACAAATCGAAACGAAAGGGTGTCGCCAAAGAAGGCTTCTGGCAGCATCAACTGAAAACGTCCCGCGCCGTTGCTGACCGTGCCCATGCCGCGGTCTTCCACCACGATGGTGGCATAGGGCAAGGCTTCGCCGGAGGCGGCATCGGTGACGGTGCCTTCCAAAACGATGGCGGCCTGAAGGCTGGGCGCAAGCGAGTGCAGGGGCAGCAAACCGAGTCCCGCCAAAAGCAAAAGCAACGCGCCCTTCCGGGCGAAAACCCGCCGCGGGGATGAGGTGCGCCAAAACGAACCCGGGTACTCAGCGTGCGGCCTGGCCGCAAAGCGCCGCTCAAATGGAAAGCAACCAGTCATGGATGGATCGCCAAGATACACCCGGTGCCATGGCGGGAGGGGTGGCAACTGGATCGGCTTTGAACGCGGCCCTTTCATTCCACAAGGCCGTTTGCCGGCCAACTTGTCCTTCTGTAAAGGACAAATCCAGCTCATCTTGTCCTTCTCAAAAGGACAATTCCGGCCAATCTTGTCCTTCCCAGAAGGGCAATGGCGCCAAAATGCCTTAAAACCCCGCCTTACGCCGGCTTGAGCACCTCCAGTTCCTTGCCGACTTCCACAAACGCGTTGATGGCGCGGTCGAGGTGTTCGCGGGTGTGGGCGGCGGAGAGTTGGACGCGGATGCGGGCTTCGCCCTTGGGCACGACCGGGTAGTAGAAGCCGATCACGTAGATGCCGCGCTCGAGCAGCTTGTCGGCCATGACCTGGCTGAGCTTGGCGTCGTAGAGCATGACCGGCACGATGGGGTGTTCGCCGGGTTTGAGGTCAAACCCGGCATCTTCCATTTTGCTGCGGAAGTAGCGCGTGTTTTCCTCGAGTTGGTCGCGCAGCTCGGTGGTTTCGGACAACAGGTCCAAAACGGCAATGGACGCTCCGGCGATGCTCGGAGCCAGCGTATTGCTGAACAGGTAGGGCCGCGAGCGCTGGCGCAGGATTTCCACGATCTCCTTGCGGCCGCTGGTGAACCCGCCGCTGGCGCCGCCCAGGGCCTTGCCCAGCGTACCGGTGATGATGTCGATGCGGCCCATCACGCCACAGTGCTCGTGCGTGCCGCGGCCGGTTTTCCCCATGAAGCCGGAGGCGTGGCATTCGTCGATCATGACCAGGGCGTCGTAGCGTTCGGCCAGGGCGCAGATCTTGTCCAGTTGGGCAATGGTGCCGTCCATGCTGAAGACCCCATCGGTGACAATCACCCGGGTGCGCTGGGCCTGGGCTTCCTGGAGTTTGGCCTCCAGGTCGGCCATGTCGTTGTGCGCGTAGCGGTAGCGGGCCGCCTTGCAGAGCCGCACCCCATCGATGATGGACGCGTGGTTCAGCGCATCGGAAATGATGGCGTCTTCCTTGCCCAGAATCGGCTCAAAAACGCCGCCGTTGGCGTCGAAGGCCGCGGCGTACAATATCGTATCCTCCGTGCCCAGGAACTCGGAAATTTTGGCTTCCAGTTGCTTGTGGATGTCCTGCGTGCCGCAGATAAACCGCACCGAGCTCAGGCCATAGCCGTGGCTGTCGATGCTCGCTTTGGCGGCCTCCACCACGGCCGAGTGGCTGGACAACCCCAGATAGTTGTTGGCGCAAAAGTTGATCACCTGCGCGCCGTCCTGGAGCGTGATTTCCGCGCCTTGTGGCGAAGCGATGACGCGTTCGGACTTGTAGAGGCCTTGTTCGCGGATGGCGGCGATTTCTTCCTGGAGGCGCTGTTGCAGGGCACCGTACATAATGGAGCGGTTGAAGCGTGAAATTTCGGGTTCTGTGGCGGTGAATTTACGCCTTGCCCCGCGCCCTTTTGCCCGTCACAAGCGCGCGCCAACAGACATGGCGCCAGGAAATATGTGGGCCCAAGGGGCCGAAACACTGGATTTCATTGAGGCCCGCGTTTACATTGCCCGTGAACGTCCGGCCATTCCCCGGCTGTTCGCTCCCCTGTTTGCCATCGATCGGCGGTCTACCAACAGCCCGCCAAAGCGGTTCTGAATCCGCCGGATGCCCGTCACTTCCCCGCGAAGCCTGTCGGGACCGGCTTCACGCTGGCTCGGCCGCGCGCTGTGCCAGGCTCACAACAGCATATCGATGCAAACACCTCCCATGTACCCTCCATTTGGCCACCGCACCCGAAAACCAGCGGGTCTGAAACCCTCGGGTCCGAAACGCCGCCTCAAACGCAGCCTGCGCGCCGGCGTGGGCCTCTGTCTGGGCCTGCTGTTCGCCCTTCCAGGGCAAGGCCAGGCCCAAAGCGCCGAGTGGCATAGCGCCTGCGGCGAAAGCAGCTTCCGCGTCCTCGGCGCGGGCATCAACGGCATGGCCACACACACCCTGGCCATCCCCGGCGGCGCGGCCGCCGATTCCATCGTGGTGGAGGTCATCGGCAAAGGCCCGGTGGTCCCGACCACCTGCACCATGTCCTCGGCCGCGGAAAGCCCCGTGGCGGTCAGCGGCAGCCCGGTCTCCTACGTTGGCGCCGGAACGGACCTGACCACCGTCTTCCGCCACACCATGGCGGCCGCCGATGCGGTGACGGTCTCCACCGACGACTCCGCCCACACCTGGAGCGTGGTGGCCTACGTCTATGAACCCGCGGCCGGCAGCATGGGCCACAGCGGCACGCACGCGGAGACCTACCTCTACCATGCGGACTGGAACGCCAGCTATCCCCTGGCCCCGGCCGCCACGCCGCGCGACGTGCAACTGACCATTCCCATCACCGACCTGGACGCCGACGGCCGCGTGGCCGTCATCACCGCGACCGCAGGCAGCGTGAGCCAGAGCATCACCGTGGACAACAACGACGCCGGCAGCCGCCTGCGCATCGTGGACATGACCCTCCCGGATGTGGCCGCTGAAGCCGACCAGGTGCACGTGACCGTGTCCAGCCCCGTGGGTTGGGGCGGTGCTTCGCCGGACGGCGATTCCTTCATCTTTGGCGTGGGCGTGCAGAGCCGCTGCGACGGCGACTTCACCACCATCTGCGGCGACGGCATGACCGTGGACCTGATCGGTCAGGGCACCTACGGCACGCCGACCAGTACGGTGACCATCCCCGACCCGGCCAGCGTGGCCTACATCGTGGCAGAAGTGGTGCACAAGGGTCCCGCCGGGGCCAGCAGCTGTACCTTCTCCAGCGATGTGGATGCGCCCGTGACGGTTTCCGGAACCATCGTTCCGCCTACCGGCGATGGCACCGAGACGGTTACCGTCTTCCGCCATACCCTCGGTGCGGCCGGCAGCGTGACCATCGCCACCGACGACCCCGCCAACACCCAATCGGTGCTCTGCTACGTGTTCCGCAACGCCGACGGTCCGGCCGCCACGGGTCAGTTTGCACATACCTATCTGCTGCGCGACGAGTGGATGCACAACTTCCCGCTGGCCACGGCTTCGGCCCCCCGCAATGTGCGCGTCAGTGTGCCCATCAGCGAACTGGACGGCGACGGCCGCTACGCGGAAATCACCGTCTCCTCCGGTGGAGTCATCAAAACCGAGACCCTCGACCTGAGCACCATGGGCCTGAATTTCAACCTGGCCGAAGTGGTCCTGGACGACGTGCCCGGCTGGGCCAGCAACGTCTACGTGAAGGTGGCCTCGCCCCCGGCCATCGGCAGCGATCCCGGCGGCGACAGCTTCGTGTTCGGCGTGGTGGTGCAAAGCGAGTGCAGCACGGCCACGGTCTGCGACCCGCCCGCCTTCACCGGCCAGAACTTCGTGACCCCGCGCAGCCCGGTGGTCTACTGGGAAGACGTACCCGGCGCCATCCGCTACCAGGTCTGCGGCCGCAAGGCCGGCAGTTCCACCTGGCGCTGCCACACGCGCTATGTGCCCTACAAGCGCTTCTACAACATGCAGTTCGGCATCCCCTATGAGCTGATCGTGCGGGTACAGTGCGCCGACGGCAGCATCAGCCCCTACGGCCCCATCGACACCCTCGTGGCCTACGCTCCGCGCGAAGGCATGGTGGCCGCCGAGCCGCTCCGCGTGGAGACCTACCCGAACCCGGCCAGCGAATTCGTGACCGTGGAACGCTCCAACGCCGATGTGCCGGCCTTTGTGGGCCTGCTGGACCCCTCCGGCCGCCTGGTCCGCGAAGCCGAGTTCAGCCCGGGCGTGCACAACATGCGCATGCAGCTGGGCGGCCTGCCCGCCGGCATGTACCTGCTGGAAGTGGCGCAAGGGGCCGAAACCCAGCGCCAGCGGATCAGCATCGTGCGCTAAGGCAAGCGCATCCCATTCCGTATTCAAACCGACTTCGCCCGGCCCCCGCAAAGGGGCCGGGCGAATCTTTTTTCCGGCCCTCCAACCCCGTCACAGCCGCAAACGCGCTGCAAGTGCCCCATCTGAAGCCTGGCCGACATATGAGCCGCCACCCTGTCGGGGTCTTGACTTTACGGGCCTTCGCGGCTACTTTGATCCTTGTGGCACGGATCCCGGATTCGCCAAATCCCCCAACGGACCGCGCCGCATACTCCTCCCGGTTGTCGTCGAGCACGCCCCTCCCGCAAAAGCACCGCGCAGCGTTTTGTCCTGTCACAAACGTCCGCGCGGTTTCGACGACCTCCCATGATTCCACGTATCCTTCGCCCCAGCCGTATTCCCAAAACCGGCCGCTTGCGCGCCACCGCAGCGCTGCTGACCGGATTGTTGACCGCAACGCCGCTGTTGCCTTCGCCCGGATGGGCGCAGGACGGCACCTGGACCGCATCCTGCGGCGGGGCCGACGTGAGCCTTTTCGGCGGCAACCTGCACGGCCAGGCCTCGGCCACCATCGCGGTGCCGGGCGGGCGTGATGCCGACAGCATCGTGGTGGAAGTGATCGGCAAGGGCCATTCCGTGCCCGGCGCCTGCACCGTCAGCGGCAAGGGCGCGGCGGGCAGCATGCCCAAATCCGTGGACCTCATGCCCGTGGGACTGGGCAGCCAGTCGGCCGTGCGTTTCCGCAGCCGCGTGGAGCCCACCGACGCGGTCTATGTAAGCACCGACAACCCCGAAGGCAGCGCCGCGGTGGTGGTCTACGCCTTTTTCAGCGGCTCCGAACAGGTCGCCTCCGGCGAATACAGCGCCTACTACCTCTACCACGGCAGCTGGGAAAGCAGCCTGCCCCTGGCTCCGGCCACCGACCTGCGGGACGTGGACGTGCTCGTGCCGGTTGCCGGCCTGGCCGGCGAAGAACGCGTGGCCATCGTGCAGGCCGAAGCGGGCGGTGTACGCGGCATGGCCAGCGTCTACGGCCAGCGCGAGGACCATTTCCAGCTGATGCGCATTCGCCTGCAAGGCGTACCGGCAACGGCGCAAAGCGTGCAGTTGCGCGTCTTCAGCCCGGAAAGCGACGAGGGCCTGGGCCAGGGCGGTTCCTTCACCTTCGGCACGGTGGTGCGCAGCGCCTGCCATGCCGACCTGGCGGTGGCCTGCGGCAGCGAACGCAGCGTGGACGTGGTGCAAAAGCGCCTGCGCGCCGGGGAGGACCAGACCGTATTCATCAACGACCCGGCCTCCATCGAGCGCCTGGAAGTGGAAGCCTGGATGCCCGATGCCGGGCGAACGGCTTCGGTGAGCTTCAGCCCCCTGAACGCCCCCGTGCAGCACGTGCTGCAGGAGCGCGCGGCTACGGACCACGGCCCCATGGTCTTCCGCACCAGCCTGCCGCCCACCCGGGCTTTCCAGGTGGAAAGCGACCATCCCGGCCAGGACCTTTACGTGACGGTGCTGGTGCACCGCAAAAAAGCCGGCGCTGGACGGGCGCTGGCCTACGGCAAGGCCTTCCAAAACACCGCCACCATGCACCTGCGCGTGCCCGCCGGAACGGATCCGCTTACCAGCGTGCTGCGCGTGCCGGTACTGGCCGATGCGCCCCTGCGCGTAGACGTGGAAATCGGTGGCAAGCGCTTCACAGACCGCTGGGTGCCCAAAAGCGCCGCCATGCAGGCCGGCATGCTGACCCTGCCCCTGCTGGACATGGACCTGAAGGCCGAGGACTTCGAGGATGGCCGCATGCAGATCACGGTGCAGGCTGAAAAAGCCGGTGCCCGCGGCATTGCCTCGGCCATGCTGGAATTCGATTGCGCCCAGGTGGTGGTCTGCGCGCCGCCGGCACAGCCGAGGCTGATGCCGGGCAGCGAAGGCGCCCTGCAGATCGATTGGTCCGATGCACCGGACAGCCGCCGCTTCCGCATCTGCGTGGAACAGGACGGCCGCAACCCGGACTGCCAGAGCACCGGCCGCACGCAGCTGCACTGGACCCCGGATGCCGACGCCGGTGCGGTGACCCTCAAGCTGCAGCGCCAGTGTGCCGACGGACAGGCCTCCGAACCCACCGTGTTGACGGTGGATGCCGAGCAACTGACCCGCATGGCGGCCGAATCCTCGGACCAGGAACTGGACCTGATGCCCAACCCCGCCCAGTCCTTTACCGTGCTGCGCCGCAGCCGGGCGGATCTGGACGCTACGGTTGCCGTGCGGGACCTGCAGGGCCGGGTGCACCAGGAGGTGGTCTTCGCCTCCGGCGAAACCCAACTGCGCCTCGACCTCTCCCCGCTGGCTCCCGGCACCTACCTGGTGGAGCTTCGGGAGGGCGAACGCCAGACGGTGCGCCGCCTGATCCGCACGGAATAAGCGCATTTCGGGAGGATGAAGCGGGGTCGTTTCCACGGAAACGGCCCCGTTTGCTTTGGGAGATAGGGGTACCGCATTCCGATTCAGCGCTCCGGGTATCCGGTGCGCGGCGGGCAGGCACATCCCGGCGTGGCATGGCCAGAAAAGCCAAATGGGGCAAGAACTGGCATGGTCTGTGCGTTGGTATGCGCCCGGGGAAGATGCATTCGGCTGCCTGCAGCCGGATCGGCGTGAGGCCCCGGGATTGGCCATCAAACCACCCTGCCATGCCGCGTATCCTGCTTGCTTTTTGCCTGGCATTTGCCGCTATTGCCCTTCCACAACGCCTTGAGGCCCAGGCCGATTACATCGGCTCGGTGGGCTTGCGGGGCGGTCCGGGTTTCGGCCTGAGCGGCAAGTATTTCATGACGCCCCAATGGGCCGTCGAAGGCCTGTTCACCAGCCGCCGGCGCGGCCTGGAAATCACCGCATTGGCCACGCGCCACCACGATTTGGGCATCTGGCGCGACCTGAACGGCTATTACGGCGGAGGCGCCCACATCGGCTTCTCCGAATACACGGACACCGAGTTGGGCCATCAGCGCAGCCAGGCCACCCTGGGCCTGGACGGGGTCGTAGGCCTGGAATACACGTTGCGCACCTTGCCCATCGCCGTGGCGGTGGACTGGAAACCGGAGTTCAACCTGACGGGGGCCACCGGCTTTTGCGCCTGGTGCGCGGGCGTCAGCGTGCGCTATGCCATTCAGGGGCACCGCTACCGGAGTTGGTAGGGCCGTATTGGTACGGCCGTATTGGTCGGGCTGTATTGGTTCGGCCTATTCGCGGCCGAAGTGCGGCTGTGAAGGCCGATGCCACCGCCCGGGATCAGGCTTCGCCGTTCAGGCGGCTGCGGATCCGGTCCTTGAGGTCCTGGGGCGGGCATTTGCGCTCAATGCGCTGCTGCAAAAAGTGCTTGAAGCTCTCCTCCACCTGGTAATGTTCCAGGCAGTGGGAGCAGCGGCGGATGTCGGCCAGAAAGGTCCGCATGTCCTGGTGGCTCATTTCCCCATCCAGGGCCAGGTAAACGTTTTCGATCACCTTGCGGCAATTGTGCGGCGGCAGCTCCGGCATGGGCTGGATGTCGGTTATCGGCTCCATCGTCAGCGCTTTTCCTTGTAACCGTGCTGCTTGGCGTAATCGCGGAGTTGGTCTTTGAGCATGTTGCGTGCGCGGTGCAGGCGGGAACGAACGGTGCCGATCGGGATGTCCATGATCGAAGCAATCTCCTCGTAGGTAAACCCTTCGATGTCGCAGAGCAAAACCACGGTCCTGAAATCGACCGGCAGGCTGTTGAGGGCATGGCTGATTTCGTCGCCCATCATGTTCTGGAACAACTCCTCGCGGAGGTCCAAAACGTTGCTGAAGCCCTGGTCGTCGCCTTCCTGATAGTGTGTGAAATCTTCGTAATCAACCTGTTGTGGTCGGCGGGAACGCTTTCGGTATTGGTTGATGAAGGCGTTCTTCAAGATCCGAAACAACCACGCTTTGGCGTTGGTTCCTTGCTGGTAGGAATCGATGAACCGGTACGCCTTCAGGAAAGTTTCCTGCACCAGATCGTTTGCGTCCGCATCGTTGTAGGCCAGGTGGAAGGCAAAGTTGTACAGCGCGTCCAGTTGGGGTAGAAACTCGCGCTCGAAGATTCCGTCTTTGCGGGCCTTCTCCTTTGGATCAATCTCGGGGTCAGTCTCGGGGTCAACCTTGGAGTCAACCGGTTGGGCATCAACCGATTGCGGATCTACCGGTTGCGGGTCCACCCCCTCCTGCTCGTCAGGGCTGCTTTTGTCCGGTTGGTCGGACGCGGAATGGGAGGAATCGGAGGCCACGTGCTGAAACTGAATGAAAGGCGCTGTAGGGAGCCAACGCCGCCTCCAAGATAGCCTTTGAGGCGTTCAGCCGCCAAGCCCTTTCGCGCCTTCGGCGAAGCCGTAGTTTTAGGCGCTTGCCCGCCGTTTTCCGGCTTGCCGTACGGCTGTCCACCCTTGCTGCTGTCCCCCGATGCCCCCGGCCACCGCCCCTGCCCCCTTTCCGGATTTCCATTCCGCCCGCGGAGCGGGCGAAGGCCTGGCCCTGCTCGGTGCCCTGGTCAGCCTGCTGGGCATGCTGATGGCCAACGCGGTGATGAGCGCAGGGTTGGGGCTCTGGGTGCTTGGGGCGCTGGTGCACCCGGACCGGATGCGGTTTTTGGCGCGCTGGAGCGCGGAGCCGGCCTTGTGGGGCCTGAGCCTGCTGTTTTTCAGCTATGCGCTGGGCGGCGCTTACAGCGCCGATGCCGGGCAGTTCAGCAGCAAACTTGGCGTCAAGCTGCCGTTCCTGCTCCTGCCCTATGCCGCCCTGGCGCTGCCGGTGCTGGACCGGCGGCGGATGCGCTGGATCTGGTCCGTGCTGGTGCTGGCGGTGCTGGCCAGCAGCCTGGTGGTGCTGGTGCTTTTTGCCGGCGAATGGCGGTCCCAGACCCACCTCTACGCTTCGGGCAATGCCATGACCACACCCATCAACCACATCCGCTACAGCCTGCTGGTGGCCTTTTCGGCCGCGGTCGCGGTTTGGCTTTGGCGTTACGCCGACGGGCCCCGGCTGCAATGGCGCGGCTGGCGGCCCTGGCGCACGGTGCGCGGCGAACGCACGGTCTGGGCCCTGGCGGCGCTGTTTTTGATCGGCTTTTTGCACGTGCTGGCCGTGCGCAGCGGCCTGTTGGCGCTCTACCTCGTGCTGGCCTACGGCTTCATGCGCTGGGCCTTGAGAGGCCGGGAATGGCGGCGGGCTCTTCCCGCGCTGGCCCTGGTGTTGCTGGCCGTGGTGTTGGCCTTCCGTTTTGTGCCCACCCTGCAGAACCGCATCCGCTACGCGCGGTATGACCTGGAGCGTTTCGCCGAAGGCGAAGTCAACCCCAACCTCAGCGACGCCAAACGCATCGGGTCCCTGCACGCAGGCTGGCTGCTGTTGCGCGCCCATCCCCTGCTGGGGGTAGGTACCGGCGATGTGGACGATGCCCTGCAGCCTGTCTACGCTGAGCACTACCCCGATCTGGTGGCCGACCAACCCCTGCCGCACAACCAGTTTCTCTTTACCGGCGCGGCCTTGGGTGCCGTTGGCCTGTTGGCCTTGTGTACGGCCTTGCTGCTGCCCTGGCTTGCGCCGGGCATGGCCCGCCAACCCTTGTTTGTGGCCCATCAATTGGTGCTGCTTTCCTCCATGCTCACTGAAGCCACGTTGGAAACCCAGTACGGCACCACGCTGTACCTTGTCCCCCTGCTGCTGTTGCTGCGGCAACGCGGATAAATTTGCTTTTTGGCCGCTACGGAAAGCACACAGCGCGCGCCTTTAGAACGAACGTTCCAAAACATCCACGCCACACGCTCCATGCCCCGCCGGCACCTTTTAAGCGCCATCGTCCCCACCGGCAACGAACGCCACAACATCGACGGGGTGCTCGCGTCGGTGGCCTTTGCGGATGAACGCATCGTGGTGGATTCCTTTTCCACCGACGGCACGGCGGAACGCGCCCGGGAATTGGCCGACCGCTTTCTGCAGCGGGAGTACGGCTATTCGGCCAGCCAGAAAAATTGGGCCATCCCCCAGGCCAGTCACGATTGGGTTTTGCTCCTCGATGCCGACGAACGCGTCACGCCGGAACTTCAGGCCGAAATTGAAAACATCCTGAGCCGGGAACACATTACAGAACGTTCGTTCTGGATCAAACGCAAAAATTACTTTCTGGGCAAACCCGTGCGTTTCAGCGGCTGGCAGGGCGACAAGGTGCTGCGCCTTTTTCGAAAAGAATGCCGTTACGCGGACAAACGCGTGCATGCCGAAATCGAAAACGGCGCGCCCAGCGGCACGCTGCGCCATCCGCTGATCCACCACACCGCCGAAACCCTGGAGGCCTACCTGCCCAAGTGGAACCGCTACTCCACCTGGAAGGCGGAAATGGCGTTCGCCAGAGGCGTAAAACCGAATGCCTGGCATTTTTACGCCGAGCCGGCCTGGCGCTTTTTCAAACATTATGTCCTGCGCCTGGGCATCCTGGACGGCTACCGCGGCTTGTTGATCAGTTACCTGGAAGCCAAGTCGGTGCACCTGCGTTACGTCAAGCTGCGGCGGATGCGCCGCGCGCGGGCCTGACCCGGAAACATCAGACCTCAACCTGTGGGAGAGCGTTTGAACCGGTGGTGCCACCGCTTGTTTGCAAAGCATGTCAAGCCCCTTGCCCGATCATCCGCAACTGCTGCCCAGCAACCCGAACACGCGGGAAGCCATTGACCTGCTGGTCCACAGCTTGGGTGGTCGCCTGTCGTTTCGGGAGCGGCTTCGCCGGGCAGGCGGATCTCCATACGTATGGTATGCCGGGGGCTGGGAGGCCCTGGACCTGCTGCGTGACCGCGCACCGGACCTCCTGCGTTTGGGTTTTGAACAATTGCGCGCCGGCATCCTGCTGCACGCCAGCCAGCGCCACGATGCCTGGGTAGCCGGTTTTGCCCACGGCCGCTGGCAGCTGGAAGGGCCTGACGGCGAACACCACACCCTCCACCTCAGCGGTTTGGCGCTGCAGATCCAGATTCCGTCCCAGCACGAGCGCCGCTTTTTGCGCTTTTCCAAGCACATGGCCAAGGCCGGATAGGCCGCCTCTTTGCGGTCCAACCAGGGCGGTCTACCAATTGCAGTCCTCAAAGGGCACAGATCAACCGTACGCAAGACCCCGGTCATGCCCAGCCCCTGGGCCTGCCCGTAGCTTGGGGGTCCAACCTTGCCCTATACCCCTAAGCTCCAGGCCATGAAAAAGCGTACCCCCATCACCCACATCATGACGCCCGACCCGCAAACACTGGGCGTGCACGAAGATTTGGACACCGCCGAACGCCGCTTTCGCGAATTGGGCGTTCGCCATTTGCCGGTGGTCTCGGGCAACAAGCTCGTGGGCATCCTGAGCCTGACCGATCTGCAGCGCATCAGCTTCGTGGACAATTTTGGTCCCGATGGTGAAGGTCAGGCCGATACGGCCATCTACAACATGCTGAGCCTGGACCAGGTCATGGTCAGCAAACCCTATACCCTGCAGGCCAGCTCCACCATCCGCGATGCCGCCGAAATCCTGGCCGAACAGGAATTCCACGCCCTGCCGGTGGTCGACGGCGAGAAGCTGGTGGGCATCGTGACCACCACGGACCTGGTCCGCTACATGCTCAGCCAGTTCTGAGTCCCGGTTGCACACTGGGGTGCAGCGGATTTCAGTATGGTGCAGCGGATTGCTCTGCGCTTCCGCGCGAAGCGCGCCCCGATGTACCGCCTTCAAGGCCCGTCGTGAACCACTAACGGATACGTGGTGAAACGGTCGGCATTGCCGGCGCGGAAGAGGTACAGGCCACTGGCCAGGCCCAGGAAATCGAAGGTCCAGGACTCGACCGGCGCGGTAAAGTCCTGCGTGCTGCGGTAGACGATGCGGCCCGTGGCGTCCAGCAGTTCGATAAGAATCCGGTCGTCCCGGGGGCCGGCCAGCACCACCTGGAACACGCCGTTGTTGGGGTTGGGGAAAATGCGTTCCACCTGCGTGCGTACATCCGCCCGGTTGGAGCACACGTTCAGGTTGCTCAGCACCTCGATGCGTTCGGGCAGGGCGCAGGTATCGCAGAGCACGCCCGCCAGGAAATCCGCGCCGTAGACCACCACCGTATCGTCGGCCACCGCCCCGTGGCCCTGCCCGATGTGGGCATAGAGGCTGTGGCATCGGCCTTCGGCCGTCAAGGCCTCCCCGATCCGGCCCGATCCATACGTGTACACAAAGCGGTCCGGCGCATAGCAGTGGAAGACCGGTCCCTCGTAAAAAGGCACAGTCAGGTCACAGGTGCCATGGAACAGGAGATGGGCCGCGTTGTGCCGTTCCAGGGCATAGAGCCCGGCCACACCGGCGGACTTGGTGACGATGGCCTTCGGCCGAAAGCTGCGCGCCGGCCGATCGTTGCCGCTCCCATCCAAAGGACCCAGCTCAGAGGCCAGGTAGGGGGCAAAATCGCCTTCGCGGTTGTATACCGCGGCCAAACCGGCCGCTGATCCCGCCGAGGTACCGAGCAAAAACACCGCGCCCGTATCGATGCCGTAGGCTTCGGCCGTGTCGGCCAGAAAACGCCAGGCCGCCCGTACGTCCTGCACGGCGCGCCACACCGCCTTCATGTACAGCGTGGTATCAGCGGCGCAGGAATCTTCAAAAGGCCAGCCGAGGCGGTAATCGACCGAGGCAAACACGTACCCCCTTCGGGCGAAGGCCTCCGCCCAATAGCGGCCCTTCTGCGTGGACTTGGAGCCCGCCCGGAAGCCGCCGCCGTGCACGTAGACGACCAAGGGCCGCAACGTCAGGCTGTCCCGCACCGGTTTGGGCGCCCAAACGTCCAGGCGCAGCGTGTCTTCCCGGCCCTCCCAGTTGATGGCGCGGCCGTACTCGACGTCAAAATCCAGAACAATGTCCTCCGGGGCAAACAGGGTGTCCTCGGCCCCGAAGCGGCCCTCCAAGCAATACGGTGCCTGGGCATGCATATCGGTGGTGGCCAAGCACAGCAAAATGCCCAACAACCAGGCAACATGCCAAGCACCTTTGGGCTTCTGCGGTATAGACCGAATGCTTGCGTGGCAGCTTCTCATTCGTCTGCCGGTTCCACCGGGGCCTCCGGCGCGGGCTTGGGGTTTGTTGCTGCCTCAGGTTCGGGATGCCGCTCGGAATCCGGCGGCGCGG
>JAUIHG010000260.1 GCA_030432405.1 Bacteroidia bacterium | reverse complement strand
CGGACTGGGCAGCACCTTCTACTTTACCGTACCCCTGACCGTGCCGGTTCAGGACCCCGGTTCGAACACCACGGGCAGCGAGGGCTCCCCGCTTCGGAAAGTAGCCTAGCAGCTGAAACTACCGGCTGAAAACCGTGCGGCTGAAGTCCGTATGGCTGAATACCCGCGGCCAACATCTGCAGGGCTGAAAAACCACAGCCAACCGCCTTCCGGCGAAGGCCCTGGACAAGCGCTGCGGCTCAACCCATCAGGTTGTCCAACATGCCGGGCGGCAGCATGCCCCCGGTCACCCCCTGCATGGCCTTGGCGGCTTCGGCGTCAGCCTTATCCATGGCGCGGTTGACGGCTACAACCACCAGGTCGGCCAGTTCCTCACGGCCATCGGGACCGTCAAAATCGCCTTTGAGGTCCACTTCGAGCAGCTTCTTGGACCCACTGACCACCACCCGGACACGGCCTTCGCCGGCCTCGGCGTCCAGACGGGCGTTTTCCAAATCCTGTTTGACGGTCTTGAGGCGCTCTTGCATGCCTCCGAACAAGCTGCCGAAATCCATGGGGTTGAGTTTTGGGTGGGAGTACCGGTGGCGGGCACACAGGTCCCGTACCGGAGGGCAAAAATACGTGCGGACGTAGCTTTGGTCCATGTCCTTCCCTCCCCTCCAGGCCACGTTCTTCCCTCCCCGCCAAGCCACGTTCTTCCCTTCCCTCCACCAGCCGGGCATTTGGCATGGCCTGCTGTGCCTGATGCCTGCGTTGTTGTTGTTCGCCTGCGGCGAACCCACGGCCACGGACAACCGCTTCAGCGGCATTGACGTGGAACGCCTGAACATGGCCATGCCGACGATGCCCGGCATGGAGGAACCCACCGCCGAGCGCAGCAGCGTTGCGCCCGAAACAGGGCCTTGGATGGTCGAGGCCGATCAACTGGCCCGCGATTCGGCCACACTGGTGTTGATTCTGTCGCCGGAGTGCCCCCTGTGTTTGGATTACGCCACGGCCTTCCGGGAGCTTGATGCCGAATGCGCGGCACAGGGCATCCGGGTCCGCGGCGTGTTTCCGGGCACCTATTTTCCCGACAAGCAAATCCGCATGTACCTGCGGCGCTTCCAGCTGGACTTTCCCGCCTGGCTGGACCCGGACTACGAACTGGTCCACGCCCTGAACGCCACCACCACGCCGGAGGCCATTTTGCTGGACGCCGAGGGCCGCACCGTCTATCAGGGCGGCATCGACAACTGGGCCTATGCCCTGACGCGCAAACGCCTCGAACCCACCGAGCACTACCTGCGCGACGCCATCGCCGCACACCTGGACGGCCGCACCCCCGACCCCGCCTACACCGACCCGGTGGGCTGCCTGGTGGAGTAGGTCCCTGTTGCCGCCAAAACAGGCTAAGGACAATTGTCCGCAGCCTAAAACCTTCCAACACGAAGGGCCCGTCCGTCGGGCAGGCCGCGGTTGCGGCCGAATGTCCGGTGGAGCAGATCGCGGTTGGGGCAGAATGCCTGTTGAGCAGATCGCGATGGAGCCTGAGTGCCTGCGGAGCATATCTACACCACGGCCGTATCAGGCTAAAGACAATTGTCTTCAGAGCAAGGACAAATGTCCTAAGCTTGAAATGCGGGTTTGGCATGGTCCGTCGGCCGTAATTTCGAGGCCATGCGCCTGCGCACCGCCTCGCCCATTGCCTCTAGACACTGCTGGCCATCAGCCCCTATGCCGTTTGTGATTCTGGCCGCAAGGGGCCTGGGTTTGGGCTTTGGTAGGGGCCTGGTTTTGGGCCTGGGTAGGGGCCTGGTTTTGGGCCTGGGTAGGGGCCTGGTTTTGGGCCTGGGCAGGAGCCTGGTTTTGAGCCTGAGTTTGGGTCTGGTTTTCGCCGGCTGCGCCGGCGAACATCCGGCTGACCCAGCCCCGGATGCCCGACCTTCCGCCGGGCAGGTGGCCCCCCAGGACACCACTCCGCCGGGCTTCTACCCCGAGATTGCCACGATCATCTATGAAAATTGCACGCCCTGCCACAGGAAGGGCGGTGCGGGCCCCTTCCCCCTGGCGGAATACAAGGACGTGCGCAAGCGGCCCAAGATGATCAAAAAGGTCACGTCAGGACGCATCATGCCGCCCTGGCCGGCGGACCCGGAATACCGGCATTTCCTGTACGAGAAGCGCCTGAACGAGCGGCAGATCAAGCGGATCGCCCAATGGGTGGACGCCGGAGCGCCCATCGGAGATACCACCCAAAAGGTCTGGCCGGGCTGGTTTCCGGAAGGTTCGCAGCTCGGTGAACCCGACCTCGTACTGCGCTTCCCGCCACAGAAAATCCCGGGCAATGCCCGCGACCGCTTCCTGCTCATGAAGGTGCCCTACCGTCTGCCGGCCGACACCTTCGTGCGCGCCATCGAGTTCATTCCCGGCAACCGGCAATTGGTGCACCACATGAACGCCAACCTCATCGGCTACGAGGCTGGTGCCAAGGCGGACGTGTTCGGGGGTGACCGTGCCTTTTCCACCAATTGGTCCGGAAACGCCCAAGCTGTACACGAACGCTTCGACCACCTCAACGACGACGGCAGCTGGCCGGAACTCACGCGCATGGTGTGCAATTACCTGCCTGGCGTGCAACATGCGGCCTACCCCGAGGGCATCGGCGGCTTCAAACTCCCGGCCAGCGGCAGCTTTTTCATCAACGACATGCATTACGGCCCCAGCTCGGAGGACGCCACCGATGCCTCGCGCTTCAACCTGTTTTTTGCGCGGGAAGCACCCCGGCGGCCCACGCAGGAGTTCATGATGGGCACCTTCGGCGAAGCCGGCGGCCCGATCCAGCCGCCCCTGGTCATTCCCGCGGACACGGTCATGGATTTCCGGGTGGAGTACCGCCTGCCCAGGGCCATCAGCCTGTTGACGGTCAATCCGCACATGCACCTGCTGGGCAAATCCTTCACGGCCTATGCCCTGCCGCCCGATGGCGACACCATCCCGCTGGTGCGCATACCGCAGTGGAATTTCCGCTGGCAGTATTTCTACACCTTCCCCACCATGCTGCCCTTGCCGGCAGGCACCCTGATCGTGGTGGAGGCCACCATGGACAATACGCGGGACAATCCGGACAACGCCTACGATCCGCCACGGACCGTGCGCGAACCGCCGGAAGGCTCCATGCGCACCACCGACGAAATGTTGCAGTTCATCGTCACCTACACGGAATTCCAGCCCGGAGACGATACCGTATCGCTGCATGTACCCTGGTTGGGCCTGGATAAAACGCCTGTCCGGCGAACACCCGGCGACCGGAAAAACAGCGGCAACAGCAGCTCAGGGACCAGCCGGCCTTTGCCCTGAGCGCATCGTCGGCACTCGGTCGAAATCAGCAAAAAAATCGAGAAGGCCCATCATGGCCCGGTGCTCGGTCCTCCCGGACTTTTCAGTCCGGCAACCAGCACGACGCAGTGGGTGCAGTATTGGCGTATGGCTTTCCGGTATACAGGAGCTTGGATATGCGCTGGACCTTGTGGATGCCCATTGCCGTAGCGTGCCATAGGCACTGCGCCTGGCCTGGGTCACATGTGATGGTCACTTCGATCGGTCAAATCGGTTAGTCACAGCGCATCAACCAGGAAAGCAAGCAGGTTGTGGCCTGCTTCAATCCTTAACGGATGCCACCAGACGCTGAACGGGCTGGGCAACAAGGGTTCGCGCATCTTGCTTTGTCGTTCCTGTTGGGTCTATATGTGCATTGCACGACAGAGGTACCCTGTTGGAGACCTTGGAAAGCTTAAACCTGGACTGCAAAGAACACGGCGCGCATGCGCGGGGAAAAAACCGTTTTCCGGTCCGGTAGGGAGGGAGGAGAACACCGCTCCGGAAGGTAGGTCGTTTCCAGGACCGAGCACCGGGAGATGGGTGCGGGTACCTGATGCGAAGAAGGGTAAACGTTCAGTGTCAAACAAGCCAAAAGCATGCCGATTTCTGAACAATCATTCAGCCTTTAAACGCCCTGCAAGTACGGCTATTGCCGTATCCAGCAGGATCACGAAAAAAGGGGATTGTAGCGCCACATACCGGACAATTCCGGCCCGCTTTTGCGCAGTCCTAATCCGGTGCAGCAGCAGCCATGCCCTGATGATCAAGCAA
>JAUIHG010000037.1 GCA_030432405.1 Bacteroidia bacterium | reverse complement strand
CTTGGGCACCTTGACGTCGTTGAAAAGCAGGGTGTGGGTATCCGAAGCACGGATGCCCAGTTTGTCCTCTTTGGCCCCAACTTCAAAGCCTTCCATGCCCGGCTCTACAATCAGGCAGTTGATGCCTCGGGGACCGGCGGCCGGATCGGTTTGGGCCATGACCAGGTACACACCAGCTGTTCCGCCGTTGGTGATCCAGTTCTTGGTGCCGTTGAGCAGGTAGTGGTCGCCCATGTCCTCGGCGGTGGTCCGCTGCTGGGTGGCATCAGATCCGGCTTCGGGCTCGGACAGGCAAAAGGCCCCGATGATCTCCCCGGTGGCCAGGCGCCGCAGGTACTTTTCCTTCTGCTCCTCGGAGCCGTAGTTTTCAAGCCCCCAGGTCACCAGGCTGTTTTGCACCGACACGATCACCGAGCAGGAGCTGTCCACCTTGGAAAGCTCCTCCATGACCAACACATAGCTCAGCGTATCCATGCCGCCGCCGCCCCATTTGGGGTCGACCATCATGCCGAGAAAACCCAACTCGCCCATCCGTTTGACCTGCTCCGTGGGATAGGTCATGGTGCGGTCCCGCTCGATCACGCCCGGCTTGAGCTCGTTTTGGGCAAAATCGCGCGCGGCCTTCTGGATCATCAGGTGTTCTTCGGAAAGCTGCAGGTACATCGCTGGAAGTTGACTAGAGGGATGGGGTAAAAAGGCGCGGCAAATTTAGGACACATGGCCCTCTGCCGCCAGCCAAAGCCATGGTTTTCAACCAAAAGGAACAAATCCGTGGCCTATAAACGCGCCAGGCGATCGGCCAGTTCAGTGCTGCTCCAACCTTCCAGGAAGGGCACGACCTCCACTTCGCCGCCTGCGGCGCGCACCACATCGGCGCCGACTATGGCATCAATGGCCCAATCGCCGCCTTTGACCAGCAGATCGGGCTGGAGGGCTTCGATGACCGCCAGGGGGGTATCGGCCGAGAAGGGCACCACCACCGTCACGCACTGCACCGCGGCCAGCATGAGCGCCCGCTGTTCGAGGCCCACCATGGGCCGGGTTTCGCCTTTCAGGCGACGGACCGAATCGTCGTTGTTGATGCCCACCACCACCACATCCGCGCGGTCCGCGCAGTAGAGCAGGGTATGCAGGTGCCCGACGTGCAACAAGTCGAAACAGCCGTTGGTGAAGGCCACCCGCTTGCTTTTCAGGCGCCAGCCGTTGGAGCGTCGGCGGAGTTCGTCCTTGTCGACGATTTTATGCTGGAGGTAATCGAGGTAGGCCATGGGTGCAAAAGAAAGGCTCAAGCCACCACACCGGGTTCGCGCGGCATTTCCTCATCCGCGCCGCGCCGCTTGAACATGGGCAGCAGGGCCAGGGCCAACAAGCCGCCCACCACAATCATGGCCGTTTGGGCACCCCAGACGATGTTGGCAAAAGCAAAGGCCGGCGCTTCGGCCAGTCCGTAGAGCTGCACCAGCGTCTCCTTGACGATCAATTGATAGGCGCCGATGCCGCCGGGGGTGGCGATGATGCCCACCGAACCAAAGACCAGGATGGCCATTCCGGCCGAAAAGCCCAGCTCCGCTGTGGCCGGCATGGCCGGGAAGACGATGCTGACCATGGCAAAGTACATGGCCCAGATGAAGAAGGAGTGGAACAGGAAGGCCGGCAGGTTCTCCAGGCGCCGGACCGTGGTCAGCCCTTCGGCCACATTGCGCAGCACATCCCGGATTTTCTCCATCCGCTCGGAACGTTGCAGACGCTTCCAGGCCAGCCAGGCCAGGGCCACAAAGAGCAGCCCGCCGCCGATCAGTATGGGCAGCAACAGGGCATTGCCGGCAAACTTGGCCGCCATGGGCTCCACGACTTTGGCCTGAAAAAAGGCGTTGATGCGGTTGTACTGCAACACCAGGGTGATGCCGGTGATCAACAGCAGGGTTACCGCGTCCACCGAGCGTTCGGCAATCATGGTGCCGATGACCTTGTCGGCGGGGATCCGCTCATAGCGGCTCAAAAAGGTGCACTTGAGCACCTCCCCCAGGCGCGGGAGGGCCAGGTTGGCCACATAGCTGATCATCACGCAAAGGAAGGTGACCAGATAGCGCGGCTTGTAGCCCAGCGGCGCGATGAGCATGCGCCAGCGTTGGGCCCGGCTCATGTGGCTGAGGATGCCGCAGCCGATGGACAGCACCACCCAGCCGTACTTGGCCTGTTGCATGGCCAGCCAGGTTTCCTGGCGCACTTCCGGCGTCATGCTGCGCACGATCTGCCAGAGGATGAACACGCCCAGGGCGAGGAAAAAGACCGGCTTGATGGCCTTTTGAAGCGTCGCTTTCAAAGGATTCGGGTTGGAAGAGCGTCGGAAAGGAATCGGCGGCAGGCCGGCACGGCACCCTCCACAGGGTTCGGGCTCGGCGCCGCAAAGGTATACGGAATCGGCACGCGTCGGTTCGCGGAGGAATTGTGCCTTACTGCTGCGCCATGCAGCGGGGAGGACAGTGCCGTCAGGCGGGCAGGAGCACGTTGTCGATCAGGCGCACGCCGCCGCACCAGGCGGCCAGGCAAAGCACCGCGTCGGCTTCGGGCCAATCGGCAAAAGGCTGCAGCCGCTCCACGTCCACCAATTCGGCGTATTCGGGGGTGATGCCTTCGGCGTTCGCCAGTTCTTGGCGAACGCCTTCCACCAACGCCTGCGGCGAAACGCCCCGTCCGCGCTCCCGTGCGGCAAACAGCGCCACCGACAGCGCGGTGGCCTGGCGCCGGGCCACCGGGTCCAGCAGGCGGTTGCGCGAACTCATGGCCAGGCCGTCGCTTTCCCGGACAATGGGGCAGGACGCCACGGTCACGGGCAGTTCGGCCTGTTCCACCACGCGCTGCAGGATGCGGAACTGCTGGAAATCCTTTTGGCCCAGCAGCAACAGGTCCGGTTGCACGGCGCGCAGCATGAGCACCACCACCTGGGCCACCCCGGCAAAATGGCCGGGCCGGTGGCTGCCTTCCATGCGCGCGTCCAGGCGCGCCAGGTCCCAGTGCTCCCGAACCTCGGGGCCATGGGGATACACCTCATCAACGCTGGGCAGCCATATGGCATCGCAGCCCGTGTCCGCCAGCATGGCGCAGTCCGCGGATTCGGTGCGCGGGTAGCGCTTGAGGTCCTCAGCGCGGTCAAACTGCGTGGGATTGACAAAAATGGACACGACCGACTGCTGGCTGCGGCGCGCACTTTCGCGCACCAGCGAAAGGTGGCCTTCGTGCAAGGCCCCCATGGTGGGGACAAATCCACGCCGGAAAACGCGCTGACCGGGCTGGTTGCGGCCCGGCTCCATGGGGCCTTCCCATGGGTTGGGGAGGCCTTCGCCGGAGGCGAAACCCTCCTTCATGAGGGCTTGTGCGTCAAGGAATTGACGCAATTCCGAGGCGGTTTTGAAGCGGGGCAGGGGGAGCGTGGCGTCGTGGGCCAATGGCTGAAATGTCGTATCTTTGCACGTCTGTTCATCAGACGGGCAGCTGCCCGTACGGCAACTGCACAAATAACCGAATCCTCTACCGATTCCAGGCTAACCCAAAGCCCCGTTTATGGCCGACAAGAAAAGAGTGCTCATCCTCACCCAGGAAATGAAACCCTATGAGGTGGCAACGGAAATGGCGGAAATTGCTCGTCAGTTGCCCCAATACATCCAGGACAACGGGATGGAAATCCGGGTGTTGATGCCGCGCTTCGGCACCATCAACGAACGCCGCCACCGCTTGCACGAGGTGGTTCGCCTTTCGGGCATGAACATCATCGTCCAGGACGACGACTATCCGCTCATCATCAAGGTGGCCTCCCTGCCGGGCGCCCGCTTGCAGGTGTATTTCCTGGACAATGAAGACTTCTTCAAGCGCAAGTACGTTTTCCGGGACAATAAGGACAAGTTCTACGACGACAACGCCGACCGCATGGTCTTCTACTGCAAAGGCGTGCTGGAAACCGTCAAGCGCATGGACTGGCCGCCGGATGTGGTGCATTGCCACGGGTGGATGACCAGCCTTGTGCCGTTGTACCTCAAGACCGCCTATAAGGACGAGCCGGTGTTCAAGAAATCCAAGGTCGTGTACTCGGTGTACAAGAATTCCTTTGACGAGGCGTTTGACAAGAGCTTCCTGGACAAGGCTCCCATCGACGACGCCATCAGCGCCGACGACATGAAGCCGTATTCGGGTTGCGACAACACGGCCCTGAATGCCGGCGGTATGGACAATGCCGACGCCATCATCGTGGGCAGTCCAAGCCTTGACGCGCCGGTGGAAAAACTGCTCAAAAAGCAGGACAAGCCGATCCTGGACCACGTCAATGGGGAGGACTTCCTGGCCGAATACCAGTCCTTTTATCAGCGCCTCATGGAGGCCAACTGATCCGGGGCCTCTTGCTCAAGGACGTAGCTTCGCCGGGTATGCCTGCCGGCGAAATGAAACTCCGACAGGTTCCGGTCATCCCGAACGTTTCGAACATGTCCGCGTCGCGCACGCCCCTGGCGATCTTTTCGTCCATTTACCGTAACGCGGCAGCCCACGGGTCCTTTCGCCGACAGGCGTGGGCCCTTCCGCTGTTGCTGCTCCTGCTGGCCACGGCCTGCCGGGATCCGACCGGGATCGGTCTGGATCTTCTCGGTGAAGGCGACCTGCTGACGGCCAAGACGGACACCCTGACGATCCGCACCTATACCATCCGCGGCGACAGCACGGTGACCTCCAACCTGTCCGATTACCTCATCGGCAGCGACGACGACGCCGTGTTTGGCACCACCACCGCCGGGCTCTATACCCAGTTCCGCCTGCCGCAGAACAACCTGGCCTTCACGCCGGACACGGGCACTTCGGACAATCCGGTCTCCTACGCTTTTGATCCGAGCCAGGACTCCCTGATCCTCGGCCTTCGCCTGATCGGCGAATACGGCAACGAGGATGTGGCGCACAGCTTCCGGGTCTTCCGCCTCACCGAAGGCATCGAAAGCGGGGTGAACCACTACGCCACGACCGACTTCGAAAAGGAAGCCACCGAAATCGGGCGCGTGGACGGCTACATCGTCCGTCCGGACGACTCCATTCAGGTTGGGGAGGTGCAGCAGCCGCCGCAATTGCGCATCCGCCTCAGCGACATGCTGGCCAGCGAATTCATCACCCGGTCCATCAACAACGACGGGACCTATGTGAGCGATACCAGCTTTCAGGCCTTCTTGCCCGGTCTGTTCATCGTGCCGGATACCGGCGCTGGCTTCGCCGAAGGCTTTATCCGCGTGGATCCGGACAACGCCTTCAGCCGCCTGCAACTGTACTACCACGCCACCAATAACGACACCACGCGCTCCGGCGTGATCAATTTTGTCATTGGTGCAGGCGCCATGCGCACCGGTCGGTATACCCACAACTACAGCGCGGGCAGCGTCAATCCCGTAGCCTGCGGTACGGCAACGCCGCCCGAAGAGGACTTCACTTACATATCCGGACTGGCCGGATTGCGGACCAAAATCGAGATTCCTCACCTCGAAGACCTGGGCGACATCGCCATCAACCGGGCCTTGTTGAGTTTCCCACTTTCCGAAGATGCGGACCTCGACAGCGTGTTCACGGCTCCGCCGAACGCGTATGTCATTCGGCAGGACACCGTCAATTGCGGCAACGGGTTTTCCTTCATTATCCGCACCGACGAGCTGTTCTTATCGGTCCGCGACCAGTTTGAGTCCGGAAACCACTACGACAGTCGGCGCCGTGACATAACCCTGCCCGGGGGCCTGCGTACCAGTGGATACCAATTGAATGTTACCCGGGAAGTGCAGGCCATCCTCAACGGGGAGGTGGAAAACAACGGTTTTTTGCTGCTGCCTTTTCCGTTCTTTCGAACTGCGCACCGAGCGGAGATCGGATCGGCCAGCAACCCGGATCCCGGCAAACGCATGCAGTTGGAGATCCTCTATACGGAAGTGGAGTAAGCACCGTCCCAATGGTGCCTGAGGCACCTTTCCATTTTTTCGGGAGGTGCTGCCTTGCAAGGCTGGTCCAGGGCAGGACACGATGTTTCCCGCTTTGGCGTTTTAACCCAAACACGCTGTTAAACCATGTGTGGTATTGTTGGATACGTTGGCCACCGCGAGGCCATTGATGTGGTGCTCAAGGGCCTCAAGCGCCTGGAATACCGGGGCTATGACAGCGCCGGGGTAGCCGTACTCAACGGTGAACTGAAGGTCTGCAAGAAGGCCGGCAAGGTCAGCGATCTGGAAGCCGAGCTCAAGGGCAAGGACATGGACGGGACCATGGCCATCGGCCACACCCGCTGGGCCACCCACGGGGAGCCCAACGACCAGAATGCCCACCCCCATGTTTCCTCAAGCCAGAACCTGGCCATCATCCACAACGGCATCATCGAGAACTACGCCACCTTGCGCGAAGAACTCGAAGGCCGTGGCTACCACTTCAAGTCCGATACGGATACCGAAGTGCTGGTCAACCTAATTGAGGACATCCAGAAACAGGAAGCCCTGGCCCTGGAAGACGCCATCGTGGTGGCCCTCAATCAGGTCATCGGCGCATATGCCATCGTCATCATTGCCGGAGACGACAACCGGCGCCTTTACGCCGCCCGCAAGTCCAGTCCGCT
Organism: Bacteroidia bacterium; assembly: GCA_030432405.1. Classification (GTDB taxonomy): domain Bacteria; phylum Bacteroidota; class Bacteroidia; order Chitinophagales; family BACL12; genus WGOA01. The sequence continues at coordinate 16,515 of JAUIHG010000037.1, read as the reverse complement.
GGTCATCGGCATCGGCGAAGGCGAGTTCTTCCTGGCCTCCGATGCCAGTCCCCTGATCGAATACACCCGCAACGTGGTCTACCTCAACGATGGGGAGATTGCGGTCGTGGACCGCAACGGCGACATGTCGATCCGCAACATCGACAACCAGCCGGTCACGCCCTACATCCAGGAGCTGCAGCTCAAACTGGACGCCATCGAGAAGGGCAATTTTGAGCACTACATGCTCAAGGAGATCTACGAGCAACCCAGCTCGATCACCGACTCCGTGCGTGGCCGCATCGGCCTGACCGACTACTCGATCCACATGCGCGGCATCGAGGAATTCGAAAACAAACTGGTCAAGGCGCGCCGCATCATCGTGGTGGCCTGTGGAACCTCTTGGCATGCCGGCCTGGTCGGCGAATACCTCTTTGAGGACATTGCACGCATCCCCGTGGAAGTGGAGTACGCCTCCGAGTTCCGCTACCGCAACCCCATCCTCGACGAAAACGACGTGGTCATTGCCATCTCCCAATCCGGGGAGACGGCCGATACCCTGGCAGCCATTGAAATGGCCAAGGAAAAAGGCGCCACGATCTACGGCATCTGCAATGTGGTCGGCTCCTCCATCAGCCGCGCCTCCCACGCCGGCAGCTACACGCACGCTGGACCTGAAATCGGGGTAGCCTCCACCAAGGCCTTCACCGCCCAGATCACCATCCTGACCATGATCGCGCTGGCCATAGGCCGCGCGAAGGGCGCCATCGGCGAACAGCGCTACCGCCAGCTGATCGACGAGCTGATGATCATCCCGGCGCGGATCGAGGCCACGCTGGAAAACGACGCGCTCATTCGCCGCATAGCTGCGGAATACCAGCACGCGCAAAACTTCCTCTACCTGGGCCGCGGCTACAATTTCCCGGTGGCGCTGGAAGGCGCGCTGAAACTCAAGGAGATCAGCTACATCCACGCCGAAGGCTACCCGGCCGCGGAGATGAAACACGGGCCAATTGCCCTGATCGACGAAAACATGCCCGTTGTGGTGCTGGCCACCAACCCCAGCGCCTACGACAAGGTGGTCTCCAACATCCAGGAGATCAAGGCGCGCAAAGGCAAGATCATCGCCGTGGTCACCGCGGACGATAAGCAGATCCGGCAGATGGCCGATCACACCATCGTCATCCCCGCCGCTGAAGAGGCCCTCACGCCGCTGTTGTCGGTCATCCCGCTGCAGCTGCTGGCCTACCACATTGCCGTCTTGCGCGGTTGCAACGTGGACCAGCCCCGCAACCTGGCCAAATCGGTGACGGTGGAGTAAGCGCCGCATAGCGCCACCAACCGCCTGGCACCACGGAATGCCCCTGCTTCTCTCCATCGGCCCTTGCGCAATCCCGCAGGGGCCGATGCCGTTTCCAACGTAGCTTTATAGGCCTGCCGTTCACCCCGCTTCCCATTCATGACGTTCCGCCCCAGCTTTCACCCTGCATTGATGCTCCTGCTCAGCGGGATGGCGCTTGTTTTCGCCTCCTGCGAAGCCGATCCCCTGGCCTCTGAACTGCTGGCCGGCAGCGACAGCAAATCCTGGCGGATCGAAAGCGTCAACACCGGAGGCATTGAGGAGCTGCTGAACCCCTGCGAGGCCTCCGAGGTCCTGGTCTTCGCCGCCGACGGCACCTGGTCGTCCAGTGAAACGGGCGAAGATTGCGCGCCCAATGCCATGGCGGGCACCTGGACCATGAACAGCGTGGGCGCCGAAATCGACATCATCGACGGCAGCGGCAGCGAGCAGTGGCGGGTGCTCGAATTGACGGAAACGCGGCTGGAAGTGCTTCGCCGGGAAGGCGGATTGGATCAGGAATTGCGTTACAACGCGCTTTGATCCGAACGGTGCATGTGGACCCCATCCAGTCCGCTTGCCCTTGAACTCCCGCAGATAAAAACACAAACCCCTCCGCCTGGCGGCGAAGGGGCTTTTTGTGCAGGGCCCTTAAAGCGGTCCCTGGCGGGGGGCGTTGTAGGGCCGCGGTCCGGACCTAGAGGCAGGACCAGGACTCGACCGTGCAGTTGCAGACAAAAATTTCCGCGATGGGCACGTTCGGGCTGCCAGGGCAGTCGTTGTAGATGATCACGCGGAAGCGCTTGCTGCCATCGGGGCAGAAGGAGACGTCTTCGGCCTCGAAGTCGTATTCGCAACCGGGGATTTTGCCGGCGATCACGCAGGCGCGCAAGTCCGGTACGCTGTTGACCACGGTGCGCGGGCGGCAGCCGGCCGATTCGTTGAATGCCGCTTGTTCTTCAGCGGTAGCACCCACCAGGGTGAACTCGGCAGGAATGGCGGCTTCAAAGGCTGCTTCATTGGCGGCAGTTTCGGAAACGGCCACGGTTTCGGTGGGCTGGTCACCAGCGGTCCAGACGGAAGCGAGGATCAGCAAAGCTTTAGCGGCAAACATGAGCAAAGGGTTTTGGTTTACTGTAAAGAGGTTTGTCACTCAACTGTGATAGCATTGCTATCTGTGTTGAATGCAAGTATAAACTGCGCAGCTGAAGTTTTGTTCACCAAGCGGCAAAAAAAAATGCCGCCTCGGGCGAGACGGCATTTTGCAGTGGGCAAACGCGCTTACTGCGCAGCCTTGTAATTGGCGGCCACCTGGTCCCAGTTGACCACGTTCCAGAAGGCGGAGATGTAGTCTGGACGGCGGTTTTGGTAGTTCAGGTAGTAGGCATGCTCCCAAACGTCCAGGCCCAGGATCGGGGTGCCTTTGACGTCGGCCACATCCATCAGCGGATTGTCCTGGTTGGGCGTGGAAGTCACCTTGAGGGTATTGTCGGCCACCACAAGCCAGGCCCATCCGGAGCCGAATTGGCCTGCTGCAGCGTTGGCAAACTCCTCCTTGAACTTGTCCAGGGAGCCGAAGACGTTGTCGATGGCTGTGGCCAGTTCGCCGGAAGGCGCTCCCCCACCGTTGGGGCCCATCACCTTCCAGAAAAGGCTGTGGTTGTAAAAGCCACCGCCGTTGTTGCGGACGCCGGCGCCGGCGCTGCCGGCTTTGGCCAGAATGTCCTCGATGGACTTGCCGGCCAGGTCGGTGCCTTCGATGGCGGCGTTGAGCTTGCTGGTGTAACCAGCGTGGTGCTTGCCGTGGTGGATTTGCATGGTACGGCCGTCGATGTGGGGTTCGAGGGCATCGTGTGCGTAGGGCAGATCGGGCAGTTCAAAAGCCATAGGTATAGGGTTTGGGCGTTGTCTTGATCGTTTGTGAATCGGGTGGGCTAGTGTGTTCCGTTGTGGTATTCAACCGGTGTTGTAGGCCAGGTTGGATGGCCAGCGGCGCCATGCAGCATGCATGGCAAAAACCACTAATTCATCAACACCTGCGCGCAAATATAGGTTCAGGCGCTGCGCTGCGGTCGGGCGCTTTCGGTAGCCTTAAGGACCGCTTCCGCAGCCTTTGCTGCATTGGCGGCGGCAAGAATCCCTGCGCGCGTCAACGCCGTGCCCGAAAAAAAGCCTGCAGCAACGCCGTGCTGGCTTCGGCCTCCACGCCAGTTTCGTAGCGGGTTTTGGGATGCAGCAGGCCGCGCCCGAAACGGGTGAACCCGCTTTTGGGATCCTCGGCGCCGACCACAATGCGGCCAATGCGCATCCAGGCCAGGGCACCGGCGCACATCACGCAGGGCTCGAGGGTGACATACAGGATGCAGGCGGACAGCACGCGGCTGCCCAAATGCTCCTGAGCTGCCGTGAGGGCCAGCATCTCGGCATGGGCGCTGGCGTCGTTGAGCTGCTCCACCCGGTTGCCCGCCCGCGCGATGGCCTTGCCATCACAGGCCACCACGGCACCCACCGGCACCTCATCGCGCGCAGCGGCCGCTTCCGCCTCGGCCAGGGCCATGCGCATGAAGGCCGCATCGTCCAGGGGTTGCAGCAGGTTAGGGGCTTCGGCCATGCGGCGAATGTAGGGTGCGGCCACCCGGACCGGCAAGGGCCGGGATGCGCGGACCATGCCGCTACCATATCGTTAAACTTCTCTTAATCGGTCTTCGCCGTTCCGGCGAAGCCTTGGCCCTGGGCTAAATTCACCGCGTTGCGTGCGCCGCTCTGCGGCACGCGCCTTCCCGCGACACCTACACTTTTCCCTCTGTTATGCTGCGTTTTTCCGGTTTTGCCCTGGCTTTGTTGGCCAACTGTTGCATCCATGCCCAAACAGGAAACAGCGCCCCGATGGTGGCTCCCGACTCGGTGGAGGCCAAAGGGGCCAAGGTGACGGACGAGCGGGCTCCGGGCTGGGACCTGGAACGTTGCCTGAACTATGCGCTTGAACACAACCTGAATGTGGAACTGGGCGAGATCGGCATCGAACAGGCGGCCGTGGACCTGCAGCGCAGCCGCCTGGCGCAATACCCCAACGTCAGCGCCAACAGCAGCTACGGCATCGGCTTTGGCCGGGCCACCAACCAGGACAACCAGATCATCTCGGCCAGCCGTACGCAGAGCACCAACTTCAGCGTCAACGCGGGCATGACCATCTACAACGGCGGCAGCATCCGCAACGGCATTCGCCTGAGCGAAAGCGCGGCAGAACTGGCCAAACTGGATCGGGACGCCGCCAAAAACGCGGTCATGCTGGATGTGGCCCAAGCCTACATGGCCGTCCTGCTGGCCCAGGAAAACGTGGCCCAGTTTGAGGCGCAGATAAAGGTGAGCCGGGACAACCTGGCCAATTCCCAGAAACTGGCCGATGCCGGCGTGATTCCCGAAGGCAACCTGCGCGACCTGGAAGCCCAGATTGCCTCGGACGAATTCAACCTCATCAATGCGGAAAACGGCGTGGCCACCGCCTACCTGAACCTGCGCCTGGTCATGCAGGCAGAAGACGATCTGCTGTTCCGCGTGGCCGAACCCGAGTCCGAGCTTTTGGCCGAATTGCTGGTGCAGGAGGACTATGATGTAGATGCCATTTACCGGTATGCCGCCAAGAATTTGCCGGCCTATGCCGGCAATGCCGTGGCCGAGCGCATGGCCGAGCTGGGCATCACCATTGCGCGGGCGGGCTTCTTCCCCACCCTGGGCATCGGCGGTGGGGCCAATACCCAATGGTTCACCATCAATGGCCCGGCTGGCGATATCCTGCCAGATTTCGGGACGCAACTGGACAACAACTTCGGCCAGAATGTGGGCGTCAACCTGAGCATTCCCATTTTCAGCAACGGCATCAACAAGGCGGCCGTCCGGACGGCCGAACTCGACGTCAAACGCACGCAGGTGGCCAATGCCCAGGAACTCAACAGCCTCCGGCAATTGGTGCAGCAGGCGGTGGTGGACGCCCAAAACAACGCGGCAACCTACCGTTCGGCCCTCAAGCTCCTGGAAGCCCGGCAACTGGCGGCCGACTTTGCCCAAAAGCGGTTTGAAGCCGGACAGTCGCCCTCCCTGGACCTCAACAATGCCCGCAACCTTGTCATCCAGGCGCAGGCCGCTTTGCTGCAGGCCAAATACAACTACCTGCTGGCCGTCAAGGTGCTGGATTTCTACCAGGGACGCCCGCTTTATTTCTGATCGGTAATTTCGGCCCGTGAGAAACCTCTGGATTCTGTTGGGTGTCGTGGTCGTGGTCATTGTGGCCGGCGTCCTGTGGCGCAATTTTGGCGGTGACGGCGGCGGCTTTGGCCGGCGCGATGCCATCGAAGTCCAGGTCCGCGAAGTGGGCCGGCGATCGATCACCGAAACGGTTACGGCATCCGGAAAGCTCTACCCCAAAACCGAGGTCACCATCACCCCGGAGATTGCCGGAGAGATCGTGGCCCTGCATGTGGAGGACGGCGATTCGGTCATGGCCGGGCAACTGCTGGCCGAAATCGACCCGGAAATCTTCCAGTCCGACGTGCAGCGCATGGAGGCCACCCTGAGTGCTTCGCGCGCAGCGCAGGCTTCTGCAAGGGCCAACAAGCTCCGCGCCGACGCCGCCCTGGCCAATGCCCAGGCCAATTTTGACCGCATCAAGGGCCTGTACGACGACAAGGTGGAGAGCCTGGCCAGTTTCCAGGCCGCCGAAGTACAACTGGAAGGCGCCAAGGCCGATGTGGCCGTGGCCGAAGAAAACGTGCGGAGTGCAGGCTATACCGTGGAAAGCAACTTGCAGACCCTGCGCCAGATGCGCGAACAGCTCTCCCGCACCAAGCTGCGCAGCCCCATCAAGGGCCTGGTCAGCGGCCTGGCCGTCAAGGTGGGTGAAACGGTTATCGGCACCAACATGATGGCCGGAACCACCATGATGAAAATCGTGGACCTCAACCGCATGGAGGTGCATGTGGACGTCAGCGAAAGCGATGTGCTGCGCATCCAGAACGGGGACACGGCCATGGTGGACGTGGACGCCTACCTGGACCGCCGCTTTACCGGCATCGTGACCCATGTGGCCACCGCGGCCACCGGCAATGCCCTGGCCGCCACGGATCAGGCCACCAACTACAAAGTGGAAATCGCCTTGCTGCGGGAAAGCTATCAAGACCTGTTGACGGCCGCCTCCGGCGAAGGCGTGGCCGGACAGCATGCCCTGTTCCCCGGAATGAGCGCCACGGTGGAGATCAAAACCCGCGCCGTATCCGGCGCCCTGGCCGTCCCCATCCAGGCCGTCACCACCCGTGAGGACACCACGGCCCCCAGCGGTCAACAGCTGCGCGTGGTGGTTTTTGCCCACGATGCCGAAGAAGGCCTGGCCCGCCAGCGAGAGGTCCAAACCGGCATCCAGGACGACGATTACATCGAGATCCGCGGTGGTCTGGAAGAAGGGGAAGCCTACATTTCAGGGCCCTACCGGGCCGTCAGCCGAGACCTGCAGAACTCGGTGGCCGTCAAGGTGAAGGACTAAACCGAGGCCAACGGTTCCAGGTGCTTTGTGCCTGCGGACGCTGATCAACGGGCTTTCCGCCGGAGCCTCCTGGTGGGCAAATGTCCCATGCATCAAGCCCCCTGATCCCCCTCTTCCTCATCGGGAATGCCCAGGCGCTTGATGGCCGCCTCGGCTGCTTCTTGTTCGGCTTTCTTTTTTGAGCTGCCCTTGCCGCGGCCCATTTTTTCGCCGTCGATGACGGCGGCCATGGTGTAGCGCCATTTGTTGCGCTCCTTCTGCTCGTTGACGAGCTTGAACTGGAGTTTTTTCTGCCGCTTCTGGCACCACTCCAACAGCTTGCTTTTGAAATTGACCGTGGTACGGACCAGGTCGTCCAGGTCAATATGGGGCCGGACCATGCGCTGGAGCACAAAGCGGTGAGCTACGTCGAAGCCCTGATCGAGGTAAATGGCCCCGACCAGGGCTTCGAGCGCGTTGCCCGCAATGGAGCTTTTATGAAAGTCCCCTTCGGAAGCCTTGCGGACGATGAGGTCCTTGAGCCCGAGTTTGAGGGCAATGTCGTTGAGCATGCCCCGGGAAACCATCTTGGAGCGCATCTCCGTCAAAAAGCCCTCCGGCTTCATCGGAAAATGCTGGAATAGGTGGTCGGCAACGGCCAGGTCGATGACCGAGTCGCCGAGCAGTTCCAAACGCTCGTTGTTTTCGGTCAGTTTGCCGAAGGCCGAGCTGTGCTGCATGGCCAGTTCATACACGGCCAGCTTGCCGGGCGCCACACCGGTGACGCGTTTGAGCTGCCGCGCCAGGTCCTTTTTGGGGGAAAAGTGGAGGTTGTACTGTTGACGCCAAAAGCGCGCCATTAGTCCTCGTACTTTTTGACAATCACCGAGGCATTGTGGCCGCCAAACCCGAAGGTGTTGCTCAATGCGGCACGGACGCTGCGTTTTTCGGCTTTGCCGAAGGTGAAGTTTAGGTCCGGGTGGAACTCGGGATCGTCGGTGAAGTGGTTGATGGTCGGCGGCACGATGTCCTGGTGTACGGCCATCGTGCAGGCGATCGATTCGATAGCGCCGGCAGCACCGAGGAGGTGGCCGGTCATGGACTTCGTGGAGCTGATGTTCAGCTTGAAGGCCGCATCGCCGAACACGTCCCGGATGGCACGTGTTTCCGCGATGTCGCCCAGGGGTGTGGAGGTGCCGTGCACGTTGATGTAGTCCAGTTCGCCGGCATCCATGCCGGCATCCTTGAGCGCATCCAGCATCACGTTGCGGGCACCCAGGCCTTCGGGATGCGGGGCGGTCATGTGGTGGGCGTCCGCCGAAAGGCCGCCACCGGCCACTTCCGCGTAGATGGTCGCGCCGCGCGCGATGGCATGTTCGCGTTCCTCGAGGATGAGGGCACCGGCGCCTTCGCCGAGCACAAAACCGTCCCGGTCCTTGTCGAAGGGACGGGAGGCGCTTTGCGGATCGTCGTTGCGTTCCGAAAGGGCCTTCATGGCGTTGAAACCGCCGATGCCCGATGCCGTCACAGCGGCTTCCGAGCCCCCGGTCACAATCACCTGCGCCTTGCCCAAACGGATGTAGTTGAACGCGTCGATGATGGCGTTGGTGCTGGACGCACAGGCCGAAACCGTTGAGAAGTTCAGGCCCCGGTAGCCATAGTGCATGGAGATGTGTCCGGCGCTGATGTCCACGATCATCTTGGGAATGAAGAAGGGATTGAAGCGCGGCGAACCGTCTTCGCGGCGGGCCCAGCCGCCGATCTCCTCTTCAAACGTCAACAGGCCGCCGATGCCGGCGCCCCAGATGACCCCCACGCGGTCCTTGTCCAGTTCGGTGTAGTCCTCCAGACCGGACGCCAGGACCGCTTCGTGCGCCGCCACCATGGCGTAGTGCACAAAGGGGTCCATGCGCCGGGCCTCCTTGCGGTCGAGGTGGTCCTGGACGTTGAAATCCTTGACTTCGCACGCAAACTGCGTGCGGAAGAGTTCCGGATCAAAATGGGTAATGCGGGCCGCACCGGAACGGCCATCCAAGAGGCCTTTCCAGTAGTCTTCCAGGGTGTTCCCGATGGGGGTCAATGCCCCCATGCCGGTAATCACAACGCGTTTCAGATCCATGCGTAGGGTTTGGTTCCGCAAAGGCCGGTCGCCGCGTTGGCCTTTGGAGTCGGCCTATTAAAAAGGGGTCCGGCAACGCCTAGGCGTGCCGGACTCCAGTTTGCATTCGGAAAGCGCCTTACTTGGCGTTTTCCTCCAGGTAGGCGATGGCTTCGCCCACGTTGGTGATGTTCTCGGCCTGTTCGTCCGGGATGTTGATGTTGAACTCCTTTTCGAACTCCATGATGAGTTCTACGGTGTCCAGGGAGTCGGCGCCCAGGTCGTTGGTGAAGCTGGCTTCCGGCGTCACCTCATTTTCGTCAACACCGAGCTTGTCGATGATGATCTTTTTCACGCGATCTGCGATATCAGACATACACGCAGGTGGTTTGTTGTGCTGAAATTTTGAACGGGGCAAAGAAAAGCAATCGTGGGCTTAATGCGCTTTCCGGACGGAACAATGTCGATAACTTAATCGACAACACCTTGAAGATCAACCCAATACACGACGTCTGGAAGATGCATATTCCGCATTGGAACGCCCCAAAAACGCTGTACACCGCGTAGTTTCGGCCCATGCGCCGATTCACACGGACTGCCGGTCAGCCCGCTGCCCCACCCACCCGAAAGCGCCTGCATTCGGTAGCGCCCGAATCGGGCGAGGTGGCCGGCATCGTGTCCAGCCTGCGCGATTACCGCCTGGCCTGGTTGTTCAACCGGCACCTGGACTGGAACCTGGGGCGCACCGAGGATCTGACGCCCAATGCGCCGGAAGGTGGAGGCTTTGCCCGTTTCACGGGCGAATGCCCGGTCGACAAGTCCTCGTTTTGCCTAATTTCGAACCGCTTTTCGGGCGCCTATCTTCTGCCCGAGCAAAAGAGCTTCGACTATTTCCTGCTCGTTCAGGGCGGGTGGTACGAAGAGCATTTTGCCCTCCTCCTCGACCGCATACGACCCCTTCCCGACGTACTGACCGTTTTCCATGTCCAGCCGCCCAAAGTGAAACAGCGGCTCAACGTGCTTTTGGAATGAACTATTCCCGCAACCGGACCAAGATCATCGCCACCGTTGGTCCGGCCATCGACAACCGCGACACGCTCGCCGAGCTGGTCCGCGCAGGGGTCAACATCTTCCGCCTCAACCTCTCCCACGGCAACGAGGAGAAACACAAGGAGGTCATCGAGCTGATCCAGTCCATCAACGACGAACTCGGCAGCTCCGTGGGCATCCTGGCCGACCTGCAGGGGCCCAAGATCCGCACCGGCACCATCAGCGCCGGCACGGTGGAACTGGAAGACGGCCAGACGGTGGAGATGACCACCGACGACGTGGACACCACCGCCGAGTTGATCCGCATCAGCTACGAAAAGTTTGCCCGCGACGTGGCCGAAGGCGACCACATCCTCATCGACGACGGCAAGCTGGAGCTGCAGATCACCAAGAAGCTCTCGCCTTCGCGCGTACGCGCGAAAGTGCTGTTCGGCGGCACGCTCTCCAGCCGCAAGGGCGTCAACATGCCCCACACGCGCATCTCCGAGCCCAGCCTGACGGACAAGGACAAAAACGACTTGCGCTGGGTGCTGGATTGCGACATCCAGTGGATCGCGCTGAGTTTCGTCCGCAAAGCGGACGATTTGCGGGAGCTGCGCGGCATCATCAACTACCACAACAAGGACCTGCGCATCATCGCCAAGGTGGAGCGTCCGGAGGCCCTGGAGGAAATCGACGGCATCATCGAGGCGGCTGACGGCATCATGATCGCCCGCGGCGACCTGGGCGTGGAAGTGCCCATGGAGCGCATCCCGATGATCCAGAAAAACATCACCCGCAAGTGCATGGCCGCCGCCAAACCGGTGGTCATTGCCACGCAGATGATGGAGAGCATGATCAACCATTTTCGCCCCACAAGGGCGGAAGCCACGGACGTGGCCAACGCGGTCTACGACGGCGCCGATGCGGTGATGCTCTCCGGCGAAACCTCGGTGGGCCAGTACCCGCTCAAGGTGGTCGAAGCCATGCAGGCCATCGTGGCCGAGGTGGAAAAGGAAGAAAACATTTACCACCGCGACATGAAGCCCAACCGCGAATCGCCGACCTACCTCAGCGACGCGATCTGCTACAACGCCACCTCCATCGGCCTGCACGTCAACGCCACGGCCATGATGGGCATGACGCGCTCCGGTTACACGGCCTATATGCTTTCGGCCCAACGGCCGAAGGCTGCCATCTACATCTTCACGGACAGCCGCCAGCTGATCCGCTCCCTGAGCCTGGTCTGGGGCGTGCGCGCCTTTTACTACGACCGTTTCGAGGGCACGGACACCACCATCTCCGAGGTGCAGGCCATCCTGAAGAAAAACGGCCTGGTCTCCAAAGGCGATGTGGTCATCAACACGGGCACCATGCCCCTGGGCGCCCGCGGCCGCACCAACATGCTGAAGCTCAGCCTGATCAAGTAGCGCTGCGGGGGCCTGCCGCGGTACGGTTCCTGCCTCTGCTGCAGGTGGTCTTCGCCTCCGGCGAACCCCACACCCCGCCTGCACGCCGTTAAGGAACGTCAAGGTCCTGTACCCCGGGCGTTGGATTGGCTATTTTAGCCCGCCAACACCCCCCCGTTATGTCGATCAACGTATCCCTGCTCGCGGAAATCTGCGAGACCCCCGGCGCCCCGGGCTTTGAACAGCGCATCCGCGAAGTGGTCCTGCGCGAAGTCGAATCCCTGGCCGATGAGGTCAAGGTGGACCGCATGGGCAATGTGATCGCCCTGAAAAAGGGCAAGGACTCCAGCCGCAAGGTCATGGCCGCCGCCCATATGGACGAGATCGGTTTCATGGTCTCCCACATCGAGGAGAACGGCTTCATCCACTTTGTGCCGCTCGGGGGTTTTGACCCCAAAACCCTGACCGCCCAGCGCGTGATCGTGCACGGCAGCCAGGATTTGATCGGCGTGATGGGCTCCAAGCCGGTCCATTTGATGACGCCCGAGGAGCGCGGCAAAAAGCTGCAGCTTGAGGACTTTTTCATCGACGTGGGGCTGCCCCGCGAGGAAGTCGAGAAAATCGTTTCCGTAGGCAACCCGGTGACCCGCGAACGCGGCCTGATCGAGATGGGCAACTGCGTGAACGTCAAGTCCCTGGACAACCGGGTGAGCGTCTTCATCCTCATCGAGGTGCTGCGGGAAATGGAACAGAGCCCGTATGACTTCTACGCGGTGTTCACCGTGCAGGAAGAAGTCGGCATCCGCGGCGCGCATGTGTCGGCCAACGGCATCCAGCCGGACTTCGGCTTTGGCCTGGACGTGACCATCGCCTTTGACACCCCGGGTTCGCGTCCCGAGGAGAGCGTCACCAAACTGGGCAAGGGCACGGCCATCAAGATGATGGACGCCTCGGTGATTTGCGATTACCGCATGGTGCGCTACATGAAGGAAGTGGCTGCGAAAAGGGACATCACCTGGCAGCCGGAAGTGCTGCCCAAGGGCGGCACCGATACGGCCGGCATCCAGCGCATGAGCATGCAGGGCGCCATCTGCGGTGCGGTCTCCATCCCTTGCCGCAACGTGCACCAGGTCATCGAGATGTGCGACAAGGACGACATCCGCGGCTCCATCGACCTGCTGCGCTACAGCGTGGAAGGCCTGGACAAGGGCGACTGGAGTTTCTGAAATGCGCCTCAGATCAGGGGTGATGGTCTGCCGCTGCGCCGTTAACTTCTCGGCGTCCCGGAATCCTCCGGCACACGCCAAATCCCCGTCCCATGGCCTGGAAAGAAGCCGACAACAAACTCTCCCGTTCCTTTGAATTTGCGGATTTCAGCGAAGCCTTCGCGTTCATGACGCGCGTGGCCATGCTGGCCGAATGCCAGCAGCACCACCCCAACTGGAGCAACGTCTACAACACGGTCACCATTGAACTGACCACCCACGACGAAGGCAATACCATCACCGACAAGGACCGCAAACTGGCCAAGGCCATTGACGGCCTGGTCGGCGAAGGCTGAGCCCACCCGCATTCCATCCCCGTGCATAAGGGGCCTCCACGGCCCAAAGCCCCGCTTCCGCCATGGCCCGATCGCCACACGCCGCGCCCGCCCTCGAAGGTTTAAAAGACTTGCTGGCCGGCAAGGGCCCTCAGGATCCCGCCGAGCGCATCGCCGCCCTGGCGGCGCTCATCGAAAAACTGGACCACGCCTATTACGTACAGGCCGAGCAGCTGATCCCCGACGCGGATTACGACCGCCTGTTCAAGGAATTGCAGGCGCTGGAAGCGGCGCATCCGGCGTTGCGCAGCGCGGACTCCCCCACGCAACGCGTGGCCCGCGGGTTGAGCGACGACTTTCCGAGCGTTGACCATGCGGTGCCGATGCTGTCGCTGGACAACAGCTACAACGCCGAAGACCTGGCCGAATGGGACCGAAAAGTGCGCGCGCTGACCGGCCTGGAGCAGCCCGAATACGCCGTGGAACCCAAGTTTGACGGCTCCTCCATCAGCCTGCTGTACGAAAACGACCTGCTGGTCCGCGCCGCCACACGCGGCAATGGTGTGCAGGGCGAGGAAATCACCAACAACGTCAAGGTCCTGCGTTCGGTGCCGCTGCGGGCGCCCTTTTCCAAACTGGGCATCGCGCGGGCGGAACTGCGCGGCGAGGTGGTCATTGCCAAGGAGGTTTTTGACGCCATCAACGCCCGCCGCGCCGCAGAAGACCTGCCCACCTTCCAGAATCCGCGCAATACCGCCGCCGGCGGCCTGCGCATGAAGGACTCCTCGGAGGTGGCACGCCGCGGCATGGAGGCGTTCATTTTTCATTTGGGTTTCGCCGTTTCCGGCGAAGGCACGGACCTGCTGGACGGCAGCGCCAAAGGCCTGGAAAGCCATGCCGCGCAATTGGAACGGCTGGCTGAATTCGGTTTTCAGGTACCCGGGCGTGCCGCCCGCGAACGCCACTGGCTGGACCGCAAACTGCCCGATGGCCCTACCGCAGGCACCAAACCCCTGCCCCCCATGCGGGTGGCCAAAGGCATCGACAAGGCCCTGGCTTTTGTGGAAGCCTGGGAGCTGCAGCGCGACGCTTATCCCTGGGAAATCGACGGCATGGTGCTCAAGGTCAACGATGCGGCCGGCCAACGCCGCTGCGGCTTTACCGCCCACCATCCGCGTTGGGCCATCGCCTTCAAATTCAAAGCCAAGCAGGCCACCACCCAACTGTTGGACGTGGAATACCAAGTGGGCCGCACGGGCGCCATCACGCCGGTGGCCAAGCTTGAACCCGTGGCGCTGGCGGGCGTGACCATTTCATCCGTCTCCCTGCACAACGCCGACCAGATTGCCGAAAAGGACATCCGCATCGGCGATACGGTGGTCGTGGAACGCGCCGGCGATGTGATCCCCTACATCGCAGGCGTAGTGGCCGACGCGCGGCCGGAAGGTACGAAGGAGCTGGAGTTTCCTACGCAATGCCCTTCCTGCAGCGCCGACCTCATCCGCGAGGAGGGCGAAGTGGCCTGGCGCTGCGTAAACGCCGAATGCCCCGCCCAGACCGAGGAACGCCTCATCCATTTTGTGGCCAAAAGCGCCATGGACATCGAAGGGCTGGGCCGCGACATCGTCAAGCGCTTTGTGGCCGAAGGTTTTTTACAGATCGTTCCAGATATTTTCCGCCTGGACCAGGAGGCCGTCAGCGCCCACATCCTGGCCCTGGACGGCTGGGGCCAAAAAGCCGTGGACAATTTGCGCGCCGGCGTGGCCGCCGCGCGCAACCAGCCGCTTTACCGCCTGCTCACCGGTCTGGGCATTCGCCATGTGGGCGCCACCACGGCCAAGGCCCTGGCGCGCGTGGTGGACGACATCGACCAACTGGCGGCTATGGACGCGGAAGCCCTCGTGGAGCTGGAGGACATCGGTCCGGTGGTGGCACAGAGCATCGTGGATTTTTTCGCCCGCCAGGGCAATCAGGACATGATCCGGGAGCTCAAGGAACTGGGCGTGAATACCCAGGTCCTGCCCGAGGAAAAGCCGCAGGACGGTGTGTTCAACGGCAAGACCTTCCTGTTTACCGGCAGCCTGGAGCGCATGACGCGGGCCCAGGCCAAGGAGATGGTTGAGCGGCTCGGCGGGCGCAACATCAGCGGCATCAGCGCCAAACTCGACGTGCTCGTGGCCGGGGAAAAGGCCGGCTCCAAGCTCAAAAAGGCGCAGGAGATCGGGACCATCGCCATCTGGACCGAGGACGAATTCCTGGCCCGCGCGGAAGGGGAAGGCTGAGGCCGCGGAAGGCACACCTTGCCAGCCGCTGGAGCCGCACACTGCCGGGCACTGACCGGGATCATGGCCCCTGCCCCGGCCGCTTCATCACCATCCGCCGCAGCCTGCCTAATTTCCGGGCATGGCAACCGACAACTCCGCGGCTGACAACGCCGCCGCCGGCAAATCCGCCGACAACGCTTCTGCAGACCAGAACGGCCAGGCTGCATCCGTGCGCGCCGAGCTCCCCCAGGACCTCATCGAGCGCATCCATACCCTGCAGGAGAAATACGCCGCCATGGGCCAGGACATGCGCTCCTACCTGGACGGCCTCATTCACGCCGACTACCTCACGTACTGGGATTACGTCCATCTGGACACCCTTTTGAGCCTGCAAAACCCGCGCACGGCCTTCCCGGACGAAAAAATCTTCATCCTCTACCACCAGATCACCGAGCTCTACTTCAAGCTCATCCTCAACGAGATCGAACAGGTGGCCGATGATCCCGCCCTCACGGGCGAAACCCTCTCCATGCGCCTGAAGCGCATCAACAACTACTTCCGGCACCTCGTCTCCTCCTTCAGCATCATGATCGACGGGATGCAGCCGCAGCAGTTCCTGCAATTCCGCATGGCGCTCCTGCCCGCCTCCGGCTTCCAGTCGGCCCAGTACCGCATGATCGAGCTGTCCAGCACGGCGGCCAACAACCTGGTGGTGCATGCGGAACGGGAACGCCTTTCCGGCGAACGCGACCCCAAAATCCTGCTCGACCACCTCTATTGGCAATGGGGCGGCCGTGAGCTATCGAGCGGTAAAAAGACGCTCACCCTCGAGCAGTTCCTCATCAAATACGGGGAAGAATTTCGCCGGCTGATCCGCGACTACCGCCAAAAGCACCTCTACGCGCGCTTTATGTCCCTGCGCGAAGTCGAGCGCACCGACGCCCTCACCGACCAGATGCGCGAATTCGACCACCTGGCCAACGTGGCCTGGCCCATCGCCCACCTCAAATCCGCCGCCCGCTACCTCAAAAAGGACCCCGTCGACATCGCCGCCACCGGCGGCACCAACTGGCAGAAATACCTCCCGCCCAAAAACCAGCAGCTGGTGTTTTTCCCGGAGTTGTGGACGGAGGCGGAGATCAGGGAGTGGGGGACTATCTCATAAGAATGAAGAAAAGTCTACTAAATATCCTATTTGCATTTTTTGCAGCGCTGATTCTGTTTCCATTGATTCAGCCATTACTCACTAGTCTACTTGCGTACTATGATAGAATATTACTTGCTGACGCTATAGTTCTTTTACTCACTTGCTTTACGTTTATAAAGTTTATCAAAAATCTCGATG
>JAUIHG010000259.1 GCA_030432405.1 Bacteroidia bacterium | reverse complement strand
ATGGGATATGGATTTGGGAGGGTGTTGGATAGAGGTTTGGGGTACCGTGTGGCCGGTTCAGTTGTCCGGTGCACCGGCGTCGATCCAGGTCTGGATCAATTGGAGTTGGCAATTGGTCAGGGGACCGGTGGGCGGCATGTTGCGCTGCACCAATACCCGCTCCTCCAGACGGCCGTTGTCCACGAAGGATTTGACCTGATCGTAGTTTTCGAAGAGTCCCGGTCCGGTTCCGCCAGGCACGTGGCAACCGGAAATGGAACAATTGCCGTCCAATATGGGCTTCACGTTGTCGGCAAAGGTGCCGATGGAGTCACATTCCATTTGGCCTATGCCGTACAGCTCCAATTCGTTGTCATAATAACAACCGGACCAAGCGGCCGCAAGGCCGAACAGGGCCAGCAGCAGCCAGGGCATGTTCATCGTCTTGGGGAGAAAGCGGTGCATGAAGCCCGTTTTGGTTGGTGGGTGAGGTGCAAAAGGCGTGCCGCAAGCGGGACAGCCTGCGTGTGCAAAATAAGGGCAACAAGCGGGCGGGGCGTCAGTTGTCGGGACTTCCGTCCTCGACCCAAATCCGCACCGCTGCAATGGCGCAATCCGACAGCGCTGGACCATTGTAGGGCATCAGCGGATACCCGGGGTCGTTGTTCAGGGTTCCCAGCAGGGAGCCGTTCGCCGCGGCAGCGGCAACCTGGGCATGGTTGGTCAGGGAAACTCCGCCTTGCGGCGTGGCCCCGCTGTGGCAACCGGTGCAGGACGTATTGATCAACGGCCAGACGGTCCCGCTGAAGGTCACGGCGCTGGTGTCGCAGTCCGTGCAGCCGTTGTTCTGCGCACCCTGTTGGATCCAGGAGAAAATGGTCATGATCTGGTCCGGCGAAAGGCTGACCCCGCTGCCGGGTGGCGGCATGACCTTGTCCGGGTCGGTTTCGGTAATGACTTCGTAGACTTCCGACCCGCTGGGATCGCCCGGATCAATGTCGCCGGTATTGATGATGTTGCTGTAATTGTTCAGCACCACGCCGTCTTCGGCCGTGGCCGGATCGTGGCAGCCGGGAATGGCGCAGCTGCTGACCAACAGGGGCAGGATGTCGTTTTCAAAATAAACGCTGTCCGGGTCGCAGGGATCGTCCGTCATGGTGGTGGTGTCCACGCCGCTGGTATCAATCGGACCCGGTCCGGTGGGGACGGGCATGATGGGCTCGTGGACGCAGGACGTGCTGAGGGCAAAAAACAGGCCCAGGACGCCAAGCACCGCCAAGTTGCTTGCCGTGAACAGGTGAATCAATGGTTTCATGATGGATGCGTGCAGTGGAAATACGGTCCCCGGTGGTGGATGGATGTTGCCTGCGGCGGTGTTCGCCATATGGCGAACGCTTCCGCCAACTGCGGGGGGTACTAAGGGGTATCCAGGATGCAATCGGTCAATTGAACGTTGGAACCCAAGGCGCCCAAAAGGCCTTCGTCGGCTTCGGAGAGGCCGGCACAAAGGCCTTTCAGGCGGATGCTGTTGCCTTCGAGGTCGCCGCTTGGGCTATAGCCTTCGGCCATCACGGCACTCAGGCCACCGCCCATCGGGTTGCCGGCGTCCAGGGTAAGGGTGTGGCTGCTTTCGGTTTGGGCGACCGATTCCACGGTCCCGACCACGGCCACCACCGCTCCGATCAGCGCTTCGGCTTCCGGGCCACCTGCTTCCAGGGTTTGCAGCAGCTCGGTCGCCGTTCCGTCAAAACGCGCCTCGCTGCGGGCCACGTTGACGTGGGGCTTGTTGAAGACAAATAGGTACACCGCTCCAAAGGCCAACAGGCCTAGTACAGCGGCGCTCAGCAACAGGGTTTTCCGGGTCATGGCTGATCGCTTGTGTTGGTTCAAAAGTAGCACCGCAGTCCAGCCGTTCTTCGGTGCGGTTGTCCAACGGGGTAAATCCCTGTCTGAACGGGGTTTCAATCCGCGATCGCCTGGGGGCTGCGCCAGGGGCAGCCCATTTCAGCCATTGCAGCATGCCACCACAGGACGAGCGGGGCTTTGCTTCAGGCCTCCGGACCCTGTCCCTGAATCCAGCGCCGGAACACCGGCGAACGCTCCTTGGAGACAATCGTATCGCCTCCATAAGCCGGCTTGAGGTTCAGCTTGACGCGGCTTTTTGATACTACGGTCATGTCCACAATGGCGCTGTCCTGCACGATGAATTGGCGGTTGATCCGGAAAAAACGATCGCTGTCCAACATGTGCTCCACCTCATCCAGGGAATGGTCCAGGGGGTAGCGCTTGCCGTCTTCGGCCTGGTAGAACACCACCCGGTCTTCCACATAATAGTAGGCCGCTTGTTGCACCGGCAGGGCGAGCAGTTTTTCGCCCATGCGGACCAGGAAGCGCTGTGCCGGTTTGGTTTCAGCTCCCAGGGATTCAAAAGCTTCCCGCAACTGGCTGCGCTCTACCGAGGGGGTGTTGCCGTTCGCCCGCAGGGCGAACAATTTGCTCAGCGCCCGGTCCAGGTCTTCGGCATTGACCGGTTTGAGCAGGTAATCCACGCCGGGCACCCGGAAGGCTTCCAGCGCATACTGGTCGTACGCGGTCACAAAGACGATGGGCGGGCAACGCGGCAGGCTGCGGAAAATCTCGAAGCTCAGCCCATCGCCCAATTCGATGTCCGACACAAAGAGGTCGGGCAGGCCATGCTGTTCCAGCCAGGTCGTGGCGGATTCCACGGAATCCACGTGAGCAATGACTTCCCGGATGCGCTTGTCCTGCTCCAGCAGGCGGATCAGTTTGCGGGCAGCGGCGGCTTCGTCCTCAACCAAGAGTACTCTCATGCGGAAAGGGTTTTATGGCGTGGGCCTTTGCCCGGATCCACGCGCCCGGGTTCGGCCAAGGGCAGGGCCACCCGGAACCAGGAAGCCTGGTCAGCTGCCGCGTTGTCCGGTGCGATGGCCGGTTCCGGCAAGCCCAACAGTTCAAATTTGCGCAAAAGGTTTTCCAGGCCCAGGCCGGTGGACGGGGCGGCAGTGGAACGGGGACGCTGGGGATTGGCCACTTCCAGATACGGCCGCGCGTCGCGGTATTCGGGCAGCAACCGAATCCGGATGGGAAGGGGACTGCGCTTGGTGAGCCGGTTGTGCTTGATGGCATTTTCGACCAGCAGTTGCAGGCTCAAAGGCGGTAGGCCATGCTGCAGGTATGCCTCCGGAATGTCGATGTCGACCTCCAGGGCATCCTCGTAGCGGGCGCGCAGCATGCCCAGGTAATCGTTTAGGATGGTCAGTTCTTCCTTCAGCGGAATGAAAGCATGTTGGCGGTGTGCCAGGATCTGGCGGTAGAAACGCGCCATACGGTCCACAAAGCCGACTGCCTGCGGCGGGTTTTCCTCGATCAATCCACTGAGGGTATTGAAGCTGTTGAACAGGAAATGCGGGTTCACCTGGTTGCGCAGGGCTTCGTAGCGGGATTGGATGCGTTCGGTTTCCTGCTCCTGAAGCCGCGTGCGCCTGCGTTCGCGTACCGTCAGGTAGGCATAGAGCATGCCGAACAGCAGGGCCGTGCCGGCCAACAGGAACCAGGGCCGCTGCCAAACGGGAGCCCGCACCGAAAAGTGGAAGGTCCGGGCGGGGCCCGGGGCACCGTTTTCGCCGAGCCGTGCACGCACGGCGAAGGCATATTTGCCCGGCGGCAGGCGCACAAAGGAGATCCGGTTGTCGCGGGTGCTGCGCCAGTCCGGTTCCAGGCCGCTCAGGCGGTATTCGTAGACCGTACCCGGTCCCGGAGCATGCCAGGGGCCGGCAAAAAGAAACTCGATGTAGCGGCGGTCGGCCCGTACGGTCGCGCCTTCGGCCATCGGCCATCCGGAAGCGAGGGCATGCCGCAAATAGATGCGCGGCGCCTGTGGCAGGTCGTCCAGTGTACCGTTGATCCGCAGGGGACCGCGGTCCGTACCGAGCTAAACATGACGGCCCGTGCGGTAGACCGATTGGCTTAGGGGCTTGGGGGCTTCGTGCGCCTGACCGATGGCCAGGCTGCGTGGGGCATCCGAAAGCTGGCCGACGTGCTGAAGGCCGCCGTCGTGTACGGCCAGCAAGTGGCCATCCGGATCCAGGGTCAGGGCCTGCAGTTCATGCTCCAGCGGTGGGACCATGGGCACCTGTACCCA
>JAUIHG010000036.1 GCA_030432405.1 Bacteroidia bacterium | reverse complement strand
CCTGGGCAACGTGGGGCCGGATTATGAGTTTGGATGGGGCCGCATCAATGCGCTTCGCGCGGTGCGCGCCCTGGAAGAAGGCCGCTACCTGGATGCCACGGTCGGTACGGGCGGCAGCAACAGCCACCCCATTTCGGTTCCGGCCGGTACGGCCGAAGTCCGCTTCATGGTCTATTGGCTGGACTGGGAAGGCGATCCGGCCGCGGCCAAAGCCCTGGTCAATGACCTCAACCTGACGGTCAATCCGCCCGGTGGCGGCACCCTGCTGCCCTACGTACTGGACCCAACGCCCAGCGTGGCAGCGCTCAGTGCGCCGGCCACCAACGGTGTGGACGACCTCAACAACATGGAGCAGGTGCGGGTCACCGCGCCGGCATCCGGTACCTACACCATCAACGTGGAAGGCCTGGCTGTACCGGAAGGACCGCAGAAGTACTACGTGGTCTGGGAATTCATCCAGGACCAAATCGAAGTGACCTACCCCATTGGGGGCGAAGGCTTTGTGCCCGGCGAACTCGAAAAAATCCGCTGGGATGCCTACGGCAATGCGGGCAGCTTCAACGTGGAATACAGCACCAATGGCGGTGCGTCCTGGACCAGCATCGGCACCGCCGCCGGCAGCGCCCGTTTCCTCAACTGGACCGTGCCGTCGGTGCTCAGCGGCCAATGCCTGGTCCGCGTCACGCGCGGGGGGCAATCCGCTGAAAGCTGGACGTCCTTTACGATCGCGCCCACGCCGGCCAACCTGACGGTGGTTTCCGCCTGTCCGGCTTCGGTGGACCTGAGCTGGGATCCCGTGGCCGGTGCCACCGGCTACGAGGTGTACATGCTCGGCGCCACGCACATGGAGTCCCAGGGCACCACCACGGGCACCACGTTCACCGTTTCCGGAACCAACCCCGTGGATTCCTTCTGGTTTGCCGTACGCACGCTGGGCAGCAATGGCCTGGCGGGACGGCGCACGCTTGCGGTGTTCAAACCCATCGGTGTGTTCAGCTGCCCGGTCAATGAAGATGTGGCCATGGACCAGGTTTCGCCGGCAGGCGGCATTCTGCTGGACTGCCACGACCTGAGCAGCATTGCCGTGACGCTGGACAGCCGAAACGCGGGCCTGAACGCTACGGGAGCCTATACGGTCAACTATCAAGTGGATGGCGGAACGGTGACGTCTGCCGCCCGACCCGGATTGCCGATCGGCGGCACGGACAGCTACACCTTTGCCGGTACCCTGGACTTTTCCGCGCCGGGCACCTATACGCTGGCAGCCTGGGTGTCCTACCCGCTGGATGAAAACCTGTTCAACGACACCATCGTTTCTGTGGTGGAAACGCTGGCCGGTGCATCGACCACCGTCAGCCTTTTTACACAGGATTTTGACGGTATGGCCAACTGTGCAACCACCACGAACTGCGAAGTCACCGTGTGCCCATTGGACGACGGTTGGATGAATGAAGCCAACGGGAGCGGCGACGACATTGACTGGCGGGTAAACGCCGGCAGTACCGCCAGCAGCAGCACCGGACCTACCGAAGACCACACCAGCGGGAGCGGCAAATACGTGTACCTGGAGGCATCCTCCGGATGCGAAAACGTCTGGGCCAGCATGGTTTCACCCTGCATCGATCTGGCTGCGGCAGGAAGCCCGACCTTGTCGTACTGGTACCACATGTTCGGTTCCACGCAAGGGGAGTTGCATGTGGACCTCTTTGACGGCAGCACCTGGATCGAAGACATCACACCGGCCTTGTCCGGCGATCAGGGCAACGCATGGATCGAACGCACCGTGGACCTCAGCGCCTACGCAGGGCAGATTGTCAACATCCGTTTTCGAGGAATGACAGGCGCTGGTTTTTATTCGGATTTGGCACTGGACGACATCCGCATGTTTGACCTTTCCGTCCCGCCGGTGCCAGCCTTCAATGCCTCCTCCAATTCCGTCTGTATCGGAGAGCCGGTCCAGTTTACCGATGCCAGCAGCAATGCACCCAGCGGATGGAGCTGGAGCTTCAACCCACCGACGGTCACCTTTGTGGGCGGCACCAACGCAGGCAGCCAGAACCCGCAGGTAGCCTTCAACGCCCTGGGCAGCTATGACGTGACCCTGGTGGTCAGCAATGCAGCCGGCCCCAGCACCCTGACCGAGACGGCGCTTGTGGTGGCGGGCAACGGCAGCACCTTGCCGATTGCCGAGGACCTCGAAAGCTTTACCACCTGTTCCAACAACATAGATTGCGGTGGAACGGAGTGTCCGCTGGACAATGGCTGGGCCAATGCGGCCAACGGCACGGAGGACGATGTGGACTGGCGGGTATTCTCCGGCAGTACCGTGAGCACGGGCACTGGCCCCTCTCTGGACGCCAATCCCGGAACCAGCACCGGGAAGTACATCTACCTGGAGACCTCCGGCTCTTGCGTGGCACAAGAGGGCCTGCTCCTGAGCCCCTGCCTGGATTTGACCAGCGCCGTCAGTCCTGTGTTCCGGTTTGCCTACCACATGTTTGGCGCGAGCATGGGTAGCCTGCATGTGGACGTGGACGCCGGCAGCGGCTGGGTCCTCGATGTGGTGCCGGCCATCAGCGGCGACCAGGGCAATATCTGGATCTATCAGGATGTAGACCTGATGCCGTATGTCGGCAATTCGGTACGCGTACGCATCCGCGCCATCACCGGTACGAGCTACACGTCCGATGTGGCCCTCGACGATTTCTCCATCACCGATGCGGGCAGTGTATGCACGGCTCCAACAGGACTGGTGGCCCTTCCTTCGCCCACTTCCGTGGAATTGGATTGGGTTGCGGTACCGGGTGCCCTCCAATACAACCTGCAGGGGCGGCTTTCGCCGGCAGGCGGTTGGCGCAATCGGATCATGGCTTCCAACAGCCTGGTCCAGGGCGGTCTGAACCCGGGTACCACCTATGACGTTCGTGTGCGCGCCCAGTGTGCTGACGCCAGCATTACGGGTTTCAGCAGCATCGTGACGTTCACCACGCCATCGGTCAAGACAAATCAGGCGCCTTTTGGCGAAAGCCAACTGCAACCGGTTCCAGCCAGCAGCAGCGTGGCCTTGCAATGGGACGGTGCGCTTGAAGCAGTCATGGAGCTACGGGTATTGGATGCCATCGGTCGTGTGATCGATGCCCGAAGCGTGCAGCAATGGGCCGGTCCCAACCGTGCCGAGTGGGACGTCAGCACCTGGCCTGCGGGCGTATACACCGTGGTGCTAAGCACCGACGGCCATGCCCCGGTGCAGCATCGCTTGACGGTGGTGCATTAAGGCACGTTCAAGCTGAAACAGAACGACCGGTTCATTTTGGACCGGTCGTTCTGTTTTGTGGGGCAGGATGCAGGTTCATGCTATTCTTGTGCATCCGCGTGGCTGTGTTGCCGATGCGGATGGAGTCCTGATCCAGTGCCCATTGGATGCTTGCGGTTTTGGGGCCCCAATGCACGGTATCCTCTATGGCCAACCATGGCCCTCCCTGAGGGATGTCCCAAAGGCGATGGTTCAGGCGCCGGCTGCGTTGCCAGAGGCGTTCGCCGGAGGCGGAAAAGCCTTCCACCAGCAGGGCGGGCATGTGGGGAATGTCCAGGCGGTCTTGCATCCAAAAGCGAAACAACAGCACATCTGTAGACCCAGGTTTTACCGTTTTTGAAAAGAATGGGTTCCCGGCATGCGTGTAGGTCAGGGCATTTGGCGGGTGCGCCGTGTGGTCCTCAGTGTTTGCTGCGGTTTGGGGGGCAGGAGATGGCAACAGCCGCTTCAAGGGCAGCCGGTACACGGTGTATGGCCCATCGGCAGCAATCGGAACGGCGCGTTCAAGAAGTGCTTTGCCGTGGGTATCCATGGCACGCGGGTGGGCCAGAACCAGCAATGGGCGCTCGTCCGGTACATGGTCAAGGCTGGTGGCTCCACCCCGATTCAAGAGCTGCAATTGGAGCAACGTCTGGACATAACTCTGGCGGGACAGGTCCACATTGTGCAGCGGCAACCCGGTTTGGATGCTGGCCGACCAGGCAGCGTTTTGGATTTGTGTGGTTCCGCTGATTTGGAATTGCTCGGAGCCCACGTGGAAATACGGAAGGGCCAATATGGATTGAAAATCCGAGGCTCCATAGCCGCCTTTTTTCAATAGCCAATTGTAGTCCTCTTCGGTTTGCAGGTAAATGCCGTCGATGGGCTGATGGATGCGGGAAAAAACCGGACGGGTATGGAAAAAGGCGTCTGTACCCCACAGGAACAGCAGCACAGCAGTGGCGGCAAAGCGGAATTCTGGCTTGGCCATGCGCCGGATATGCAATCCGATGCACGCGGCAAAGGCCAGGGTCCATGCATAATAGGCCACCCATCCAAAACGCGCCAATACCCGGAACTGCCGCAAGGGGGGAAGGGCATCGGTCCATGCATCTCCGAACAAACGGAATGGGAAAAAGCTGGCCAATGCCGCACCGGCCAGGGCAATCCAGATCAAGACGCCGATGGCTGCGTAGGGTCTGGCAGACGGCAATGGTGCAACCGCTGCTTGCGCTTGGCCTTCGGGCATGGCGCTGCCGCACATGCTCTGCCAAAAGCGAAACAACAGGATGGGCACCAGCAGCGTGCCCAACAAGGGCAGAATGCCCAGGTAGGTGTTGAACTCCATCTCCAAAACGCGGGTGTCGCTGGGCTGCCAGTCCATATGCTGCATCCAGCGGGACCAGGTCAACATGGCTGCCTGGAGGCGTTCGGTTTCGAAGCCGTAAGGGTGGGTGGGCCGTCCGGCAACGGACGGACCCACAGCCAGTATGCCCCGGAAAGCCAGAAAGGCCAATGCTGCAGGCATCCATTGCAGCAAGGCCTCCATCCACCTTCGCTGTACAACAGACCATGCCCCTGCCGCCGCGAGAACCAACAAGATTGTAGCCAGGTGGTAGGGGTGCAACAGAGCGGCGGTCAGGCTGAACACTCCAATGCCGAAGGAAAGCCCAAGTTTCCTGAGCAAGGGCATGACGGGTGTTTTCGCCGGCAGGCGTATTTCCAACAGCAGCCACAGCAAAACGGGAATGATCGGATAGACGAGGCCATAATGGCCGGCCAGGCGCATCCATTGCGGGCTGCCCAACAGCATTGCACCTGCGGCTCCACCCGCCCAAAGCCTTTGGCTGCCCAGCAGGCGAAGGCTGCGGTACAGGGCCAGCAGTCCTGCAAAGGGCGACCAGAGCAGGATGGCATTGAGCAATCCCGGTATGTGCTGGTCTATCGGCCATCCCTGCTGCTGCAGCCACGCCAACGGAACGGAAAGCAGGGGTTGTGCGTCTGCGTATACAAGGTGATCGCCAAAGGGGTAGTTCATGCCCTCAAACCACCAGCCGCTGCCGTGCAGGATGTGGTAATGGAACGTATAATAGTTTTTGGCCGCATCCCCATCCAGGGAAAACCCGAATGCATCTGGCTGCCAAGCCAGGCGGCCGCCCAGCAGGGTGAGCACCAGGGCATACCCGGACAGCAATCCTAGAAAGGAAAGCAATGCACAAAAAGAGGGCCGTGCGCTTTTGGCAATGGTGCGTACATGGGCCGAATGGGACACCATACAATGGGCTGTTGCGAATCAACAGCGGTCCAATGATCGCCTTTTGTGCCGACATGCAGACTCGGCGCCGTCCGAAATGCGAAAAGACCAATTCCCTTCATCCACCAAACCCTACCGCTCGATCAACAGGCTTGCCTGAATCGGGCCACGCGGTGTGCTCAGGTGGATGCGGTAGGTGCCGCCAACCAGGTCCGTCGTGTTCAGGCGGCTGCACCCCTTGTTGAAGTCCAACTGCATGGCGCGCATGGTGCGCCCGCTGGCGTCCAGGATTCGGCCTTGTATCGGGCCGCTCAGCGCAGCGTCAAGGCAGATATGTACAACTTGACCCGAACTGGGATTGGGATATATGCTGGCCTGGAGCGGCCGCACCGAACCAATGCCTGTGCCGGTTCCGGTGCTGTCCTGAACGCTCCAGGAAATACGGGCTGCATTGGTGGTGATGGGCGGGTTGGCATCAAAGTATATGGCCGCGCGGTTGTCCAATTGGTCGCCTTCGCCCAGGGGCGAAGACAGGCCGATCCGGAACTTGACCCAGCCCATGCTTTCAGCCCAGCCGGCAGAGGTGTCGGGCAGCAGGATATCCTCAAACGTAAAAACAGCAATGTTGGGCGGAAGGACACTGAAGGCCACATCGTGGCTGCTGCCCAGCAGGCGGAAGGAAAATTTGTCCAACCACGCCAGGTCCAGGGTGTCGTGCACCACGACATCGCGTGCCGCTGCGGCGCCGGTGTTCTGGAAACGGATCAGGTAATCCAGCGAATCCGGCGATTGGCCGTATTCCTGCAGGTCGTGGGTGTAGGCCTGTGGGGCACCGGGCCAATTGACCTGGATGTCGTTGGGGTCATAGGCCGCCGCGATGTCGTAACAGACCGTGGCCATATTGTTGTCCGGCAAGGTGTCGGTGGCAAGCGGTTCGACCACAATGCTGTCGCAGGCCACATAGCTCCAGCCACCAAATGAGGGATAAATGTCCAGGATCCAGGTGCTGCGGTTCAGCCCTCCGGGTGGAATGGTAGGCAAGGTCCAACTTGCGCTGCTGCCTGCCGTGGAAAAGGTTGAAACGCTGCTGCTGCTCACGGACAAAAGCGAATCAAAATGGAAGGTCGCCGTGGCACCAACCAGGGGTTCAGTGCCCTGGTTGCGGATATCCACGGTATGTGTGGTCTGCAACACCCAGGGCGAGACCACCACCGTCAAATCGGCCTCGGCATCGTGCACGCCCGGCTGCGGCTCCATGATGAAATCCAGCGTGTCCGCCAGACCTCCGGGATCCGGGGCCACGACGTGTTCGCCGCCTGCCGGCGAAAACAAACTGTGGTAGTCCGGCTCGTCCGTGCTCAACCGTACGGTGTCCATACGGTCATGGTCTATCCAGTAGCGGCCCCCACTATGGGTGCGGGCCGCTTCTACGCCATTCATGTAAATGGGCACATCCGAAAATGTGCGTTCGCCGCTGTCGTATTGGCCGTTGCCGTCTGCATCGACATAGGCTCGGCCATGAAATCCGGGCTCCTGGAAAAAGCCGCTGGTGTCCCAGACCACCACGGCAGCACCTTGATGCCAAAGGTGTGCGGATTGGTAGACCCTGTTTCCCAATACGGTCAGATAGGAAGACAACAGGTTGGAATCGGCTTCGCGCGCGGAAAGCGCGCCCAATTCCCGATGCCAGGCAACGCTCATGTCCGGGTTGAGTTTGACCAGGGATGGGCGTTGAAAGCTGTCCATGTAGATGCGTTCGCGCAGCCCGGAAACATACATGGAACCATCTTGAGCCATCGTGGCATAGGCCATCTCGCCATAGTCGAAGGGCGGAAACTCATGCTCGTTCAACAGGCTTCCGGTGGTGTCAAATTCATAAATGCGCATGGTGTACAAGCCAAATGGAGAGGAGCCATAGTATTCCCCATCGCTGTCGGCATAGACCAGATTGCCGTTTGGTTTCATGAAGAGGTGCCGCACTGCATCGTACACGCCACCTACCGGTATGAAGAGCAGGGCGGTGGCGTTCAGCGTGGAGCCCGATGCGCTTACATGGTACAGCGTAAGGTCGTCTCCAGAAGAAGCAGGCCAGCGTCTGGATATCAGGAACAAGGTGGAATCCGGGTGTTCAACCACCGTCATTTCAGCCAGCCCACCAGAGAGGTCCCGGGCATAGTCCCCTTTCCAGCGCCAAACTTCATTGCCCAAACTGTCGAGTTTGACCATGTAGGCATGTTCGTCGTAGCTGCTTCCGGCTGGAACCTCGCAAATGCCGGAAACGATGTGGTGACCATCCCGGGTGCTCAAGACGTGGGTCACCAGCGAGCGGAAGTAGGCAGAGTCGTCGGTCCATGTCCATTTAATGTTGCCGGCGGCATCCAACCGTGCAGCATAGGATTGGGCGTAATAAAAGTCTTCCGTAAGGTGGCCCGCCCAAATGCTGCCCCCTTCCACCGTGGTATCGCCATCCCAAATGCGCAGGCCCGAACTGTCGCTCAGCTTGGTGGTCCATTGCGGCACGCCAAAGTGATCTGCCCCCACGATGTAGGCCGAAGAGGTGTAGTAGGTCCCACTGGGATCGTCCGTGTCCCATATGCCAAGCGTGAATCCGCCGTTACTATGTCCTACGATGTGCGCCGGTACATCGTTGTGAAATCCAAGCGGTCCAACGGGGTAGCTGTGCCACCCTGTCGGCACCTGCGCCTGTCCGGCGAAGGCCACGGTCAACAACAGGAGGAAAGCAAAAGTCAAACGGGGAATAAACGAGCGCATGGTATGAAAGGTATGTCCACAAACTACCATGCTTTCGTGCCAATTCAAATTTGTCGGACGCCTATTCAACATCGGCATGGAATGCACTGCGTAAGCGTTTGTGTTTGATGAGCAAACGCCACGAGCTATAGCTTGATCTGGCGCTGACTTCAACGTGCAATGCTTCGGGAACCCTCCATTGGAGCAGCGTGCCCTGCCATGCCTTGGTAGTCCGAGGCCACGGGCATCAAGAGGCTAAAGGAAGCTGTACGCGCACCAAGAATCCTCCAGAATGGAGCGGCCCAATCGAAGCACTGCCGTGCATCGACTGCGCACGCCTGTGCATGTTCGAGATACCCTGACCTTCCCGCTTTGTTTTCTGGTTGGATGCAAGGTGGCCGTTGTCGCGGATGCTCAAATGGATGGTTTGGCCCTCACAGGCTAAACAGATGTGTACTTGGGTCACCGAATGGCCATGCTTGCAAACGTTGTTGATGGCTTCTTTGTAAATGAGAAAAACCTGTTGACGCCAAAACGGATTGAGGGTTTTGTCCAACGGAAGGTCTTTGGTTTCCCAAGAGGTGGCCACTTCGCGGATGGTCAGCATTTCATCGGCAAAGGCACGCATCCTGGCCAGCAAATCTTCCAACTTGTCATAGCGGGCATCAATAGACCAAATCACATCGCTCATAGCACTGATGACCGAGCGGCTGATGTCCTGTACTTCGCCCAAGGCGTCTACTTCGTCTTTGACGTCTAAGGTGGCCTTCGCCGAAAGGCCGTGCCGAACGGCGTCTGAGTAAATGCTGATCCGGGTCATCTTGCTGCCCAGCTCGTCGTGCAGGTTGCTGGCGATCCGTGTTCGCAAGCGTTCCATTTCGAGGAGACGGTCCACCCGAATGCGGTAGAACAATATGGCCAATCCGAAGACGATGGCGGCCACCATGCTGTAGAACCAAATGCTGCGGAAAAAAGGTGGGTGCACCACGATGGGCAAAGCAAAAGGCGCCACTGTCCATTGGCCATCGCTGCCAAAGGCTCTCGCGCGCAGGGTATACTGACCCTTTCGGAGCCGGTGGAATTGCACAAAGGGGTCGGCGCCAGGAGCGGACCATTCGTCGTGGTGGCCTTCCAGGCGAAACGCATATCGGTTTTCCCGGGGCTTGGCGTAGTCTGGGTACCCGATGCGCAAGCGGAAGGATTGCGTGTTTCCGTTGAGCACAAGTTTGTCCATACCGGAAACGGCATGTCCCGTATACGTGTGCTTCTTGCCTTGATTTTCGTACACGGTCAATTGGGTTGGAAACACCTTTTTATGGAATGGGGGCGTGGCCTGAAACTCGCTGGGATCGACCGCGCTGATGCCGTTGATGCTGCCAAACAACAACGTTCCATCCTTAAGGCGCATACGGGCATTGCGGTTGAATTCATTGCTGGTTAAACCTTGGGCATGCCGCAGCACTTCGAAGGATTCGGTGTTGAGGTCCAGTCGGGAAAGGCCTTTGTTGGTGCTGATCCAAACCGCCTGCTTCCCGTCTCCCAGAACGCCGTAGCAGAAGTTGTCTCCCAAGCCGTCTTGCACCGTATAGTGCCGGATGTGGCCCGTATTGTAGGAATAACGCCAAAGGCCGTCTCCGGTGGTGCTGATCCACAGGTCATCCTCGATTTGATCAACACCAAGTACGCTGGCTGCAATCGGCAGGGGGACATCTGCATGTGGCATAGTGCCCAACATCCATTCCACGCCCTTCTCCAAACTATAAAGGACAACCCCGTTTTCGGTGGCCAACAGGAAGCGCTTGTTTTCCGCAGGTACAATGTCGTACACCACGTTGTTGGCAAAGGCATAGCGTGTGTCTTCGATGGGTTTTGGATACCGTGCATCAAGCGACCCCAGAAACAAGCCTTTGGACGAAGGGCCCAACAACCAGCGCCCACTCCGTCCCAATTGGCAGAGGCCGTATAGTTCCGATTCGGCCGGAAAACTCCAACGCGATGTCAATTGAAAGCTGTCATCGGCCGGATGCAAGCGGTAATGTTTACCCAAAAGACTCAGGGCATAGAGGCTGTCCGAGCCTACGCGACAGACGCTGCGGACCGAGCTCTCCATTGGAATGCGTTGTACAGCGCTGCCATGATGTATCCGTTGAATGGTGTAGGGTCCTTCGGTTTGCCACAGGGCGGTCCAATAGCTGCCGTCCGGGTTCTCGAGGAAACTGCGGACGCTGGCACCGACCTCGTAGGCGTTGTTGCTGGGACTGTGCAATACACGCTGAACCGGTGCCTGGATCATGGGCACCGACCATAAGCCTTCGCTGGAAGCAATCCAACCTACTCCGTCCCTACCGATGTGCAGGTCGTAGCATACCGTTGTGGAGGCTTCGTCAGGAATCATGCGCAGGGATCGGCCGCGGAACCAGGGTCCATTCGGTCGATCCTGGCGGAAAACGGTTAGCCCCAAATCCCTGTCGATGACCCAGAATGCTCCATTGCGGTCAAGGGCCAGGGTTCGGGATGCCACGATGCCATAACCGTTTTTGCCTTGTGCTACAAGGTTTTGCAGCTGAACGGTTTCGTTGCTGCCTTTGGCCAGAGCGAAGGCACCCTTGGTGCGTGGATGGAAGTTGGCGGCATTGCGTTCGGTCACGTCCATCAGCACCGTCCCATTTGGGCCGGGATACAGACCTTTGGTGAACCGCTCTGCATTTATGGGGTAGATCTTGAGTTTTGTGGAAGTGCCGCGGACGCCCAGGGCCAACTCGCGGTCGCTGTTGACCAGCCAAACGGAGTCCTTCCCTTGCATGAGGAAACTGGTGATGTGGAACGAAGCAGGAAGGCGTGCCCATTGGACAACGCCTTCTGCATCCAAAACGAACATCTGTTGGCCGAAAGCAGCATACATCCGGCCATCCGGACCTTCCTGCAATTGGCTGCATCCTGGAATGTCCGTTCCAAAATTCCATTTTGCCCAAAGCGAGTCGGCACGAATGTCCCAAACCAGTACCTGATCGTGTCGATGCAACCATATCCTGTTGCTTCGATCAACCAGCATATCAATGGTAACATGGGTTTTGTCGCTGTATATCTCCGGATAAGACTGGAACGTGTATCCGTCAAAGCGCTGCACCATGCCTTGTCCAGCAACCCAAATGAAGCCGTCCTGGTCTTCTTCCACGCACGTAACCCAACGCTGGTCCAGCCCGTTTTCCGGAGTGTAATGCAAGACCCCTTCGGTTTGGGCATCGGGCATCTCCATCAGCCCTGTCTGGGCGCAAATGGGATGTGCCTTCCAAGCCCCCGCAAGGAGCAAACTCCACGTCAGGAGCAGCAGCATCCTGCAGGGCAAGCGGTGGCCTATGCACCAAGCGTTCGGACGGAGCATGAGAGCAAGTTAGCGGCTTGATTTGGTCCGGTGTTTCGCCTCCGGCGAAGACTCCGTGTACGCCCTTATGCTGAACAGGTGCAGAAACAGCAGGGCCGGAGGCTCTAGGAGCTTCCGGCACCTGCATGCTGTTCCATGATCACTGGGCTTTGGCCGCTAGTCTTGTTTGTACAAGGGATAGGAGTTTGTCCAGCCCTTCGTGCCCAGCTGCACCCGGTACAAACCGTTTGGCCATTGCGCCGCATTCAATTGCAGCGTTTCGTGTTCCAGCGCCACTTGTTTGAATTGGGTATGCACCGTTCTGCCGTCGAGCCCAAATACATGGATGTGTACTTCCTGGCCAGCAAATCCATGCAGGTCCACCAAGGCCATTTGTGCAGTCGGGTTGGGGTACAGGCGCACTTCCGGCTCGGTTATTTGTTCCCGGGCCGAAGGCACGGCAAAGGTGTCCAGCGCGGAGTATGTCGTAATGTCAATGGGACTAAGTGTACACGCGCAACGCACCTGATAGGTCCAGATGGAACCTGCGCCCAAGGCACGAAATGGAATGTCCGTCTGGTCTGCCTCAAAGGCGTTTATGCTGCGTTTGCCGCTGATCGGTGAAGGGCTCAGGCGGTTGCCGCGTATTTGGCAAGCGACCGATTGCGGGACGGCGTCCCAATGCAAGCGCACCTTGTTGCCCATAATCTGATGTCCAGGTGCTTGTGGCGGAATGCTTGATGAGCATACAGCGGTCGAACCCAATACCACGGAATCCAGCACCTGGGAACATTTGTTGTCTTCCACAAAAACAGTGTAGGTGCCTGCCGGCAATCCTGTGATGCTCTGTGTGCTTCCGGCGATGCTGCCGTTAAACAGGGTATCGCCGGAGGCGTTGGTCCAAAGGCTTGTATAGGGCGGGTAGAGCCCGTTAAGGTTGAGTTGGATGCTGCCGTCGCTGCCTCCCGCACTTGGTTGCGTCGTGGTGAGGCTTGCCACCGGGTCCTCAAAAATGTCCAGATAAATGGTCCATTCAAACGTGTCAATGACGTTGCCAAACACGTCGGTCATGCCATACACGCGGTAATGAATCCAATCGTTTTCGACGGCGCACAACGGGGTGAGCGCAAAATCGTTGACAAAGCTGAGCGTATTGCCGTTGCAGATGATGTCCGCAAGGCCAAGGAAGACGCCGGTTTCGGCGAAGCTGACTTCCACCGTGCCGGCGTCCACCAATCCACAGAACAGGTCTTCGCTGAAGGCGATGGAAACCAAGCCTCCGGTCAACGTGCCGCCATCCGGCGGGAACGTTGCGGCCACTTGGGAGGCCTCCCGGGCCATGTTGCCGGAAACGATGCCGGTATAGGTGATGTCCCCGCTGTTGCATTCGATTTTGGCGCGTACGTCATAAGGGCCATCCACAATGCCCGCATCCGGATTCCAGAGGTAATTGACCGGTGCCCCAGGCGTATACAAGCTCAGCTCGGCCGAGTCGATGGGGGCCAGATCCTGCCACAGGCCAAAGGGCGCGATGCGGTATTGCGGGGTCATGCGGACCACCTGGTCCACGCCAAGGTTGTCGAAGGAAAAACGGAGGGTGTTGCCGGCCAGGTTGACCAACCAGTCGCTTAGCGGCTCAACAAGCACCACGTCCGGGCAGGTGGATTCGTACTCCACGCTGAAGCGTTGTTCTGCCAAAACCTGGATGGCGGAAGCGCCAAAGTCTTCGTAGGCATCGACCATGCAGCTGGCCATGGCCAGCAGGCGCAGGTCTTGGAATCGGTTGATGCTGGCCGTGTTGTTGGTGGCCGTCATAACGATGGTCTCCGTGGTTAAAGAGTCCACATCGAAGCAGCGGGGCACCACCAAGTCGCCACCTGATGCGGTGACCGTCAGGTTTTCAAAATTGTCGGTCACCGCCAGGCAGATGTTGCGCTCGGTGTCCGTCAGGGTTTGGGCGATGTTGCTTAGCTGGATGGTGAAGTCCACGGCGTTGGCCGGAGCGGGTACAAACTTGCTCGTGGCATCAATGCTCAACAAGACCGTGTCCCTGGGCACGGTGCCCGGTTCGTTCGGGCAGCTGGTTTGCCCTGCATTCAGTCGGAAAACGGGCGTATTGTACACCGGGTCCCAGGCATAGGTAATGTCGTATAGATCGCCCGGGTCGGGATCCGAAAAGGTAAAGCCGGTCACCTTGGTGGTGTCTGCGCTGGTGGTGCCCAGGGAATCGTCCTGGATGTTCCATTGGTGGCGGTAGCCAAAGCGGGCGCCGGAACCGGCTGCATCAAAACCAGCCTCCACCACGATGTCCGAATCGTATTCCATGTCAAAACCGATCGAGGTGGAACCGCTGTTGGTGTTGCTGCGCGAACGCGATGTAATTACCCCACCGGAAAGCAACTCGGTGGAAGCATCGCCAAGCAGGGCCTGTTCGCTTAAGGAGTCCGTCAAGCGAAGGGTTTGCTGCCATACATCGATTTGGTTGAGGATGCGCAGGGCGGAATCGGAGGGAACCAGAACGATCAATCCAGTTTCCAAGGTGTCCGGCACCTTGGGAATCAGGTTAAAGGCCGCCTGCAGGGCCGGAATTTGCTCTTCGCGGATTTGGAAGCGCGTCAACTGGAAGGTGGCTTCCGTGCTGTCTTCGGCCAAGACCAGGG
Source organism: Bacteroidia bacterium (assembly GCA_030432405.1). Taxonomy (GTDB): domain Bacteria; phylum Bacteroidota; class Bacteroidia; order Chitinophagales; family BACL12; genus WGOA01. The sequence continues at coordinate 8,872 of JAUIHG010000036.1, read as the reverse complement.
TGCGTACGGTCTCAAAGCTGTTGCATACAGTGTCGTATGCTACCTCGTCCACGACGCCATAGCGGTAGAGGTATGCGGCACCAATGAAGATGTCCGCATCGGGCCCCACAAAGGCCGGATCGTCTGAAGTGCGGGTTTCGCTGGTCCACTGGGTACAGCCCCTTCTCGTGGTTTTGGTGATGTTGGAAGAACCCCATTCGTGGCCGCCGCCAACAGAGGCGAAGAAGGAAAAGTTGGAGGATACGCTGAAGCCGGCGATCTCCGTACCAAGGCTAACGGAATTGCCCAGCGTGACTTCGCCGAACAAGGCGTCCGATTCCGTTTTCTTGTTGCTCAGGTTGTATTCAAAGCAGGACTGCTCGATGCTCGCGGTGCTGCTGTAGCTGTTGGCACCCGGCGGGTCGCGCAGAACAGCGGTAGGTAGGGCGGGGGTTCGGGCAAAACTGTTGAGCTCCGAAGACTGAACGCCTTCCACCACCACAAAGCGGCCATCGGATTCCAGGGCTTCTCCGGGAGCCTGGGCTTCAAACTGCACAAATTGACCATAGTCCAAGGGACCGCCTGTGGCGATGTTCACGTTGCGCGCTTGCAGCAAGTAGACCGCTTCGTTTTGGCCTACCTGGATCAATACGCTGTCGGCATTGGCCAGCAGTATGGTGCTGTCCAAGGACAACAGCGAATCCGGGAGGAAAATCCCGCTGGTCTTGCCGGAAGCGTTGTCCTGATAGTTCAATTGGTATCCCGTTCGGACAGGACAGCTTGTTGTGAAGCCTGCATAGGGAAAACGTTCTTCCATGCGGATGCCTACGGGGTAGGTGCCCAGCTGTACCAAGGAGATGATGGTATCACTGATGCTGCCTGTGCAGCCTGGATCGATGGGTCTTGGCATGCCGAAATCGTCGACCACCAGTTCCGGAGCCTGACGGAATTGGAAGTGGGCACTGGTATCGCGGGCTGTACCCAAGGGGAGCGCTAGGTTGCGGATGTCCAGCGCATCGATGCGGGCATCAATGAATCCGCTGGACAGGAAGTCGCCGCCAGAAGGGGTGGGGTTGAAGGCCTGGCTCAAGACCACTTCTGCATCGATGGCGGGAACCCGTATGTCCCATCGGTTGGTGCCGTCGGTTGTGTAGCTCTCGTTGAAGCAGAGGTCTTGGGTGCGGACGGTAAACTGCACAGAGTCGGTAAAAACGTTGTACAGCGGCGTGGTGTCGGGACCGAAGCCCACAATGCAGGTGCCGAGGAAGGAGCCCTGCAATCGGCTGGTGGAGGTGTCGCTGAAGTTTACGTTCAACAGGTCTTCAGCCACCAACAAGGTCCGGGCCTCAGGTACGAAAGCGTGGCTGACGTATGCGCCATCGGGTGTTGGGGTAAAGGTCCAATTGCCTTCAACAGGCACGGCAAAATTCCAACTGCCGTCTGTTGCCGTGTAGGTAAAGTTCACCGGCAAGGCGACCGGTCCTGTCACCACGATTTTGACGCTGTCCAAATCGCAGGAGGTACCGCCCAGTGCCACTTGTCCTTGAACAACATATGAAGTGGTGTCCTTGAAGTTCTTTCCGGTATTGGAACTGTTGTTGGCCAGTTGCAATGCCGGATCGTAGAACCGGTTCTCCTCCACTGGACGAACCGTGTAGTTCAGGCCTTGCAGGTCAATGGGGGAGATGGCGTAGTTGCCGGTAGCATCGGTCAAGGCACAATGGCCAGCGTCCACCCCCATTCCCGCGCCATTGGTCAAAAAGCCAATTTGTTCGGCCATTTGCGTTTCGGCGCTTTGGGCATGGTTGGGCCAAAGCAAGCCGTCTGCTGAAGCAATGGGATCAAAGGGGTAGTACAGTTTCAGATTGGGGGCCGACGGTTCTGGAATGTTTCGCCGGAAACGGCGAAAAAACTCCGCGCCTTTGGCGGCATCGTAGATCTGCAGCTCGTCCATCATGCCGGGCCAAGGCGAAAAAGGAATGCCGATCAAGTTGTTGGCTCCGCCAAGCGTCCACACACTTTCCGGTTCGATGAAAGCCGGTGATCCGGATTGGTGGTAGGCGGTGTCGCCGTCCAGATACAGGGTAAAGGCAACGCTTCCCCCTTCGCTGTCCCAGGTCAAGCCCAAATGGTGCCATCCCGGTGAAAACGTGTCGCTGGGTATACTGAAATTTGTGCCACTGCCAAAGAGGGGGCCGTAGAATACGTAGAGGTCCTTGGTGGCGTGGTCCAGGAGCATGCGAAATGCCTCGGAGCTGCCCACTATGCCTGAAAACGTTGCCCCGGAAGGCGTGCTGGACCAGTCGTTGCGGTGCAACCAAACCGCGATGGTGCCGTCCGGTCCCATGTCCAAGGGCTGGCTGAGGTAGCCGCCTACGCCATTGCCATCGGGATCAGTCATTAGCGCTCCTTGTTGTGTGCTGTCAAAGGCGCATACCTGCACGTTCTGCACCGGGGAGCCAGCGTTGTTGGTGACAAAGCCGGTAATGGATCGGTTGGGTGCTTGCCGACCGAGGACTTCAATAGCCCCGCCTCGGATACCGGCCAGGGTGGTCACCGCCTGGTAGGTCTGGAAGCCTTCCTGGGGAAAAGGATCCACAAAGCTGGTCGCCGTAGGCGAAGCCGGAAGTCCGATGAAGGTGCCATCGCGCAGGATTTCAATCCCCAGGCCAGCAGGCAAGGTTGGGCACAAAGCCGTTGCAGCGGGTGCGTCCCAAAAGACGTTGACCGAACCTCCCACGGCATTCGATGCCCGTACGTTTGGGACCAAACGCAACTGCTCCACCGCGCCGATGTCCCGGACGCCAACCGGGGCCATGTCCAGTTGATCGTTGCCCAAACCAGCGGCTCCTGCATCCACGGCTGGACTGCACAAGGCAGGGTAGGCCACCATGGCGCCGTTGCCGGCATCGGTCAAGGGTTCCAGTTTGGCGTCTACGCCGGTGAGCCCGATGCTGCCAGCGGAAAATGATATGGCCGTGTGGATGAGGTTGTTGCTGCCGGTGATGCTGGACAAACAGGCATTGTCCAGGTCGGCTCCTGTGTTCCCCGCCAAGAGGCAGTTGGTCAGGGTCAGGGGTTGGCAGGTGCCCAAGCCAACGCCGGTGCTCGCGGTGATGGTGGTGCTTTCAAAAGACCGCGCAAGGCCAAACGAACCGCCCTCAACATAAACGGCGTTTACGGCATCGCCTTCGGCGAAGGTGCTGTTGCGCACCATCAGTTCGTCTCCCAAGTGCGCCAAGTCGGCGGCGGTGATGGTGGAAGTACCTGTAGCTGTATTGTGGTGGAAGCTGCAGTTTTCGATTTCTACTTTTGGACTGTAGGAGAGGGGAAAAGTTCCGCTTGATACATACACGCCGCCTCCTTCAACGGCATGGTTGTTTGAAACGATGCAGCCTTCCATGCGCAAGGTGCCGTTGGATTCAAAATACAAGGCCCCGCCGGATGCGGGGCTGGTATTTCCATCCAGCTTGACGCGGCGCAAGGTCAAGCTCCCCCCATTGCAAAAGATGGCTCCGCCTACTGCGGTTACCCCGCTTGGTGCTGCATTCAGCAAGCTCAAATCCTCGAGGGCAATCAAGCCCGAGGCTATAAATGGAACGACGAACAAGCGGTCGTTGGCGTTGGAGGTGACGATCGTTTTGGCCATCCCGTTGCCTTTGACGACCACAGGTTGTAAAGCGGGTAGTGCTGAGGAAAGCACGATGGGTGTTCCGTCTAAGGAAGCATCAAATCGGATGCTGTCGCCGGCTGTTGCGTCCAGCAGGGCCTGGCGCAAACTGCCGCTGCCCGCATCTGCAACGGTCGTCACCCACAGGGTTGCAGCATGGAAGGGCGAATAGAGTCCAAAGCTGAAAAGCACACTCAGCATGAGCATGCGCATTTTGGTATGGAATAACTTTTTCATCGAAGGAGCATTGTGTTGATGCATGAAAGCAGCCTTGCCGGTGTAAACGGATGCTTCCATTGCTTATCCCAAATGTCGATGAAGGCCTTCGCCGGAGGCACTACCTCTTTGGGTAGGGGGGGCAGTGGTCCAACCTAAATGCGGCACCCCATAAAAAAACCCGTACCCTATGAAAACAGGGTGGTGGCGGCCTGGATGAAGGGATGAAGGCGCGGCCTAAAGCCGCGCAAAGGGGTGCTTTACCACCCTCATATCTCGCCGCGCAAGTGCTTGGCCACAACCTCGCTTTTGGAGTTGACGTGCAGCTTGCGGTAGATGTTTTTCAAGTGGAACTTGACCGTGTTCATGGAAATGCCCAAACGGTCGGCGATCATTTTGTAACTGAGGCCTTCCACCAGGCATTCGACCACGCTGATTTCCGAAGCGCTCAAGCTGCCTTGTGGCTTCTTGTCCCGACGGCTGAAGTACTTCAAGACTTCGCGGGCAATGCCCGGCGACATGGGCACGTCGCCATTGACCACTCCGGTGACGGCTTCATAGACTTCGTTGAGCGGCGCCGATTTCAATAGGTACCCAGAAGCTCCGGCGCAAAGCGACTTGAAGATGTTGTCGTTGTCGCTGTAAACGGTGAGCATCAAAATCTCACAGCTGGGAATGCGGTCTTTCAGGATGCGGATGCCTTCGATGCCGTTCATGCCGGGAAGGCCTATGTCGGAGAGGATCACGTCAAAGTGTGGTGCTTGTTCCTGGAGGGCCAGGAATGCCTCCATGCTCTCTGCATCGACCACCTCTTCGATGTCTTCCCGGGTGGCCAGGAAGTTGCGGATCAAACGCCGGATAATGTGGTCGTCTTCGATGATGCCAACACGCATGCCGCTAAAGTAGGGAGCCGGTGTACAGCCATACCCTACCCCTTTGGGTAGGAAGGAATGCTGGTTGAAGCGTTCGCGCGCTCCAACGCGCATCCATGTTGGCTGGAAGCGAACAAAAAAACCCCGCAATCAGAGATTGCAGGGTTTTTGGGGTTGGGGAGCAGCCCGTAGGGGAATCGAACCCCTGTTTCAGGAATGAAAATCCCGCGTCCTAACCCCTAGACGAACGGGCCACGTGATGCTGTGGGAGCGCGGCAAAGCCACTGTTTCCCGAAGCGGGGTCAAAGATAAGCCAATGTCCGTGGTTTGGTCAAGCCTCCGAGCGGATTTTCGACGGGCAAATCGGGACGCGGGGAACGATGGCCCAAAGCCCCAATCGAGGCCTTTTCAGATGCCGCCAAACCGTACCTTTGCCGCCGAATCCTATAGCGGTCCGCAGGGGCCGGTCCAGGGCCAACGAGGCCTGTTTGGACTGGCCGGGGAGGACCACCAAAACGCCTAGCACCCATGAGCAAATTGCGTGTTGCCATCAACGGTTTCGGCCGCATCGGCCGAGTAACCATGCGCAACCTGATCGGTCGTGACGAGATCGATGTGGTGGCCATCAACGACCTGACCGACAACCAGACCCTGGCCCATCTGTTCAAGTACGACTCCATCCACCGCATGTGGCCCGGAGACGTCAGTGCCGATGCCGATTCGATCACCATCAACGGCAAACGCATGGCGGCCTTCGCGGAACGCGATCCGGCCAAATTGCCCTGGAAGGACCTGAACGTGGATGTGGTGGTGGAATCCACCGGCTTTTTCCGCGATGCTGCCAAGGCAGGTCTCCACATTGAGGCCGGCGCCAAGAAAGTGGTCATCTCTGCACCGGGTAAGGGCGACGGCATCCGCTCGGTGGTCATGGGCGTCAACGACGACCAGGTGGAGGCCTCCGATACCATCCTGAGCAATGCCTCCTGCACCACCAACTGTGTGGCGCCGTTGGTCAAAGTGCTGCTGGACAACTTCGGCATCGACAGCGCCTTCCTGGTGACCGTGCACGCTTATACCAGCGATCAGAACATCCACGACGCTCCGCACAGCGACATCCGCCGTGCCCGCGCTGCGGCAGAAAACATCGTGCCGACCTCCACGGGAGCCGCCGGCGCTGTAACCAAGATCTTCCCCGAACTGAAAGGCAAGATTGGCGGTTCAGCCCTCCGAGTACCGGTGCCCGATGGCTCCATCACCGACCTGACTGCAGTAGTCTCCAAGGACGTAACGGTTGAAGACATCAACGCCGCATTCAAAAAGGCTGCTGATGGCCCCCTGAAAGGCTACCTGCAATACAACACCGATCCCATCGTATCGGTGGACATTCTGGGCAACCCGCACTCCAGCATATTCGACGCCGAGCTGACGGCCTGCATTGGCCGCACCGTCAAGGTGGTCAGCTGGTACGACAACGAGTACGGCTACAGCGCCCGCATGGCCGACCTGCTGGTCAAGCTTGCCGGCATGGCCTGAGCCCACGCCGCTGCTTCAAGCGATTCAGGCCGGGTGGGGTACAAACCCGCCCGGCCTTTTTCTTCACGCTTGCATCCGCATTTTTTACGTTCCTGCGCAACGCCCTTAGCGATGATCACCCTCAACGAAACCAAGCTGGACAACAAACGCGTGCTGGTGCGCGTGGATTTCAACGTGCCCCTGACCGAGGAAAATGGCCGATTCAAAGTGGCCGACGATACCCGCATCCGCTCCACCTTGCCCACCCTGCGCCGACTGTTGGACGATGGCGCATCCATTGTCCTGATGACCCACCTGGGCAGGCCCAAAAGCGGTCCGGAAGACCGTTTCAGCCTGCAGCACATCGTACCCCATCTCAGCGAAATGCTGGGCCGGGAGGTGGCCTTCGCCGACGATTGTGTCGGCGAAAACGCCTTTGCCGCCAGTGCTGCGCTCAAGCCGGGTCAAGTGCTCCTGCTGGAGAACCTCCGCTTCCATGCGGAGGAGCAACAGGGCGACAAGGCCTTCGCCGAAAAGCTGTCCCGGCACGGCGATGTGTACCTCAACGACGCCTTTGGCACGGCCCACCGTGCGCATGCCTCCACCGCGGTGATTGCCGGGTTTTTTGCGCCGGACCAGCGCGGTTTTGGCCTGCTCATGGATGCCGAGATCAAAAACGCCGACAAAGTACTGGCCGATCCCAAGCGTCCCCTCGTGGCCATCCTGGGTGGGGCCAAGGTCAGCGGCAAGATCATGATCATCGAGCGGCTGCTGGATGTGGCCGACACCATCATCATCGGGGGCGGCATGAGTTACACCTTTGCCAAAGCTGCTGGTGGCGAAGTGGGCAAATCGCTGGTGGAAGAAGACCGCCTGGACACCGCCCGCAAGGTGGCGGAACTGGCCCGTGAAAAAGGGGTGGAATTGCTGCTGCCCCAGGACTCGGTGGCCGCCGATGCCTTCGACAACGAAGCCAACGTGCAGGTGTGCAACAGCCAGGAGATTCCCGACGGCTGGATGGGCCTGGACATCGGTCCGGCCGCGCGCAAGGCGTATGCGGAGGCCATCGAAAACGCCAAGACCATCCTTTGGAACGGTCCGATGGGGGTTTTTGAGCTGGACAATTTCCAGGCCGGCACCAAGGCGGTCGCCACGGCCGTGGCGAAATCGACCGAACACGGGGCCTTCAGCCTTGTCGGCGGCGGGGATTCCGTGGCTGCCGTCAACCGCTTCGGCTTTGCCGAACGGGTCAGCTACGTATCCACCGGTGGTGGTGCCATGCTCGAATACTTCGAGGGCAAGACCCTTCCGGGTATAGCTGCGGTGAAGGGTTGATCGGCCTTCGCCGGACAGGCGAACGGTTCAAGCCCGGCGCATAAACGCGGGTGGGCTTAATGCGCGCCTAAGACCACACAGATGGCTTTGTTGGCCGTGGACGTGGTGAAGTTGACGTAATACATGCCGGCGGCCCATCGGGATATGTCGAGGCTGGTTGATCCGGAAAACTGGCCCTTCGCCAAAGGCGCACCACTGGCGGAGTAAAGGGTATACTGTGTGTTTTCGGCGGCCGTGGAACGCAAGGTTACGCGATCGGAAGCCAGGGTGGGGAAGACCTCAAAAGCCACCAGCGGTTTTGTTTTGGAAATCAGGGGCCCGGGGTGGCAGGCTTTGAACTGCAGCATCCCGTAGGAATACGGCTGAATGCTGACCAGCGCATCCGTGACCACTTCATCTTCGGGCAAGGTTTCAAGGTATGGGTCATGGTCGGGGGAGCTGGTGGCCCCGGCGGACCAGGCGCCCCCGGATGTGCACAAGGGGGCTTCGCGGGCCACGTTGTAGAAAGAAATGTCGCCGTTGCTGGAATGCAGTGTTGAACAGGCCACTTCCTTCATGCGGATGTGCTCGGGCGTCAGGTGGATTCCATCCACGACAATGCCGGAGGGGTCTACCACAATGGGGTCCGGGCCTGTATTGGCAAACATGAGGGTGTAGCTGGTGCGCTGGAAGGACCAGGGTGCACAGGGAAAATCTCCATATGCGCTTTGCTTGTATCCGAAGGTCAGCAGGTTGGAGTAATGCAGTGCGCCGTCCACCACAAGGTTTGCCTGGCCGGCGTTTACCGGGCTTCCTGATTGGCGGACCTCGTCAAAAAGGACATGCGGCCAGGCGCCGGCACGGATGGCAACCTTTCCCGTAGGATTGACGTCGTTGATGTCTTCCGAGATCATGGCCCTCGGATTGAAGGTGCAGTTGGATCCTATGGTTCGGCCCAACAAGACCTGCTTGGCCAGCACATCAATGATGTTGGGAGGGTAGGCATCACCAGCAGCGTCCATGTGGTCGAGAATGGACAGGTTGGCCGCAGTCAGCTGATTGAGCCACAGGTGGGTGTACAGGGCGTCCATATACGTGTTCAGCCAAACGGGCATGCGCGACAGCAGCTTCTGTTCCTTGGTTGTGGAGGTATCCTTTTGTGCACAGGGCAATAGGCGCTCCATGGTGGTGCCCGATACCGAATCGACGTATTGGAATTCTATGGTCTTGTCGCATGAGGCCAGATTCCACTCGGTGATCCATACTTCCTTGCCGGAGTTTGCGCGGTACCCCAACATCTCCTTGAGCG
>JAUIHG010000258.1 GCA_030432405.1 Bacteroidia bacterium | reverse complement strand
CGGCAACTGCTATGGCGTCATCGGCGCCAACGGTGCCGGCAAATCCACTTTCCTCAAAATGCTCTCCGGCGAGGTGTCGCCGACCCGGGGCCGCGTGGAAATGGAGCCCGGCAACCGCATGGCCGTGTTGAAGCAGGACCAGTTTGCCTTCGAAGAGCACCGCGTGCTGGATGTGGTCATCATGGGCCACCGCGAGCTCTACGACATCATGGTGGAAAAGGACGCGATCTACGCCAACCCGGAAGCCACCGAGGAAGAGGGCCTGCGCGCCGCCGACCTGGAACTCAAGTACGGGGAGATGGGCGGCTGGACCGCCGAATCCGACGCGGCCGAACTGCTGAGCCACATGGGCATTGCTCCTGGCCCAGGCTTTGTTCGGCGAACCGGACATCCTGCTGCTGGACGAACCCACCAACAACCTGGACGCCGAAACGGTGACCTGGTTGGCGGACTTTCTGGCCGACTTCAAAAACCTGGTCATCGTGGTCAGCCACGACCGCTATTTCCTGGACATGGTCTGCACCCATACGGTGGACATCGACTTTGGCCAGATCCGCATTTTCACGGGCAACTACACCTTCTGGTACGAGACCAGCCAGATCATGGCCCGCCAGCAGGCCCTGCGGAACAAGAAAATCGAAAGCAAGCGCAACGAGCTGCAGGAATTCATCCAGCGCTTCAGCGCCAATGCCTCAAAAAGCCGCCAGGCCACCAGCCGCAAGCGCGCGCTGGAGAAATTGAACCTGGAAGAAATCCGCCCCTCCAGCCGCAAGTACCCTTACATCGCTTTCAACCCGGAACGCGAACCGGGCAACCAGATCCTGGAGGTGGAAAACCTTTCGGCCTGCACCGAGGACGGTACGCCCCTGTTCCGCGACGTGTCCTTCCAGGTCCAGAGCGGCGACAAAATCGCGCTGCTGAGCCGCGAGTCCACCGCCATTTCGGCCTTCATGGACATCCTGGCCGGCGAACGCCAGGCCACCACGGGTACCTTCAGTTTTGGCCAGACCATCACCCCGGCCTACCTGCCAGTGGAACACGAGGCGTTTTTTGCCGGCGATGCCGACACCAACCTCATCGACTGGTTGCGCCAATTCACCGACGGCGAAAAAGACGAGCAATTCATTCGGGGCTTTTTGGGCCGCATGCTCTTCAGCGGGGAGGAAGTGCACAAAAAAGCGTCCGTGCTTTCCGGGGGTGAAAAGATGCGCTGCATGTTCTCCAAGATCATGCTGGCCCAGCCCAACTTCGTGCTGCTGGACGAGCCGACCAACCACCTGGACCTTGAATCCATCACGGCCCTGAACAACGGCCTGAAGGAATTCACCGGCAACCTGATTTTCTCCAGCCATGACCACGCGCTCGTGGAAACCGTGGCCACCCGCATCATCGAGATCGGCCCGGGTGGCATGGTGGATTCGCTGATGGACTTTGACGAGTACCTCAAATCCGACAAGGTCCGCGCCCAGCGCGAAGCGCTGTATGAAGAGGCAATGGCCTGAGCTTTGCCCGCGTCTTTAATACGACAAAGCGCCATTTAAGCTTACCCCGAATGGCATGCCTCCGTACTACCGGAGGATGTCATGGATGAGCAATTCCAGTTGGGCGAAGGCAAACGATGGCCATGCCCTGAAACGCGCGTTTGCGTTCGGCCAAGTTGTCGCCACCCTGTGGCTCGGGCATTGCCCCACATCCGGCGCGTACGCACAAGCTCCAGGAGAATCCTGTACGCTTTGCGTGCTGTGCGATTTTGGCAACCTCTGCGACCTTTCCTGCCACTGCTTCAGCCTCCTGCACCTGGATAATGCTTCGATGGAAAGCACTTGCGGTGCAGAAGGGGTGGAACTGGATTGGTCCTTTGGCCCCACCCTCATTGCCTTTACCGGCCATCTGGAATACAGCATCGACGGAGGAACCTTCACACCGCTGGATCAAGTGACGGCATCCTTGACGGAAGACAGCCCGTCACATGGTCGATTTATGGACGCTGCCGGTGCAGGAAGCTTGCGCTATTACCGCCTTCGGCGAACCGATGAAAACGGGCGTGTAGACCATTCGGACATCCACGCATCCGATTGCAGAAGCAAGCGTCTGGAGCTTCGCCTGGATCCAACGGGAACGGTGCACATAGAAGCCTTCGGCAACAGCCATCACAAATTGGTCATGGAGGTCTATGATGTGCACGGCGCATTGCTCGATCGCCGGGATTGGCGTGTAGCGAACCAAACGAGTGGTTTGACAGCGCGCTGGCGTATTCCTCCCCATTGGCCGGCGGGCTGGTACCTATGCACCGTTTCCAGCGCCAGCCACCGAAAGAGCCTTCGCCTGCCAGGCGGAAGCTGATTTCTGTTTCACGCCCGAAAGGGAACTTGGCGCGACAGCCGCCATGCCGAGACCGATCACCAAGGCCTTAGAGAGCCCGAGCTGAGGCCTGCTTATTGCCGGGAACCGGCGAATTCCTTTCCAAAGGGCACCTGTGTGGCAACTTCCTGTGGACTTGCCGTGTTCATAATGCATGCGGATTTTCCTGACCGGTGCCACCGGCTACATCGGCCGTCGTTTGCTGCCCCTGCTGTTGCGGGAAGGCCATGAAGTGGTCTGTGCCGTCCGTACGCCTGCACGCCTGGGTCTGGACGATCTGAAAGAAACGGAGCGTGCGCGGACCACCGTCATCCAGGCCGATTTTGATCAGGACGACAGCCGCCGGCCTGAATCCGGGGCACCACCCTGCGATGCGGCCTATTATTTCCTGCACGGCATGGACCGCGCCGACGGCGATTTTGCCGAACGAGAAGCTCATATGGCCGAACGCTTTCGGGAGCGTATGCAAGCCCTGGAGGTCAAGCATGTGGTCTATTTGGGCGGCATTGCCAACGCAAAAGAACTTTCCGAACACCTCAGCTCACGCCGCCGCGTGGAGGAAGTGCTGGGCCAAGGCACCTATGACTTGACTGTATTGCGCGCCGGCATCGTGATCGGTTCGGGCAGTGCCTCTTTTGAGATCATCCGCGACCTGGTCGAAAAACTGCCGGTCATGGTGGCGCCGCGCTGGCTGAAAACCCGCTGCCAACCGGTGGGCGTCAGCGATGTACTCGATGCCCTGAATGGCGTGCTGACGCACGAAGCCAGCCGGGGCAAAACCTGGGATTTGGGAGGGCCGGAAGTGCTGACCTATCGGGAAATGCTGCTCGGTTTTGCAGCCGTCCGCGGCCTGAAGCGCCGGATCTGGACCGTCCCGGTTATGACCCCCCGCCTGTCCAGCTATTGGTTGTATTTCGTCACGGCCACCTCCTACCCCCTGGCCGTGCGCCTGGTGGACAGCATGAAGGTGGACGTGGTGGCCAAAAACAACCATTTGTTCCAAAACCTGGGCATCCATCCGCTCTCTTACCGCGAAGCCGTTCGCCGGGCCTTCCGGCGCATTGCCCAGGATCAGGTTTTGAGCTCCTGGAAAGACGCCCTGAGCAGCAGCCGCAGCCGCGACGACCTCAACCGCCGCGCCCGGGTGCCCGAACACGGTTGCCTGGTGGACCTGCGCCGCGTGCCGGTGCGCGACAGCCGCGAGGCCACCCTGGATCGGCTCTGGGCTTTGGGCGGAAAAAACGGTTGGTATGCCCAGCCGCTTTGGTTGTTGCGGGGCATGCTGGACAAACTGGTGGGCGGCATCGGACTGCGCCGCGGCCGCACGAGCCCCAGCCGTCTGGAACCCGGTGACGCGCTGGATTTCTGGCGCGTTTTGGTGGCCGATCGGGAAGGCGGTCGGCTGCTGTTGCTGGCCGAGATGAAAGTGCCCGGGGAGGCCTGGCTGGAGTTCCGGGTTCGCCCGCAGGGCGAAGGTCCCAATCCCAAACAGATCCTGGAACAGCGCGCCACCTTCCGGCCCCTGGGCGTGCCCGGCCGGCTGTATTGGTATGCCCTTGTACCGCTGCATGCGGTGGTCTTCGGCGGCATGGCGCGGCGTCTTGCCGGCGCTGCAGCAGGGCGTTCCTGAGCCGTGCCCGAACTTGGAGGCATGGCCGGATTTCAACACCCCGTTGAAGCGTACTTCGACACCCTGCCCGATGGACAGGCGCAGGTGGTCGAACGGTTGCACCACCTCATGCTGGTGCATCCCGGTGTTTCGGCCCGGCTGCGCTACGGCATTCCCTTTTACGACCTCCACAGCTGGTTTTCGTACACCAATCCGCTGAAATCCGGCCGGGTGGAATGCTGCTTTCTGCAGGGCCGCCGCATCCTGGA
>JAUIHG010000257.1 GCA_030432405.1 Bacteroidia bacterium | reverse complement strand
TAAATAATATATTGCGTTTGAAGAAATGTGGTTCGGAGAAGTAATAGGCCACCGAACCTACAAAATGGGTTTGGACCTCCTTGTGCTCCGGGAAGCAACACACGTGGGTTTTGAGGAACTCCTTTTTGCCGGCCAGGACCATCTCCTGTACGTAGGGGTCTTCCTTGAAGCGGTGGATGAAGCGCATGAAGCCGGCCAGGTAGACGTTGGCGTGTGGCTTCATGTACACGTTTTCCATCACCTGGTTTTTGTCGATGTGGTATTCGGCCACCAGGGCTTCGGACATGTTCGCCGGCAGGCGCTTGTACAGGAAGTCGGCCAGCAGCTTTTTGCCGTAGTAGGAGCCTGAACCCTCGTCTCCGAGGATGTAGGCCAGGGCTGGGACTTCCTCGCGTACGGTCTTGCCGTCAAAATAGCAGGAGTTGGACCCTGTGCCGAGGATGCAGGCAATGGCCGGTTCGCCGGTATAGGCGGAAAAGGCCGCCGCATCCAGGTCGTGGCCTACGTGCACACGGGCGTTGGGCAAAATGGAATACAGCGCACGGGCCACCACTTGCTGGAGTTCCTGGGTGGAACAGCCTGCGCCGTAGAAAAAGGCCTGGTCGATCTCGGCCAGGTGTTCGTAGAGCGCCTGTTTCCGGCGAAGGGTACCGGAGATGACGGCCTCGTTGTGGAAATAGGGGTTGAAGCCCATCGTGCTGAAGCGCTTGAAGGGCTTGCCGTCCTTGACGAGGACCCAATCGCATTTGGTGGAACCGGAATCGGCAACGAGCAACATGGCGTTGGAGTTTGAGGGCAAAAGTGAAAGGGGGTGGGGGGAGGGAAGGAGGGCGATCGGTTGGCCGGAATCACCGGAATCAGATGGCCAAAATTTTCGAAACGCGGATCAATTCGTCGTCGATGGGTTTTTCCTTGCCCAGCACTTCGGAAAGGGGATTGTAGGTGATGACCTTGGCTTCCCGACCGATCATGATGTCGGATTTGCCGGCCAACAGGGCTTCCACGGCCGCCACGCCCAGACGGCTGGCAAACACGCGGTCAAAACAGGTGGGGCTGCCGCCCCGCTGCAGGTGGCCGAGGATGGTCACCTTGGTATCGTAGTATTGAAAGCGCTCCTGCACGGCTTCGGCAATCTTGAAGGTGCGTCCGCTTTCGCCGGCTTCGGCGACAATCACCAGGCTGGAAGATTTGTTGTTGTGCAAGCCCTCCTCCAAGATACCCACCAGTTCATCGATGGGGGTGTCTTTTTCCGGGATGAGGGTGGCTTCCGCGCCTGCGGCGATGGCGCTGCGCAGGGCGATGAAGCCCGCATGCCGCCCCATCACTTCGATGAAAAACAGGCGGTTGTGGCTCGAGGCCGTGTTGCGGATCACGTCGATGGCCTCGACCACGTAGTTGGTGGCCGTGTCGTAGCCCAGCGTGAAATCCGTGCCGATCAGGTCGTTGTCGATGGTGGCGGGGATGCCCACCACCGGCACGCCGTGGCGCTCCTGGAAGAGGTGGGCGCCGGTCAGGGTGCCGTTGCCGCCGATGGCCACCAGGCCGTCCACCCCATTGCGGTAGACGTTCTGATAGGCCCTTTCCATGCCCTCTTCGGTCATGAACTCCTTGCTTCGGGCGGACTTGAGCATGGTCCCGCCCTGCTGGATGATGTTGCTCACCGAACGGGGACCGAGGTTCTCGAAGTCGCCGCGGATCATGCCGTCGTAGCCGCGCTTGATGCCCACGGGCGTGATGCCGTAGTACACGCAGCTGCGGACCACGGCGCGGATGGCCGCGTTCATTCCGGGAGCGTCGCCGCCGGAGGTGAAAACGCCGATTTTTTTCATGGAGGACGGGGGAGGGGGGCTGGTGGAGGATGCCGGAACCCGGCGGGTCCCGTGCAGCAGGCAAAGTTAGTGTAATAAGTACACGTTCCCCAGGGCTCAAGCGTCTATTTAGCCGCAGAGCGACGGTATTGCAGCGCTCCCTGGCCGGGTAAAGAATAGGCTATTCCAGGCAAAAAATGGCCCTCCAGTGTGGCGCGGCAGGCCAGATCACAGATGCGTTAGGGTTGCGGAAGGCGTTTTGGACCACGCCGTCTTTTTGCGTTTTTTTGAGGCTGCGTCGTTCTGACGCGAAGGCAGCTTCCCCCGGCCGCCCCATGGTTCCAACGGCATATCCGCTGCGGAAGGCCCCAACAGGACCATCGATATATGGACCAAAAGGCCAAGACCCTTCCCAACGCAGGCATAAATCCGAACGTCTCGGTGGACTGCGTGATTTTCGGATTTGATTTCGAGGAGCTCAAGGTGTTGCTGATCCAGCGCAAGGAGGGCCCCGATCAGGATCTGGCGCGCGAGGGCCGCTGGGCGCTGCCCGGCAACCTCATCCGGGACGACGAAAGCCTGGATACGGCCGCTGGCCGCGTACTGGGCGAACTGACCGGCCTGGAACGGATCTACCTGCAGCAGTTTCAGGCCTTCGGCAATCCGGACCGTGTTCGCCGGCAGGCGGATGCCGAATGGCTGCATTACATGCGTGAACAACCCAACGCCCGGGTGATCACCGTGGCCTATTTCTCCCTGGTCAAGCTGCACGGCTTTGAACCGCAGCCACGCAGTTTTGCGCGCAACGTGGCCTGGTTCCCAATCGACGAGGTGCCGGATTTGGCCTTTGACCACAACGAGATTGTGGAATCGGGCCTTTTGGCGCTGCAGCGCATCCTGCGCCAGCGGCCCATCGGCTTTGAGCTTTTGCCCCGCAAGTTCACCCTGGGGCAATTGCAACGGCTCTACGAGGCCATTCTTCGTCGTCCGCTGGACAAGCGCAACTTCCGCAAAAAGATGCTCAAAAAGGACATCCTCGTGGCGCTGGACGAAAAGCAACAGGGGGTGCCCCACAAGCCGGCGCAGTACTACCGCTTTGACAAGCAGAAATACGCCGAGTGGGAAGAAAAGAACCTGGACGCCGACTTTGACGTGGTGCCGGTTTGAGGGTGTGGCCCATTGCCGATGTGCTTGTTGACGGCGTTTCCGGATGCGTGCGCTTGATGGACGTTTCGTGCTTCGGGGCCGCTTTCGGCAGGAGCGCTGCCGCCTCGTATGCCGGGTGTAACTTGCCCGGCCACCGCATTGCGCTTTCAGACCCCGCCCCAGCATGATCGCTCCCGCAGAAGCCCTCTCCCTGGTCCGCCGTTTTGTCGAACCCGGAACGCCCGTTCTGAAACCCCTGGCCGAATTGCCCGGCCATATCCTGGCCGAGCCGCTGGAAAGCCCGATTGCCGTGCCGCCCTTTCGGCAGTCGTCCATGGACGGTTATGCCATTCGCGTGGAAAAGGGCCGTTCGGAATTCCGCCTGATCGGCGAAACGCCTGCTGGCGCCATGCCGGGCCCCCCACTGGAGGAAGCCTGCGCCTGGCGGGTGTTCACCGGCGCGCCGCTGCCCGAGCACGCCGATGCGGTGGTGCGCCAGGAAATGGCCGAGGAGTTTGACCGCGATGGCCAGCGCTGGGTGCGCTTTTCCGGGGAGCACGAGGAGTATGGCCGCTTTGTTCGGGAGATCGGATCGGCGGTCGCCTCCGGCGAACCCATTCTGGAACGGGGTGTCCGATTGGGGCCCGGTGCCCTTAGCCTGGCGGCCTCCTGCGGCCTGGCCGAAGCACCGGTGTATCCCATCCCCACGGTGCGCATTCTGGCCAGCGGCGACGAGCTGCAAAGCCCGGGTGAACCGCTCAAGCCCGGACAGATCTACGAATCCAACGGCGTGGCCCTGTTGGCCGCGCTGCGCAATACGGGCATCGTGAACGTGGAGGTGGAGCGGGTGCCGGATGATCCGGAGCAACTGGCCGAGGCCGTGGACCGCGCCTTCAACGGCCCCAACCGCGAGCAGTCTGATTTTTCTGGAACGATCGGTTCAGAAGGTATGCTGCTGCTGTCTGGCGGCATTTCGGTCGGTGCCCACGACCATGTGGCCGACGCGCTGCGTAATGCCGGGGTCAAGGCGGTTTTTTACCGCGTGGCCCAAAAACCCGGGAAGCCCCTGTTTTTTGGCATGCGGGACAAGCAGATGGTGTTTGCCCTGCCCGGCAATCCCGCATCGGCCCTGGTGACTTTCTGGGTTTACGCCCGCACGGCGCTGCGGCTGCGCATGGGGTACGGCATACGGGGCTGCGCGGAATTGGAAGAAGCGGAATTGCAATTGACGGGCGAACGCCGCAATGCCTCGCCGCGCATGGCCTTCGAGCGCGCCGCCCTGGATGGCGAGGGGCGTGTGCGGCCCCTGGACGGGCAGAACAGCTACCAGCTCAAGGCACTGGCGCAGGCTGAGGTGCTGCTGCGGCTGCCGCCGGGCACA
>JAUIHG010000256.1 GCA_030432405.1 Bacteroidia bacterium | reverse complement strand
CCGAGACTGGGTAGTGACACCTCAGATACAGATATTAGTGATGAAACGATAATCAAACTCAATGATGCAATCAGAAAATCGAACAAACCGTAGCGTATGTGCGGGAAGCTCTGGCCACCCAACGCCGATTGATCGAGCACAACCGCTCGGATCTCGATTCGGCTGTGCAAAAGGAACTGGCCTTTTTTGAACCCATCCCGACCCGTGAAAAAGAACTCCACATCCTGGAGCGCCGCAATCAGCTCCTGGAAATCGATTACAATTTCCTGACCAAAAAGCGGGCAGAGGCCGCCATCACCGCCGCATCCAACATCTCTTTTCACCGCGTCATCGAAAAGGCCACACCGCCCAGAAAACCGGTAAAACCAAATGCGGTCCTGATCACCTTCATGTCCGGCATGTTTGGCCTGTTGGCCGGCATTGGATTGGTGTTTTTACTCGGCGCGGTGTTCGGCAAGGTCCGCGACGCACACGACCTGCACAACCGCTCGGTCCTCCCTGTCCTGGGTTCCGCGCGGCCGGGCGAACGCTACACCGCCGACTACGACCGCTTGGCCAGCATGCTGGACCTCCAGCATCCGGATGCAGAACGCCTGTGCATTGCCGTGACCTCACTGGGGGCAGGGGAAGGTAAAACCGACATGGCCGAAGGCCTGTACCATGCCTACCAACGGAGCGAATTCCGGACCGTTTTGTTACGGACCAATGGGCATGGACACCGTTTTGGCCACACCCCTCCCATGCCGCAAAACCTTTCGCCCGCACGGGCGAAAGCATGGATCGACCAGGCAGCGGGAAGGGCCGAAAGGGTCATCATCGACTGCCGTTCCCTGGCCGAAGGTCCGGAGGTACCGGGGCTGGTGCGCGCAGGCGGGCTGGGGCTTGTGGTGGCGCAAACCGGCACCACGCCCCTGGACCGCATTGCCCGCGCCGACGATTGGGCGGAAAGCATCGGTGCCACCGAAATGCTCTGGGCCGTGCACCTGGTCACCCGCATGACCCGCATCACGGAAAACTGGAACGCCCTGCGCGCGCGGCTGGTGCCCCAGTACCGGAAAATTCATCGGCGCTTGTACCGCCTGCTGCCGCTATGGCTGCGCCGGCATCCGTTGCCGCAGGGCGGGAACCGGCATCCATCAGCTTCCCATTCCGCAACCGGGAACTCAAGATTCTGAACGGTGCACCAAAGCACCCCTGCTGCACATGCAATCCCTACCTACATACAGCGCCAAATGGCTGAAGGATCCGCGCCTGCTGACCCTGGTGGACCAGGGCATCGGCTCCGGCGTGAATTTCCTGGTCGGCGCGCTGTTGGCCCGGGAGCTCGGACTGGAGGCCTTTGGGCATTTTGCGATGCTTTGGCTGGTCCTGCAAGCCCTGTCCTCCCTGGCCCAGGCCTTGCTGATCCAGCCCCTCATGAGCCTCGGCCCCGGACGCAAAGACTTTGCCGCCTTTTCCGCCGCCCTTTGGGGTGCCGCATGGATCTGGTGGACAGCGGCGGCGCTCATTGGGTGCTTGGCCGCGCTGGCCTCCCCCTTGTACGGCTGGCCGGCCCTGGAGGCCTACCGCTGGGTTTTCCCGTTCTGGATCATGGCCTCAGGCCTGCTGGATCAGCTTCGCCGGCAGGCGCTAAGCAACGGAAATCCACGCCGTGCCTTGTGGATCAACGCCACGGGCCAGGGCCTTGCTCTTATTGGACTGATCGTTCTGTTTGCAAGCGGACGCCTCACGGGACCGAGTGCCATGGCCTGCCTTGGCCTTGGTCCGGGCATTGCCGTGTTGCTGGGCAGCCTGGGGCATCCAGCGCCCATCTGGGGCCGCAAGGTGCCCGCCGGCCTGGCCGGCGAATGCTGGCACTACAGCCGATGGCTTCTGGGCACCGCCGTGTTGCAATGGTGCAGCGGACAGGGCTATGCCGTATTGACCGGTGCATTGCTCGGTCCCGCCGCGCTGGGCATCCTGCGCCTGGCCCAACAGGTCATGGGCCTTGTGCATGTTTTGTACCAGGCGGTCGAAAACTACGTGCCGGTCAGTGCCGCCAGGCTGTACCGTGCATCGGGTCCGGAGCGCATGTACCGTTACCTGGTCCACAGCGGCTGGCGCATGGTCCTGGGCAATATCCTGTTGCTCTTTGCGCTCATCCTGGGCCGCGAGCCCCTATACCGGCTCTTTTTTGGCCCGGCACACCTGGATGCCGCCTGGATGCTGGCGGCCCTCACACCCGCCTATGCGTTTATCGTGCCGGCCATGCCTTTCCGCTTTGCCGCCCGCAGCCTGGGCCAAACCAGCGACATCCTGTTGGCCTATACCGGCGCGGCGGTTTTCACGCTGTCCACCGCACCCTGGCTGCTGGGCCAATTCGGCCTGACCGGTGCGGCCATCGGATTGGCCGGCAACCAAATGATTCTTTTCCTTTTGCTGGGATGGCCCCAGCGCAAAGCCTGGATCTCCTCATGGCAATCGTACACGCAATCCTCGGCAAAGCCGATCCCCAACGCATGAACGGGGTCAATTCGGTGGTACACCACCTTTCCTGCGCTCAGGCGCAGGCAGGTCATCGTGTGGAAATCTGGGGCATCACGCACTCCACAGGGCCGGCTTCGGACTATGGACGCCCGCTTAAAACGCGTTTGTTCCGTTCGCGCAAAGCGCGCTTTGCCCTGGACCCCGAACTGCTCCACCAGTTGGACCAATTGGTCCAAAACCGGCATCATCAGGGCCCATCCGAAGAAACGGTCCTTCATCTGCATGGTGGATTCATTCCCGAATGGGCCAGCCTCAGCCGGGCCTGCCGCAGACGGGGCATCCCCTATGTATTCACCGCTCATGGCAGCTACAATGTGGTGGCCATGGACCGGAGCCGCCGCCGCAAAGCGCTGTACATGCGGCTGTTTGAAAACCGGATGCTGCGCGGTGCACGAGCCGTGCACTGCATTGGCCGCTCGGAACTGGAAGCCCTCGAAGTGCGGCTGCCCGGCCTGCCCACGGTTTTGGTGCCCAATGGCCAGGCTGCGGTTGCGGCTTCGCCGGAGGCGAAAAGCAAAAGCACCGAACCTGTTTTTGGCTTTGTAGGCCGCCTGGATCGATTCACCAAGGGCCTGGATCTGTTGGTGGATGCCTTTGACGCCTACCGGCGAAGGGGCGGTACCGGCCGCCTCGTGCTCATTGGCGGCGGCGCAGACGAAAAACGCATCCGTCAGGATGTACGCGGCCGCAATCTGGAGGCCTTCGTGGACTTTGCCGGGCCCCGGTTCGGGCAGGAAAAACTGGATCTAATGGCCGGCTTCAGCGCCTTTTTCCACCCCTCGCGCAACGAAGGCATGCCTACAGCCGTGCTGGAAGCTGCTGCCCTGGGCCTGCCTGTGGTGGTCAGCCGGGAAACCAATACCGCGGAAACAGTCAAGGCCTTCGGTGCGGGCATTGCCCTGGAGAATAACGATGCCCTGCACTTGGCTGATGCCATGGTCCGGGTGGCGCAATGGCATGCTCGTCCTGAATTGGCCCATCCCATCCACGTGGCGGCACAGGGCATGCATCGGGAAGCCTTTGACTGGGCCGACATCGGCCAGCGCCTGGCCGTAATGGCCCAAAAGGGCCCGGAAGCGGCACAAAACGGGCAGCACAGCTATGCCGGCGTGGGCCGGCCCATGCACAGCCGAACCGATACGCCGCAATCCGTAGAAACCGCATTCGCCCGGAGGGCATGAACCACCAATCCTCATTATAGACCAATCGTTCCATTTCATTGGAAACTGCCATGTCCATCCTTTCCACGCCCATCCTACAGCCCCGACGCCGTCCACATCCTGTGGACGACGATCGCCTGCATTGGATGCGCTGGGGGCTGGGCATTACGCTGTGCCTGATGATCGGCGGGTATTTTTCGATTTCGGAATCCCGCGCCATCACGCAGATCTACAAGGTCATTACCCGCATGGGTTGCACCGGCTATGTGTGGATGATGTACCGCAACCTGCCCCGACGCGGCATCCGGCAGTCGATGGAAATCGTCGAGTCGCCCATACTGATGTTGTACCTGGTTTACCTGGGCCTTGGCCTGGCGTCCTTTTTGTGGACCAGCGATATCGGCGTCTCGCTGTTGCAGTGGTTCATGACGGCCGAATCGATGGTGTTCTCCTGGTTGTGGATAACGGTATTTCTGGCGGTGGGCCGGGACCGCAAAGGCGTGCCGACGGACCCGACGGAATATTTTGCCTACGCCATCACCCCCATTGCGCTGATTTTCTACATCGGCTCTTTTGCCGATCCGGACACGTTCTATCGCGGCATGCGCGGCGGCGAAGAACTTCGTCTGGGCGGTTGGCTGATGAATCCCAACGAGCTGGGCATGCTCTG
>JAUIHG010000255.1 GCA_030432405.1 Bacteroidia bacterium | reverse complement strand
TATTCCGGCAGTATATACGAGGGCTACGCCTTCCGCAACCGCGTCTCCGGACCCTATTGGTGGGCCTATTGGATCATGGTGAGCTGCAACGTCATCACGCCGCAGTTCTTCTGGTTCAAGAAGCTGCGCCGCAGCGTGGTGTTCACCTTCATCCTGTCGATTTTCATCAACATCGGGATGTGGTTCGAACGCTTCGTGATCATCGTGACCTCCCTGCACCGGGACATGCTGCCCTCCGCCTGGGCCTACTACACCCCGTCCTGGGTGGAGATCACCATCTACCTCGGCACCATCGGCTTTTTCATGACCCTTTTCCTCTTCTTCGTCAAGGTGGCTCCGGTCATCGCGGTGGCGGAGGTTAAGAGTGTATTGAAAACCGCTGGCGACCAATACATCACCAAGACCTCCGAAGAAGTGGAGGCGGACATCGACCAACTGGCTCAAAGCTCCGGCCACTACGAGTCCCTGATCAAACCGCAGTACGACGATGAGTAAGCTGCCCTCCAAGCGCATCCTGTACGGCCTCTACGAGGACGAGGAAATCCTGCTCAAGGCGGTCAAGAATGCCCGTGCCGAAGGCCTGCAGATCTGGAACTGCTTCACGCCTTTCCCGGTGCACGGCCTCGAACACGCCATGGGCATCAAGGACACCCGCCTGCACACAGCCGGTTTCTTGTTCGGCGCCACAGGTACCACCGTTGCCCTGACCTTCATGATCTGGGTGAACACGGTCAACTACCCCATCAACTTTGGCGGCAAGCCGCTGCTGAGCCTGCCGAGCTACATCCCCATCACCTTCGAATTGACGGTGCTCTTTGCCTCCGTGGGTATGGTGATGCTCTACCTCTACATCAACCGCCTGGCGCCGGGCATGGAACACGCCATCCTGGATCCGCGCACCACCAGCCACATGTTCCTCATGGGCTTTGAGATCGACGACTCCACTACGGATGCGCAGATTGCCGATGTGCGCCGTGTGCTGGAGGAAAACGGGGCGGTGGAGATCGCCGAGAAAACCATTGAAGAAGAAGAAGACGGCCTGATCCGTCAGGTATTCTGACCGCCTTCGGCGAACACGAACCCAACCCTCGAATCCAAGCCCAGGCCTGCGAACCGTTTTCGCCTCCGGCGAAACGCTTCCCACCAACCCGCGCAACCCTACCGGAATGACCCGCTCCATTGCTTTTGCATCTGCCCTTGCGGCGCTCGCCTTGCTGAGCGCTTGCCATGCCGGGGAAAACAAAACGGGCCGCGCCTATGCGCCGGACATGTATTATTCCAAAGCCTACGAGCCCTATTATCCCTCGGAGGTGACGGAAAACGGCATGTCGGCCATCCTGCCGGCAGAAAACACGGTGGCCTACGGCAGCAGCATGGAGGCCATGGACCTGCCGCCCTGGCCCTTCGGGAATGTCGGCACCGCCGATACCGCCCGCATCATGCCCGCCATGCGCGCCTACGCCAATCCGGTGCAACCCACCGCTGAGGCCCTGGAGCGCGGCGCCTACAACTACCGCGTGTATTGCGGCATTTGCCACGGTGGTGAAATGAACGGCAAGGGCTACCTGGTCACAGGCACCAAGTACGGTCAGGCACCGGCCAACCTGATGGACGATCGCCTGATCGGCGGGGCTTCCGATGGCTGGTACTACCACGTCATGCAATACGGCCTCAACGCCATGGGCTCCTACGCCTATGCCATGAGCCGCGAAGAACGCTGGGAGGTCATCCACTACATCCGCCAGCGCCAGCGCGAATACCTCGCCGCTCAGGAAACCGAACAACCCGCAGAGGCCCCGGCCGACATCGCTCCTGCCACTCCGGCGGACAGCGTGGCCGGTGACGCCATGGCAGCCGCCAATCCCTGAGTTCCTACACGCCAACACCCGATCCAATACCGAAACCGGACATGGGCAACTCCAACCATTTTGCGTTTACCGGACAGCAGCGTCGCGTGTTCATCGGCCTTTTGGTCGTGGGCGTGCTCGCCGCCGTTGCGGGCTTGCTGATCAACCAGGAAATCTCCATGCAACGCGTGTGGGCCAATTTTCTGGTGAACACCATCTTCTTCCTGGGCATCAGCCTGTTGGGCCTCTTTTTTGTGGCCACCCATACCATGGCCTATGGCGGCTGGCACATCCTGGTGCGCCGCATTCCCGAGGCCCTGTCCACCTTCATTCCGGTGGGCGTTGGCCTGTTGGGCATCGTGGTGGCGGGTACGCTCTTCGGAGGGCACCACCTCTACCACTGGACCGACACCTTCATCACCCAGGACACGGTCACGGTCGGGGAGTTGCGCGCCTATGAGGAGGACCTGATGCACCACCATGGTGCCGGTCACGGCGAAGACCACGGAGACGACCACGACGGCGAGCATGGCGAGCACCACGAGGAGGACGATGCCCATGCGGCGCTGTCCCACGGAGCACAGGGCAACGGCCGCACCCTACTGGCCAGCCTGAGCCAGGACGACGACCAACTGCACGGCGGGGACGGGCACGATGGGTCCGCGCATGGAGCAGATTCCGCCACGGATGACGGGCATGCCGATGACCATGCCGCCTCCGGCGAATCCCACAGCCAATCCGACGGCGATGGGCATGGTTCCCAAGCACACGGTGCGGCCCACGGTCAAGCCCACGACGACCACAACCACAGCGCCCTGGACGAAGAGGGCGTGCAATGGGGCGGAGAACACGGCATGGACGTCGGCCACGATGCCGAACACCTGGCCCACGGCATGGAAGGCGATTACGTATGGTATTCCGGCAAGGTCTCCGACCAGGCCGAAGCCCACCACGGGCAGGAATACTATGCCGCGCAGTTCGCCGGTCAGGCGGAAGACACCCGGATTGAAAACCCGCACTTCGACACCCTGATTGCACACAAAAAGGGTTTCCTCAACAAGGGCTTCTTTGGCATCCGCTTCCTGGTTTATGCCCTGATCTGGATCGGCTGTTTCTACGCCATTCGCCGTGCTTCGGTGCGCGAAGACAAGGAGGGTGGCTTGAAGTGGTACAACAACTCCCGGAAGTGGTCGGCCGCCTTCATGGTGCTGTTCGGCATCACCTCCTCCACGATGGCCTGGGACTTCCTGATGTCCATCGATTCGCACTGGTTCAGCACCATGTACGGCTGGTACAATGCGGCTTCCCTTTGGGTGGCTTGTGTGGCCGTGACCACCCTGCTGCTGATCTACCTCAAAAACCAGGGCTACATGCCCCAGGCCAATGAGAACCACCTCCACGACCTGGGCAAATACCTGTTCGGCTTTTCGGTTTTCTGGACCTACCTGTGGTTCAGCCAGTACATGCTCATCTGGTACGCCAACCTTCCGGAAGAAACCATGTATTTCCACGCCAGAAACGGCGATCCGGTCTACAGAACCCTGTTTTTCGTAAACCTGGGCATGAACTTCTTTGTTCCGTTGTTGGTGCTGATAACGCGAAACGCCAAACGGAAAGTGGCCCTCATGACGGGCATGGCTGCCTCGCTGGTGGTCACCCACTGGCTGGACATCTTCCTCGAGGGCATGCCGGGTACCGTTGGCGATGCCTGGAGCATCGGCCTGCTGGAAATTGGCATGTTGCTCGCTTTTGCCGGCCTATTCCTGCTCGTGGTGTTCCGCGGACTGGCCCAGGCCTCCCTGGTGCCGCAGAAGCACCCCTTCTAC
Organism: Bacteroidia bacterium; assembly: GCA_030432405.1. GTDB lineage: Bacteria > Bacteroidota > Bacteroidia > Chitinophagales > BACL12 > WGOA01. The sequence continues at coordinate 686 of JAUIHG010000255.1, read as the reverse complement.
CTGGAGAGCGTAACCCACCACACGTAAATCCCATCTTCCGATGACCACCGGATTGTTGATTTTCCTGATTGTCGCGCTGACCGTCGTCGTCCTGATTCAGGTGACGAAGACGCTGGACATGGTCAGTGAATTGCGCGCGGACGACAAGGAGGAAGAACGCCATGCCGATACGCAGGGCCGGCTGATGATGCTGTTTCTTATCGTCGGCATGTTTGGCTTCTTCTGGAGCTTTGCCGCTTACAAGAACAAGCTCTTTCCGCCGTCCGCTTCGGCCCACGGGGCCCTGCTGGACAACTTGTTCTTCTGGACCCTGTTGATCACGGGCGTGGTCTTTGTGATCACCAACGTTGTCCTCTTCATTTTTGTCTACCAGTACCGTTGGCGCAACAACCGTCGTGCAGCGCACATTGCGCACAACAATACCCTGGAGTTCATTTGGACAGCCGTTCCGGCAGTGGTGCTGACCTTTTTGGTGTCGTGGGGCCTGTCTCGCACGGTCTTGCGAGGAGAGCCTTCGAGCTTTAGTCTGGAGTTACCACCCTATCGACCCCCTCGCATCCTACAAACGCTGTACACATCGCTGATCGACCGGACCATCTTTGTGCTATGGCGGGCCGTCGTCTTCGCCTTGCCTGCAGGGGCCGTGATCTGGCTGCTGGCCAACATCAAGATCAGCGGCCAGAGCA
>JAUIHG010000035.1 GCA_030432405.1 Bacteroidia bacterium | reverse complement strand
TTGGGCAACTGCAATTTGACATGGACACGGTGCTGTTCGAGGACAACCACAGCACCAGCACGGGCGGGGCCATGCGGGTCTACCTGGCGTCGGGGGCCATCGCCACGGCCGGCTTCAGCGGGGTGGACTGGGTCGGCAACAGCGGCAACTATGCCGGTGCCCTGGATGTCTTGGCTTCCGGAGCCATCAGCACCTGGACCCTGGATGGGGGCAGGTTCCGCGGCAACAGCTCCCAGAACTCCGGCGGCGCCATCCAGGTCAACGGTGCAGGAACCGGCGGCATGCTGTGGACCATGCGCAACATGGAAGTGGACAGCAACAGCGCCATCGGTGCGGGTGGCGCCATCTACCTGACCAACAGCAGCCTGACGCTGCAGGACGTGACCTTTACCGGGAACGGCTACAACAGCAGCCTGGCCGGTGCGGTGAATTTTGGCGGCGCCATCTACCTGGAGAACCGCTTTTGGAACCAGGACCTCACGGTGCGCTTCGCGCGAAGCGCATTCCACGGCAACGCGGCCCATACCCACGGCGGATCGGTGGCCATCCGCAGCGATGCACCGGGCAGCGTGCGCCTGATCTTGGACACCGTTCTGGCGCAAGGCAACCATTCCGACGACCTGGGTGGGGTGCTGCACACGTACGGGACCGGCACATTGCGGATTGAAGGAACAGACAGCCGCTTTGCCTCAAACAGCGCCGACGACCAGGGCGGGGCATGGTACCTCAGCAAAAGCGGTACAGACAGCCTAAAGGTGGGCGGCCAGCGCTGGACCTTTGACCAGAACAGCAGCGTCAACGGGGGTGGAGCCGTGTACCTCTACGCCGACGGGCCGCTGTTTTTTGAGCCGGTGGACACGCGCTGGACGGACAACACGTCCGTGCTGGACGGCGGTGCGCTGTACACGCACCCCTACATCGGGGACACGGCCAAGGTGCTGTTGGACCGGGCCTGGCTGACCGGCAACAGCGCCGGACGCAACGGTGGCGCGGTGTATGCCGGCGCCGGCAGCTCGTCGGGGCATGTGCGCATGACGCTGCGCAATGCCGTGGTGGCGGATAACGAGGCTTCCGTGGAAGGCGGGGGCTTGTGGACCGGGGGAACCTTTCCCGGAGCCACGGCGCGGATGGACCTCGACTTTGTGTCCGCCTACGGCAACCGGGCTGCTGCCGGGGCCTTTGCGGCCCTGCACGATGTGGGCACAACCGGTCAAACACAGCTCCACATCCGCAACAGCCTTATCGGCGAAAGCCCCTACGAGAACACCGCTGCGCTCTTTGCCGTCGATGCCGCCAGCAGCGGTTCGGCGGCCTACAGCTGGATCGAAGGCGGGCTGCCCGGCGGATTCACGGACGCCGGCGGCCTTTTGGCCGAAGACCCGCGCTGGGTGTATCCCGAAGATCCGGTCGGTCCCGACGGCCTGCCGGCTACGATAGACGACGGCCTTTTCCTGGCGCTGTCCAGCCCGGCCATCAGCGGAGCAGATCCGATTGCGCCGATTGCCCACGACCTGCTGGGCCAGTTCCGCACGCCTGGATTTGTGGATGCCGGTGCCTACGAAGGCGGCAGCGCGGCCTGCTCGGTCGATTTCCCGCCAACCGGTTTGGACGCCGCACCTGTTGGGGGCAAAATGAAACTGTCCTGGAAGCCCGTACCCAACACGTCGGCATGCCAGGTGCGCGGCCGACCGCTGGGCACAACCTCCTTTGCCACCGTCAACGCCATTGGCACCGAAACCGCCGGGCAGAACATTCCGGGCTCCGTGCTGACGCCGGGTCTGAGCTACGAATGGAAGGTGCGTTGCGCCTGTTCCACGGCACCGGTGTTGTCCACCGACTTTTCGGAGCTGGACACTTTCACCGTGCCCCTGATCCGGCAGCTGGACCTGGCAACGGCTTGGCACCTGCAGCCCAACCCGGTCCAGGCCGGTGGGGTCTTGCAGGTGCATGTAGACGGCGCGCGAGCACTGGATGGCCGTGCATGGCGCCTGCTCAATGCATTGGGCCAGGAGCAAAGCACCTGGACGCCTACCGCCTTCCCGGCCAGCCTGCCCTTGCCTTCGGGTTTGAGCGCAGGCCTCTACTGGCTGGTTTCGCCTTCCGGCGAAAGCAAACCCGTGGCCGTGCAGCGGTAATCGGGTTGTACTACACGCACACCATTAGAAGGAGCCTCGCTGCGCGGGGCTTCTTCTTTTGGGGGCAAGGTTACAGATCCCGCCGTTGGATCATCCACCAGCTCAGGCCGGAGAAAATCAACACCCAGGCGGTTTTCAGCAGCATGTTTTCCGCGCCCAGGCCGGTGGGGATGAAGCCCTGCGTGAGCAGATGGAAGGGGTCTTCGCTGCCTTCAAAATTGATGTTGGTGTTGTAGATCACCCAAACCGGCAAGCGGCTGGAGACCACACCGCCGTCCTTGACCAGGCCCTCCAGAATGCCCTTGAGGATCAGCTCCAACGGAAAAACCCAAAGCAGAAAAGCAAAAATGGCCAGGCCGGTGCGGCGCAGCAGGTTGGCCAGGAAAAAGGCCAGGCTCATGGCGCCCATCAAATGCAAAAAGAAACCGGGAATAAAACCGGCCCGCACAAACATCTGGGAACGGTCCAATTCAAAAGCATTTACCGAGCCGGCAATCAGGCCATTGATGGTGAACAGCGCCGTGATGGCCAGGGCCCCGATGCCCATCAGGGTCAGCTTGGCGGCAAAGAGGTCGTTTCGGCCCAGTCCGTCGATGACGTGTTGGCGGAAGGTGCGGTAGCTGTATTCGTTGCAGGTGATGGTGATGACGATGATGGCCAACGCGAAACTCAAAAACATCCCGCTGAAGTAGTAGAAAAACCAAATGGCGGGAAACTCAAAAATCTGCTGGATGTTCCGCAGAAAGGGAATGCGTTCGGCCGACCAGGGCAAGGCCAAAAACGAAATGCCGTACAGCAAAATCAGGATCCGGAACGCGCGGTAGGGCGCGATCTTGTTCCATTCGATGCGGAGAAGCCGGAGCATAAGGGGTGGGCCGGGGATTTAGTGCTTGCCGGTGATTTCGAGGAAGCTTTCTTCCAGGCTCTTCTTGCGGACCTTGAGCTGCGTGAGGGCAATGCCGTTTTCAAAACAGAAGCGGTTCAGGCCTGCGGGATCGGGTTCGCCGGAAACGGCGAGCAATAGGATTTGACCGTCCCGGGTCAGGCCGGCATGGTCGGCATAGGCTGGAAGTACCGCGGCCAGCGCATCGGGATCGGAGGCCTGCAGTTCGATCTGGTGCTGGTCGGTCAGGATGCCTGCCACCGGTCCCTGGGCCAGCATGACGCCCTGTTTGATGACGGCCACATGGGTGCAGACCTTCTCCACTTCATCGAGGATGTGGCTGGCCAGGACAATCGTTTTGCCCTGACGGGCGATCTCCGTGATCAGGTTGCGGACCTCGGCAATGCCCTGCGGATCAAGCCCGTTGGTGGGCTCGTCGAGCACCAGCACTTCCGGGTCGGCCAGCAGCGCGGAGGCGATGGCCAGGCGCTGCTTCATGCCCGTGGAGAAGGTCTGGAAGGCCGAATCGGCACGCGGCAGCAGGTAGACCTGTTCGAGGACTTCGTCGATGCGCCCGTAGTCCACGCCCTTGATTTGGCAGGCCACGCGCAGGTTGCGCCGGGCGGAGAGGTAGGGGTAGAAATTGGGTTGTTCCAGCATGGCGCCGATGCGGCGCCGGACCGCCGGGCTGCCGGCTTCGCCGAACCAGGCGAATTCCCCACCGTCCGGGGCCAGGATGCCCAGCAGCATGCTCAACGTGGTGGATTTGCCGCTGCCGTTGGGGCCCAGAAGGCCAAACACCGAACCACGCGGCACCTCCAGGTCCAGGCCCTTGACGGCCTTGACCATGCCAAAGGATTTGCGCAATCCGGACGTGCGCAGGATGGGCGTTGGGTCGGTCATTCAGCAGGGGAGGGAGGGAACAACGGCGATGAAGCTAAGGAAGCATGCCCGATCCAACGGCAGGGCACAGGCCGTTTAACGCCGCGCTAACGTTTGAACATAGCCATTGGCACACGCGGCCATGCCCGTTCTTTGCCGCATGCCGCTGTTGCCCCGATTGTTTGTGGAGGGTCCCGAGGCCGACCTGGCCGAAGCGGGCTGCGACGAGGCCGGGCGTGGTTGCCTGGCCGGTCCCGTGACCGCTGCGGCCGTGGTGCTCCCACCCGATTTTGACCACCCCCTGCTGCGCGATTCCAAACAGCTGGACGCGCGCCAGCGCGAAGAAGCCCGGACCGCCATCGAAGCGGCCGCTGAAGCCTGGGCCGTCCGGCACGTTTCGCCGGGGGTGATCGACCGCATCAACATCCTGCAGGCTTCTTTCCGCGCCATGCACCTGGCCCTGGCCGCCCTAGATCCGTGTCCGGGCTGTGTGGCCGTGGACGGCAACCGCTTCAATCCCTGGCGCGACCTGCCCTGGCGCACGGCGGTCAAGGGCGACGGCCGCTTCCGCCACATTGCCGCGGCCTCCATACTGGCCAAAACCCACCGCGACGCCCGCATGCTGCAGTTGGACCGCAAGTACCCGGGATACGGCTGGGCCTCCAACAAGGGCTACCCCACCATCGACCATCGGAGGGCCATCGCGCGGATGGGGCCTTCGCCGGTGCACCGGCGAAGTTTCAATTGGGCCCTGCCGGCGGAAAAGGCCTGAGCGAGGAGACGGCCCGTGCCGGGGCGCTGTGCCCATTTGGCGGCGTGTAACCCGCCCCAAACCCCTGCGTAAACCGGGTAAAGCGCCGCTAAACGGTGCCGCAACCCCATGCCCGAACCCAAGCCCACCGCCAACCCGCAGCTCCAAGGCCTGTATACGCTTGTCCGATCGATGACGCCCGTGGAGGTGGAGTCCTTCCGGCTTTTTGCGGCCACGCAACACGACGCCATCCACGCCGATCAGGTCAACCTCTTTGAGGCCCTGCACGACGAAACGCGCAAGGCCACCGGGCATGTGGCGCGCATGCAGGTGGACGCCGAGACCGGCGAAGGCCTCGACGAACAGCTCTACCGGCATCTGCGCATGCGCGCGGAAGCTTGGAATCCGGCCGCTCGAGTGCGCCACCTGATGGACGAACACCGCCTGCTGATGGACCGCGCGCTCTACGACCTGGCCGACAGCCGCCTGGACAAGGCCATGGAGTTGGCGTTGCATTTCGAGCGCTTTTACGATGCACTGGAAATCGTCAACCTGCGCAAGAGCCGCCTGGCCCGTATTCCCGCTTTGGAAGAGGCGGTGGACGAACGGCGCAAGCTCGAAGCGGAGGAAGCAGAGATTTTGGAACGCTTGGTCAATTACATCAATTGGCGCAATGCGGCCAAGGAGGTGCACGAGGCCTTGCGCATGCCTGAGCGCATGGACCCGGGCAGCAAACGCGAATTGATGGACGCGCTGTTTGACCGCCCTTTACTCCGGGACATCAAGGCCAGCAAATCCGAAACTGCGCGCTACCATTTCTGGCACTTGCGCTGCACCTATTTCTATTTTCTCGGCGACCTGCAGCGGGCCTGGGAGGCCAGCGGAGCCCTGCTCAAACTCATCGGGGCGCATCCCTTTTTGGTGGAAGGCAGCCCGGACGCCATGGCCATCGCCTGGTTCAACCACCTTTCGCTGGCCCTGGAACTGGGCCAGCACGAGGCCTTCGAGCGCCTCATGGCGGAATTCCGCGCACTGCCGGAAACCGAAGCCGAGTCCCGCCGCAAGCAGGCCAAAATGCTGTTTGAAGACAGCGGCGTGGTCCTGCCCGGAGAAACCCCGAAACAGGACCCGCGTCTGGAGGCCACGGTGACCATCCGTTCCTGTTTTCTGGAACTCAAACAATTGCTGTTCCAGGGCCGCATCGAAGAAGGCCTGGCGCGGTCCGCGGAGTTTGACGGCCAAACGCGCGCCTTCGGCGAACGCCTGGACCCCTATTTCCGCGCCCAATTCCCCTACCTGCGCGCCTACTTCCAGTACCTGGCCGGCAACCTGGACGAAGCCGCCGAGAGCATCGAACGCGTGCTGGCCCTGCCCGAGCTGCGCGACGACGTCAAGGCCGGCGCTTTGGTCATGCGCCAACTGCTCGCCTTCGACCGCAGCGACGGGCGAACCTTCCAGCTTGGCCATATGGAAACGCTCGGCTTTTTCAGCCACAGCGGCCGGGAAGCCGGTCCGCAAAAGCAGCTCCTCGAAGCGCTCGGTTCAGCGCTGGAAGACCGCGACCCCACGCGCATGATGCAGCGGTTGATCGCCGTTCGGGACCAGCTTTTGCGCCTGTCCGGCGATCCCTTTGAGCGCAACCAATTGCCGCCTTTCGACTGGTTGGCTTGGCTCGAATCCAAAATCTCCGGCGAACCTTTTCTCGTGCGCTTCCTCCAGCGCGAAGGTGTGGAAGCGTATCGGGTGATCCGTTAACCGTCCCCCCGCCCCCAATCCCGCCACATGGCGTAGAGGTCCTTGGTGGCGGCCAGCTCCTTCATCTTGTCGCGGGCTTCGCGCACGGGCGAACCGAACCAGACCTTGCCGGCGGGCAGGGAGTCCTTGATGCCGCTTTGGGCGTAGACGATGGTGTCGTCGCCGATGGTGAGGTCCTTGGAGATGCCGACCTGGCCCCAGAAAATGCAGCGGTCCCCGATGATGGTTTTGCCGCCCACGCCGACCTGCGCGGCCAGCAGGCAGTGTTCGCCGATCACGGCGCCATGCCCGATGTGGACCAGGTTGTCCAGCTTGCTCCCCCGGCCGATCACCGTGTCCCCGGTGGCGCCCGCGTCCACGGTGCTGTTGGCCCCGATTTCCACGCCGTCGCCGACCACCACGCGGCCTGCAGTCCGCATCTTTTGGTAATGCCGCTGTTCGGGCGCCCCATCGTGGCCCGGCGTACTGCGCGTGCGGTAGAAATAGGCGTGCCCGCCGAGCACGGCACCGGCGTGGATGCGCACGTTTTTGCCCAGCACGGTGCGGGGGTAGAGCACGGCGCCGGCGTGGATGGTGCAGCCTTCGCCGAGCACCACCTCCGCGCCGATGACCGCGCCCTCCTCGATCCGGCAGCCGTTGCCGATGGTGGCCGTGGGGTGCACGCGGCGGTCCATGGGCGCCTCCGGCGAAAAATGCGCGAGCAGCGCGTTGAAAGCAGTGAACGGATCGTCCACGCGCAGGATCAACTTGCCGCCGCGGTCTTCGGTGTCGCTGCGCGGGATGTCCATGCCGGTGGGCAGCAGCACGCAGGTGGCCGCGGAGGCCAGGGTCCGCGCGGCGTACTTGGGGTGGTCGGCATAGCTCAGGTCGCCGGCCTCCACCTTGTGGATCACATTGATGCCGTGTACGTGCACGGCGGCCGGGTCCCCAGGGTCAGTCCCATTGGGGCCTTCGGCCGAAGCCGGATGGCCGGCGGCCTCCAGCAGGCGCATCAGTTCGGCAACGGAATGGGCTTTGGGCAAGCGCATGACGGGCTAAGGTACGCGGTTGCGGCCTGCTCGGAAACAGCCGGCTGCCCTGCGTGGGAAGGGTATACACCGCAAGCCTTCTGGCTGCGGCAAACGGAAGCACAGCCCTAGTGCCAAGCTGGGTATTTTTGCGCGCGTCTTCGCCGGAGGCGCTTATATGGCCACCCACCGGCCTTGCTCCTCTATCCGACGCCGCTCCAAACCCTTGCCCATGAAATCCACGCCCCTAACCCCGGTTCACGAAGCGCTCGGCGCCAAGATGGTCGAGTTCGCGGGATACGCGATGCCTGTGCAGTATTCCGGCATCAAGGAAGAGCATATGGCCGTGCGCGAATCCGTTGGCCTGTTCGACGTCTCGCACATGGGCGAATTCATTTTCAAGGGACCGGAGGCACCTGCGCTGCTCCAAAAGGTGACCAGCAACAACATCCACCGGCTGCAACCCGGCCAGGCCCAATATTCCTGCCTGCCCAATGCCCAGGGCGGCATCGTGGACGACCTGATCGTCTACCACCTGGAGGACGGCAACTGGATGCTGGTGGTCAACGCGTCCAACATAGAAAAAGACTGGGGCTGGATCCAGCGCTTCAACATGAGCGGGGTGGAGGCCCACAACGTCTCGGACCAAACGGCGCTTTTGGCCCTGCAGGGGCCGAATGCCGTGGATGTGCTGGAGGCCCTGACCGAAGTTGATGTGGATGCCCTCAAATTCTACACTTGCACCAAGGGCACGGTGGCCGGTTGCGAAAACGTGTTGATCTCCGCCACGGGCTATACCGGCTCGGGCGGCTTTGAACTGTACTGCGAAAACCGCCACGCCGAAACGCTTTGGAATGCGCTTATGGAGGCGGGCGCGGAATTCAACATCAAGCCCTGCGGCCTGGCCGCCCGCGACACCCTGCGCCTGGAAATGGGCTACTGCCTCTACGGCAACGACATCGACGAGACCACCAGCCCCCTGGAAGCTGGCCTGGGTTGGATCACCAAGCTCAAGGTGGAGGACAACGATTTTGTGGGCAGGGAAGAAATCCTCAAGCGCAAGGAGGCCGGCCTGAACCGCAAACTGGTGGGTTTTGTGCTCCAGGAACGCGGCATCCCCCGCAAGGACTGCCCCATTGAGAACGCCTCCGGCGAACGCATCGGCACCGTCACCTCCGGCACCATGGGTCCGAGCGTAGGCCAGGCCATCGGCTTGGGCTATGTGGATGTGGCCGAGGCCGAACCCGGCAACAGCATCCACATCCGCATCCGCAACAAGGCCATCGAAGCCAAGGTGCAGCGCGTGCCCTTTTACATCCCGCCGGAATTGCCGCCGCGCCTGGGCAGGCGCCTGAAGGTGCAAGGAAAAAGCCTTGGCGACCTGAAGCCCTAAGCCCATGCGTCCGATCCTGGAAACCTGCCTCAGCCCCACGCTGATCGACCAGCACGAGCTGCACGGCAAAACGGTGGTGGTCATCGACGTATTCCGCGCCACGACCACCATCACCACGGCGCTGGAGTCGGGCCTGGCGGCGGTCAAACCCGTCTCCGAACTGGCCGAGGCGCTGCAACTGGGGGAAAAAGGCTACATCCCCGCCGCAGAACGCGACGGCATGATCGCACCCGGTTTTGAACACGGCAACTCCCCCCTGGAATACCGCGACACGCCGGGCCTGGAAGGCAAAACCCTGGCCCTGACCACCACCAACGGCACGCGTTGCGTGCATTTATCGGCCTCGGCCGAAGACGTGGTGGCCGGCGCCCTGCGCAACCGCTCGGCGGTGGCGCGCTACCTGCTTGCCGCCGGTCGGGATGCGGTGCTGTTCTGCGCAGGCTGGAAGGACCGGCCCAACCTCGAGGACACCGCCATGGCCGGTGCCCTGGCCGAAGCCCTCAGCCCGTATTTCGCCAACGGCGACGACGCCACCTGGACCGCGCTCGGGGTCTGGGAACAAGCCCGCGCCGACCTGCGTTCCTGGGCCCGACGCACCAGCCACTACAAGCGCCTGGTGGACAAGGGCATGCGCGAAGACGTCTACCACTGCCTAGACCTCGACCCCAGTCCGGTGGTGCCGGTGCTGCGGGATGGACTGTTTGTGGTGGAGTGAACCGCCGCCACCCTACATCAAATTCATCTTCCGCGCTTCCTCCATCAGGCTTTCCCGGTGGGCGGGGTGGGCCAGGCCGATGAGGGTCTTCGCGCGCTCGCGCAGGCTTAATCCGTAGAGGTTGGTCCAGCCGTGTTCGGTGGCCACAAACTGCACGTGGGCGCGGGTGGTGACCACGCCGGCGCCGGGGTTGAGCACCGGTACGATGCGGCTGATGCCCTTGCCCGTAACCGAAGGCAGGGCGATGATGGGTTTGCCGCCTTTGGACAGCGAGGCACCTCGGATGAAGTCCATCTGACCGCCCACGCCGGAGTACATGCGCGAGCCGATGGAGTCGGCGCAGACCTGGCCGGTGAGGTCGATCTGGATGGCGGAGTTGATGGCCGTGACCTTCGGGTTTTTCTGGATGATGTGCGTGCGGTTGACAAAGGCCGCATCGAGCATCATCACGCCCGGGTTGTCGTCCAGGTAGTCGTAGAGCTTGCGGGTGCCCATGGCAAAGGTGGCCACCATCTGCCCGGTGAAGATTTCCTTTTGGCTGTTGTTGATCACGCCGCTTTCGATCAGCGGCAGGACCCCGTCGGAAAACATCTCCGTATGGACGCCCAGGTTTTTGTGGTTGCCCAGGCAGGCCAACACGGCGTTGGGAATGGCGCCGATGCCCATCTGCAGGGTGGCCCCGTCTTCGACCAGGGTGGCCACGTGTTCGCCGATGGCGCGGGAGGTGGCATCGATGGGCGGGGAGGCCATTTCCGGCAGGGGATCGTCGCCTTCGCAGAAGGCGTGAATCTGGGATACGTGGATGATGCCGTCCCCGTGGGTGCGCGGCATTTGCGGGTTGATCTGGGCCACCACGCAGCGCGCGGTTTCCACCACCGCCAGGGCGGTGTCGATGCTCACGCCCAGCGAGCAATAGCCGTGTTTGTCCGGTGGCGAAACGCTCAACAGCGCCGTGTCCACTTTGATGACGCCTTCGCGGAAGAGCTTGGGCGCTTCGGAAAGGAAAACGGGGATGTAACTGCCGCGGCCCTGGTTGATGGCCTTACGCACGTTTGGCCCGATGAAGAGGGCGGACACCTCAAAGGCTTCCGAGGCGTCTTCGGCCGCGTAAGGGGCCTCCCCTTCGGTATGCAGGTGCACCATGCGCACCTTGCGCAGTTCGTCTTTGCGGGCGCTCAAGGCCTGGACCAGGCGCTGGGGGGCAGCCACGGCGGTATGGACAAAAACGGTGTCGCCGGATTGGATGTGCGCAACGGCTTGGGCGGGAGAAACAACAGTCGGGGAAGGCATGACGGATGGGGCGTTTGAGGGGTGATCGCGGGGGCTGATCGGCCATCGCGCAATGCCGGGCAAGGCCTTTCGCGTTGGCAACGCGAAGATCAGCCTCATGTCCGGGCAGGGCACAAACCCGCATCAACCGCAACAGGGACACACATCAGCGGATGCACTTAGTGGGCCGCACATCCGCAGCGCCAGCATCCACGGAGTTACCAGCACCGGAAAAAACCAGCGGGCCGCCCATACCGGACGACCCGCTGCCCAAAAACATCCTGCCAGCCTTATGAGGCGAAGGGTCCGGCAGGCCTACTAGCGATCCTGAACCATACCGGTTCGGTTATACATGATCCGTCAACTGGCTATCGCAAAACACGAGGGGTTACCAACGCAGCGCCACACCGGCCTGCACGCCCAGCGGGAAACCGGGGGTAAAGTGGACTTCGTCCACCGGCTCGGTTTCGTCAAATAGGCGGGAGGTGGTCAGAAATTGGGCTTCTTTCCACTCCACGTTGGTCAGGTTCTGGCCGCGCACCCAAACGGCAAAGCGGCTTTGTTCGTAGCGCACCGAGGCGTCCAGCAAGGCATAGCCTTCGGCCGTAAAGGCCCCCGTTTCATCGGCGGCGCGGTCGGCCAGGTAGCGGTAGCGGACTGCGGCCTGGAAACCCTTGGGGTGGCGGTATTGCAGGCCACCGGTGCTGGTCAGCCAGGGGGCCAGGGGGATGAGGTTTTCGCCTTCCGGCGCATCGATGGTCCGGGCCTTGACCACGCTCACGTCGGCGTCAGCGTGCAGGTTGCCGGGCAATTCGGCACGGGCGGAGAGGTCCACGCCCAGGCGGCGGCTCGCGTCACCGGGTTCCACGATCCCGCCGTCGCCCACGTAGACGAGTTCGGCGCTGGACCGCAACCACCAGGCGGTGGCCTGCAGCAAGACACGCTCACCGGCCTTGACCTTGGTGCCCAGGTCCACGCCCCAGGCGGGGGCCACCGGGTCGGTATCCGGACCGTCGATCAACACGCGCAGGTCGTTGGAGTGGAAGCCCTGGCCGCCTTCGGCAAACAGCGTCCACTGCCGCACCGGTGCCCATTCGGCCCGCAGGCGCGGAGAGACCAGCACTTTTTCGGTCCGCGTGGTCTGATCGTTCAAAAGCGCATCGGTGTAAGCCATCCAGAACAGATCGGCCCGCACGCCCGCTTCCAGGCGCAGGCCCTCAGCGGGGCGGATGACCTGGGAAGCATAGGCCCAGACATTGGCTTCGCGGCCGCTGCCGCGCATCACGTCATCGGCCACCGCTTCGGAAACCGGTTCGCGCCCGATGAAGGACAAGGCCAGGTTGTTGATGTTGTCGTGGCGCAAGCCCATGGCCAGGCCGGTTTCGGCCGTACGGCCGAAGACTTCCCGCTGCAGGTCCAGGCCCACTTCACCACCGCTCATCCAGCGCTCTTCCGTCTGGCGGATGCGATCGCCGCGCACCGGGTTTTCGAGGAAGTAGGTGAAGTTGCTGATCAGGTCAAAACTGTACCGGGTCCCGTAGGCCATGATGCGCAGGGCGTCGTTTCGGGCCCCGATGGGCACGGTATAGCGGCCCTGCACGGTGTAGCGGTCGGTCGTGCCCTGTTCCGCGGAATCGAGCGTGCCAAAACGGTCCACCAGGCCCTGTTCCACGGCGCGGGGGGCCAGCAGGCCGGCCTGCGACCAGCTGCTCTGAAAGCCCATACCGGTCAGTTCAAAGACCGCACCGCGGTCGCCCTGGTAGCGGTAGCGCGCGATGCCGTTGTAGCGCTTCAGGCCCTGCGGCGGTGCAAAAGGACCGTCGGCAAAGCGGAAGCTGCCGCCCACGTAGGCGCTGTGTCCGGCGGCTTCGGCCTTCTGGCCGAGCACATCGATCAGCGCTACGGCGCGGTAGGTGTTGAAGGATCCGGCCTCCACCTGGACGATGCTTTTGTCGAGCGCCGGCAACAGCCGGTAATCCACGGATCCGGCCGTGGAGAAGTTGCCTTTTTCAGCCCCGCCGATGCCCGTCTCATAGACCAGGGCCTCGACGGTTTCGGGAATGATGAAGTGGGCGTCGGCATAACCCTGGCCGTGCGCGTGCGAGACCATATTGACCGGCATGCCGTCCACGTTGATGCGGATGTCGGTGCCATGGTCCAGATCAAAACCGCGTAAAAACAGCTGTTCGGCTTTGCCACCACCGGCGTGCTGGGCCAGGGTCAGGCCCGGCACCAGGCGCAGCAGGTCGTGGCCCGAATCGCTGGGGCGGAGTTCGCCGTCCACGGCGCTGAGCACATGCTGGTCCACCGGACCGGAGGGCGGAAACACCTGCACGGTGCTCAGGTCCAGCGCGGTGGGTTCCAGGGCCAGGGTCAGGCGGCTGCTGCCCTGGGGCAGTTGGAGTTCGCCGGCAGGCGAAACGGTCACCGAAACCGAGTTGGTGGAGTAACCGAGGAAGCGGCCCTCCAGCACATAGGTGCCGGGTGCCAGGGCTTCGAGGCGGAAGAGGCCCAGGCGGTTGGTGGCCACGCCGCGGTCGCTGCCCTGTACCTGGACGGTGGCTCCGGGCAAAGCGGCACCGGTGCCGGCGTCGATGATGCGGCCGCTCACATTCGCAGTGACATTGGCCGTTGTGGTGGCGGCGGCGGCGGGGCTGGCGGTGCCGTTTTCGCCGCCTGCGGCGAACAACAACACGGCCGACTGCAGCAGCACGATGACCAGCAGTAAAAGGCGTCTAAATGGTACAGATGGGGCGGGGGTATGGGATGTAGGCATGGTTTGGGCTGTTTTGGTCGATCTATGGGTCGTCGATCAACGCGTCGTCGATCAACAGGTCATGGATCGGTGCATAGGACGGGAGCCCTCAGAAGGGCCATTGGAATAGGTGTGGGGGCTGGATCAGCCGTTGGCGCTGCTGGTGCGCCCTTGTTGTTCGCGCACAAAGGCACGGATGTCCTCGCGCAGGGGACGGCGTTCCAGGGCCTTTTGGCCCAGTTCCAGGGCGCGCGCCTGCTGGTCGGTGTTGTTGGCCAGGAACTGCGCCAGATCCCAGTCCATGACGTGGCCCGAAGCCATATCGTCGTCGTACATGGCCAGGATTTCGGTTTCCAGCGCATCGGCTTCGGCGTCGCGGCCCTGGGCGCGGTACAGCGCCAACAGGTCTTCGGCAAAGCCGACTTCGGGAATGATGGCCAGGGCGCGGTTGAGCTTTTGCTCGGCTTCTTCTGCGCTCCCAAAGGCCAGTTCCCAGGCCGCCTGTTCGGCGATCGCAAAGGGATAGTCGGGACGTTCGGCCAGGGCCAGTTCCAGATGCATCCGGGCTTCATCCGGCATCCCGGCGCTGCGGTACAAGCTGGCCAGCTGCGTGCGGCACCAGGCCTTTTCTTCGGTTCCGGCCATGCCGGCCTGCACGGCCATTTCCATGGCTTCGCGGGCGCCTTCGGCGTCGTCGTGCAGCTCGCGGAGGTAGGACGCACGGCTGTAGGCCCGCAGGTCGGGGCGCAGGTTCAACAGGGCGTCGCAGGCTTCCACCGCCTCGTCCAGGCGGCCGAGCTCCACCAGCGCATCTACTTGAACGCCGCGGATGGCGGCATTGTAGGGGTTTTGGGCAATGCCCGTTTCTGCCAGTGCAAGGGCGCGGTCAAAGCGGTGTTGGGCCCCCATGACGGTGGCTTGCAACAGTTGCGCCTGGAAGCGTTCGTCTTCGGTCATGGCCACGCGGCCGTCCAGCAGGCTTTTCAGGACGGCTTCGGCGGCGGGGTAATAGTGGCCGTGTTCGCCGGTCACGCGGGCCTCGCGGATGTAGAGCGAAGCGAGGTGCAGGGCGGCATCGGCGTCGTTTTTCGCCGACAGGCGCTCACTGTACTCCCGGTATTGGTTGAGCACGGATTCCACTTCCTCGGCGCTGCCGAGCCCGTCGTTGCGGGGCAGCCATTCGGCTACCGGAATGCTGGCGGTCTCGGAAGCCCCGGACTGGGGATCACCGGCCTGGGCCTGGCTGCAGGCGCTCAGCAGCATGCAGAGCACCAGGATCAGGGCACTGCTCAAAAGGGCTGCAGTGGCCAAGTGGGTGCGGTCGGTTGCGGCATAAGCTATGCTGCGTGGGGGGCGGGTTTGGTTCAGATTGTCCATGACGGAGCAGGATTTGGTGTTTTTGGGGTTGGCTGACCTACGGGATGTGCCGGGCTTTGGATTGCAGCAGGCCCGGCTTTTGTGTTGCGCCAAAAACAAAACCGGCCGCCCCTTGCGGGACGACCGGTACCTATACAGCCCATACCAGGTGGAGGGAAACTGGTTTGTGGGCTGCACGCGTAAGACCAGGCGGCGCTTAGCGCACCACGCTGAAGGCCTGCACGGGGTTTTGAATGCCGGTGGTTTCGCCTTCGGCGAACAGCCACTGCACGTAGTAGGTGCCCGAAGGCAATTCGGCCACGTCCAGTTGAATCTGGCCCGAAGCGTCCTGTGCGGCTTGTTGTACCCGCACGCGACCGGTCAGGTCGAGGATGCGCACCGTTTGCACGGTCATTTCGGGGTTCCAGCGGACCAGCAATTGGTTTTTCGCCGGTACCGGCGAAAGCACGGTTTGCAGGTTGCCGTTCTGGACGCCTTTCAGGCAGCCCGAAGTAGTGAACATGCCCTCCGAGGAGATCACGGTGCCGGTTACCGGGCAACGCGTCAACACGCGGAAGCTGTAGTCCGAACAGGGGTCCAGGTCGCTGACCACCACGGTATTGGAAGCCACGAGCATGGACGTCACGGGCCCGCCGGTGGAGGTGTTGCGGTACTGGATCTTGTAGACGTTCACGCCTTCGTTGGACCAGCTCAGGGTAGCGCCGGTATCGCTGATGGCCGTGGCGCTCAGGGCGGTCGGGGCCATGCAGTCGCGCAGGGCACCGGCCACGCCTCCGGAGCATTCGCCCGTGCCCGAACGGGCAAGGGCCAGGTACGGGAAGTCGCTTTCGAATGCACGATCGTTTTCTTCCACGCCGGTCGTGTAGCCGAGCACGTCAAAGAGGTCGGGCGTCAGCACCGTGGCGGTGGTGTCCGTCGGGTCGTAGTCGTCGTACCACAGGCCGATGGCGGCCAGGACAATCCCGGAGACGGCCTGCAGTTCAATGCGGGTCACGTCGTCTTCCAGGCGGCGTCCGTTGGGGAAGCCGTCCATGTTGGGGATGAATTCGATGGCCGTGGAGGCCGTGTAGGTCGGATCGGTCAAGCCCAATACCGCGGCCTGCACCAGTCCCAGGGAAGAGAAAGCCGGATCGTCTCGGTCGGTGGGCGGCACGGCCATGTTCAGGCGCAGCATGTCGCCGCCATTGGGCAGGAAGTTGTTCACAAAAGGCTTGCCTGCAGCGAGGGGATCGCCGCCTTTGCCGGTAGCCAGTTGATACGGACGCACGTTGGGCACACCGGTATGGAAGGCGGGCCAGAGGTCCACCGAACGCGGCTTGCCCGGGGCGGGCAGCAACAGTGTACCAAAAACGGCATCGTCCAGGGCGGTGCCGGCCACGGCCGGCGAACCCTTCAGCCCATACAGGCCGTCCTGTCCGTTGCCGAAGTCAAAAGCCCCGAGGCTGTTGCGCTGGATGCGCAGCGGCGAAAAGGCCGGTACGGCCCCGCCAAACAGGTCGTCGTCCATGTACAGGCCCAGTTCCGGGTTGTAGAAGGATTCGAAGTAGGCGGTGTCTTCGTTGTAGGGCGTGCGGCTGTTCCAGTAGTCCTTCGTCCCGATGGGGATGACGGCTTCGTTGGTCAGCGGCATGCCGAGGCGCGATACCTGTACCCAGCTGCCGGAGGTCGAAATCGACCCGTCGGCGTTGAGGGTACGCATGGCCGGCCGGCTGGCCGAAGCCCAGACGCCAATCACGAAGTCGCCGTCCAGAATGCTCGTGGCCGCCGAGGCGCTCAGTCCATCCTTTTGCAGGGTGGAAATCGGCACCTGAATGGCAATGGTGCTCACGTTTTTGCAGGCAATCCCGTCGCGGGGCAGGCCGTTTTGCCGCGGCGCGTCGCCGAGGTCAAAAATGCCGGCCAGGTCCACAAAGAAGGGGTCGTCAGCCGGACCGCAATAGACCTGTTCGCCGGTCGAGGCGGTCGTGATGGCCGAAGCCACCAGGCTGGGGTAGTCGGTCCCCAGACCCACCACCGGGTCGCCGATCGAGCGGTCGCCGATGTTGTTGGGGGGCACCACGCCGCCGGTCACGATGGCGGTGAAGGTGGCGCCGCCGTCGGTGCTGCGCTCCAGCGTGTAGGTGGTCTTGCGGTTCTGCAAGCCCAGGCGGATGTTGAAGAAGGTGGTCGGATCCTCATCGACAATGTCGAAGGTGAAGCGGTAGATCACATCGTCTCCGGGTGTGGTCAGGTCGTTGTCCACGTGGATCTCATAGCGCACGTTTTCGCCGAAGGTGTAATAGTTCGGCCCTCCGTGCGGCAATTGCAGCGGCACGTAGTTGGCAATGAGGGTAATGGTGTTGGGGTCGTCCGGACTTCGGAACGCGTAGAGGTCCGTATTGTCCGCCAGGGGGTCGTCCGCAATCAGCGGCGCTTCCCGGTGGCTGGACGCCCAGACCGGACCCAGGCCCATGACCGCCACACAGGCGGACAGCAGCCCCAGGCGCAGGTTAGGAATAAGGTGTTTATAGGGTAGCATCGAAAGTCGATTGAGAAGTATGCAGTAAAGGGTGAAGTGGCTGCGTTAGCGGCAGCCCGGGAAGGCATTCGAGCGCTTGGATCAGCAGAAGCTTCGGCAAGCGCTTCGCCGAAGGCATCAATAGGTGCCTTCCCATGGACGGGCCAGGTAGGGGAATGCCTTGCGGAAGGGCCGGTCGTTTTCTTCCACGCCGGTGGTATAGCCGAGCACGTCGAAGAGGTCCGTGGTCAGCACCGTGGCGGTGGTGTCCGTCGGGTCGTAATCGTCGTACCAAAGGCCGATGGCGGCCAATACCACCCCGGACACAGCCTGCAATTCAATGCGGGTCACGTCGTCTTCCAGGCGGCGTCCGTTCGGGAAACCGTCCATGTTGGGGATGAATTCGATGGCCGTCGTGTCGGTGAAGGCCGGATCGGTCAGGCCCAACACCGCAGCCTGCACCAGGCCAAGGGAAGAGAAGGCCGGGTCGTCGCGGTCGGTAGCGGGTACGGCCATGTTCAGGCGCAGCATGTCGCCGCCGTTGGGCAGGAAGTTGTTCACGAAGGGCTTGCCTGCGGCGAGCGGATCGCCCATCTTGCCGGTGGCCAGTTGGTAGGGCCGCACGTTGGGCACGCCGGTATGGAAGGCGGGCCAGAGGTCCACCGAACGCGGCTTGCCGGGGGCGGGCAACAGCAGGGTGCCAAAAACGGCATCGTCCAACGCGGTGCCGGCCACGGCCGGCGAACCCTTCAGGCCGAACAGGCCATCTTGTCCATTGCCGAAGTCAAAGGCACCAAGGCTGTTGCGCTGGATGCGCAGGGGAGCCAGGGCCGGTACGGCTCCGCCAAACAGGTCATCGTCCATGTACAAACCCAGTTCCGGGTTGTAGAAGGATTCAAAGTAGGTGGTGTCTTCCGTGTAGGGGGTGCGGCTGTTCCAGTAGTCCTTCATCCCGATGGGGATGACGGCCTCGTTGGTCAGGGGCATGCCCAAGCGGGAAACCTGCACCCAGCTGCCCGAATCCGTCAGGCTGCCGTCGCTGTTCAGCGTCCGCATGGCCGGCCGGCTGGCTGAAGCCCAAACGCCGATCACGTAATCGCCGTCCAGGATGCTGGTGGCCGAGGACAGGCCCATGCCGTCCTTTTGCAGGGTCGAAATGGGCACCTGCAGGGCGATGGTGTGCACGTTGTATTGCGACAGCCCGTCCCGGAAATCGCCGCTGGCGCGCGGCGCATTGCCCAGGTCAAAAATGCCGCCCAGGTCCACGAAGAAGGGGTCGTCCACTGGTCCGCAGAATACGCGTTCGCCGGTCGTGGCCATGGCCACGGCGGCTTGCTGCAACTCCGGATAGGTGGTGCCGAGGCCCACAACGGGGTCCTGGATGGAGCGGTCGCCAATATTGTTTGGCGGCACGATGCCGTCGGTCACGATAACCGTGAAGGTGGCACCGCCATCGATACTGCGCTCCAGGGTGTAGGTGGTCTTCAGGTTCTGCAGGCCCAGGCGGATGTTGAAAAAGGTGCTCGGGTCCTCGTTGGTGCGGGTGAACGTGGCCCGGTAGATGATGTCGTCACCGGGTGTGGTCACGTCGTTGTCGATGTGGATCTCGTAGCGGATGTTTTCGCCGAAGGTGTTGTAGTTCGGCCCGCCGTAGGGCAGCTCCGCCGGGATGTAGTTGGCCAGGATGGTGACCGTGTTCGGATTGTCGGGGCTGACAAAGGCGTAGAGGTCCGTGTTGTCGGCCAGGGGGTCGTTGGCAATCAGGGGCGCCTCACGGTGGGAACTGGCCAACAGGTCGCCGCAAAGCAGCAGACCGGGGACCAGCGCCATCAGGCTCATTCTGGAACGGTTGCTCCATTTTGAGCGCTTCCAGCGCGAACACGCCTTCCCCCATAGTGTAGAGGTCAAAGGCTTGGTGTGGTTCATAGGGATACGGTTTAATTGGTGTGCACGACCTACGCATCCCTTCGCCGGGCGGATTGCCCGGCATGAACTTTTTGATGGATTTGATGCCGCCGCACAGGCCATATGGCCCCAATAGGGGGCAAGGCTATTTGAGGCGTGGGCAAGGCTATTGTTCTCCATGGTATGGCGAATACTTTCAGGGAGCTTACCTTCGGCGGAATGGCCGTTGGACAAGTTCATGCACGGGAGCAGCAGATCGTTGAGGCGCTGGCCGCCCGCGATCAGACCGCACTGTCGCTCATTTACGAGCACTATGCGGACACCCTGTATGGCAACATCCTGCGCATCGTACGCTCCGAGGCCGTGGCCCAGGACGTGCTCCAAGACGCCATGGTCAAGGTGTGGAAACACAGCGCGCGCTACGACGCCAAGCAGGGCCGCCTGTTCACCTGGTTGTTGAACATTTGCAGGAACACGGCCATAGACGCCTATCGCTCCAAGGGTTTTCGGCAGCAGTCGGAAAACCAGGGGCTGGATATTGCCGTAGATCGGGTGGGTCAGGAAACAAACACCGATACCATCGGGCTTTCGGAATTGCTGGACCAACTGGATGAAAACCACCAAGTGCTCATCCGTAAAGCGTATTTCGAAGGCATGACCCAGGCCGAATTGGCCGATGAACTGCAGCTTCCCCTGGGAACCGTAAAGACACGCATGCGTGCGGCCTTGGGAAAACTGCGCGGCCATTTCGAAGCTTCCGACCGCGTGGCCAGCGGCAACCTGATGCTCTTCCTGCGTTGGGTTGATATTGCAGCCATGAACTTCAGTGCTGTTGCACCAAACGCAACAGCCGTAAAAAATGACCGCCTTTCCGGCTAAACGCAATCCAAAGACTGAACTCCTTTCGTATAAGCCTCTCGAGTTTCCAAACGCTTTAACCCGTGGACCCCAATACCTTCATCGAATCTGGTGTGATCGAACGCTACGCGCTCGGTCAGGCAACCTGCTTCGAAGCCAGGGAGGTGGAATTCATGGCCGAGGAGCACACGGATGTGCGGCAGGCTGTGGAAGAAGTTTTTGGTGGTGTGGAAGCGGTGGCCCGGGTTTCCGCCGTCCCGCTCTCCGATGAAGCCCGCCGCCAGAGCCTCTCGGCGGTGATGGAACGCATCGGCAAAGAAAGTGGTCAAAGCGGCGTTGTGCGCCGCCTGGATCCCAATGCCGGCAACGGCCAGGCCGGTCGCGATCCCGGGGCCAGTGCCGCGGACCCAGGGAGCCGGATCCGCCGCATGCAGACCTGGACCGGTATTGCGGCCGCTTTGGTCTTGTTGGCCGGTGCTGCTGCCTTTTACCTCAATAACCAGAACCGCGCGCTGGAGCGCGAACAGGTGGCCCAACAGAGCGAACTCGACCGCCTGGGCCGCGAAGCCGGTGCCGCCAAAGCCGAGCTGGACCGCACCCAGGACTACCTCGCCCTGCTGCGCGATGCAGCCACCCGCCGCGTACCCTTGATGCCCGTTGGCGGAGACGACCAGGCCCGCGTGGACGTGTATTGGAACCCGGAATTGGAGCAGGCCTATTTCGATGTGCTTCAACTGGCCGACCTGCCTTCCGACCGCCAATACCAGCTTTGGGCCATCGTGGGCGGTCAGCCCCAGGACATGGGCGTATTGCCGGTATCCGGCGAACGCGCCCCCGGCCAGGATGCCGAAGCCGGCGTCCCCGCCCTGCAGGAATTCCCCTTTGTGGACGCGCCGGATGCCTTTGCCATCACCATCGAACCGCTCGGCGGCAGCGAAGCGCCGACGCTTGATCAGATGGTGGTGCTGGGTGCGATGGGTTAAGCGCGTCACAGGGCTGACAGATTGCAAAGTATCATAGGTGTTTCGGGTGGTGTGTGAAAAGGTGTACCTTCTGGAGTTACACACAACACACACTTATGAAACATTCGTACATACCCTTGGGTAGACAAGCCGGGAGACGAAGTCTCTGGCGTCCCCTATTGGCCTTGCTGATGGTGCTTCTGGTACAACCCGACGTTGTGCAGGCTTGCACCTGCACCAAGCTGCAGGGCAAGTACACCAAGTTGATGACCAAGCACGATGCCGCCGTTGCCGCCGGCGACGCGGTAAAGGTTGGAAACCTGCGCGGCCGAATCGTGAACTTTGTCAAGAACAACTGGAAGGAGATTCCAGATTGTCCTCCACCGGTTCTGCCACCGGCCTGGTGCCCGGATCCAGCCGGAGGCGGTGGAGGTGATGCCTTTGCTTTTCCCGGAGGACGGGGCCATGGCCTTGGGGGCATTGATTTGCCAGGCGATACTGCCATTACCGGCATCTTCCTGCGCAATGCAGATCCGAGCACGGGAAAAACCGTAACCGTGCGGGTTTTTCCCGACAGCCTCAACCCGCCCGGCTTTGTGCTGTTGGACTCCGTGTTTACGGTGTTTCTACCGCCCTTGCCGGATACCCCAGGCATCGTTGTGGAGGTACCTATTGAGATCGTCCCGCTTTCCCTGGTTGGCACACAGGCGCTGTTCCACGCCACGGTGGAGGAGGCCGATGGCCGCTTCTGGAACGAGCCCATACAGACCCCGCTGACCGTTTCCGATGTGGAGATTGTCCAGCTTGACCCGATCGAAGAAGTGCCGGTGAGCGGCGGTTTCACTGTGGGATGGCGGATTTTCAACCATGCGCCCAGCCCGGTCACCAAGACCTTCAACACCCTCTTGTTGCCGGATGCCGAGGCCTTCGTGACGCTCAACAACGGATCACCCTATCCCATCTTCAACAGCTACCTGCTGGACAAAAACGCAACCGGAGGTTCGGTGGTGGTTCCGGCAGCCAGCGGACCGGGAAGCCCCGGTTTTGTGGATGTCCTGTGCGACATGGTCTCGAATGAACTTTGCGAGCCCACGATGCTCGGCTGCAAAGGGATCGAGATCGACGGCGGGCTCAGCATTGTGGCCACGCCCAACGATGCCGACGGACCCTTTGATCCCCCCATCAGTTCACAGGGCAGAGACCTGGTGGGTTCGCCGGCAGGCGGATTTGTGGAAGTTTTGATTTTCAGCGGACCGGTCACCATCCCCATTGGTGTGCCGACCTTTCCCGGTCAACCGGTGGAGGAGATCATCGACCAACTGGTTTTCCAGGTCCACGACATGTACCTGTTTGCCAACGATTTTGCCTTCCAGGCGGCTGCGATCGACAACTTCATGGACGTATTTGGTCCTCCCGGGTCGATCATTCAATACAATTCCTTTGATCCCGGCCTGAATTGGCAGGTACCCGGTTGTGAGGCGCCCGGTTGGATGCATCCGCAGATCCTGCCCGGCGACATTGCCCTGTTGCAATGGATCGAAGGGGGCAATCCGCCTGCCGAGTACCAGGTGCAGGTCACCCCACTGGCCGGAGGACCGCCTTTTGTGGCGAACGTTCCCGGCGGCACCGATCAACTCCAAACGCCACCCCTGGATGTTGGAGCATACACCTTCCAAATCCGGTCCATCTGCGATCCCTTTGTGCCCATTGCATCGCCCTTCAGCTATCCGGATACCTTCCGAGTGGAGCCCTGCAACAACGGCAATCCCCCGTCCAACCCGGCCAGCACGGTGGGACCGGGCAACGTTGCCCTGAGCTGGGACCCCGTCCAGGGCACCACGGCGTGTCAGGTGGAAGGCACGCGCACCAGTCCTCCGGGACCCACCGGCAAGCGGAACATCATTGGCCTTGAACCGGACGGCGCCACGGTCAACAACGCCTTTTTGGGGGCCGGCAGCACCTGGCAATGGCGCGTGCGGTGTGCCTGCAATACCAATCCGGTCAACGCCACGCCGTGGTCCGCGGTGGATGCGTTCAGTGTTCCCATCCTCCGGGAGGGCCTTTTGACCAGCACCATGGAGGTTGCGCCAAACCCGGCAGATCAACGCCTGCGGTTGCGCCTGGAAGCCCGCGAAGCCGGGCCTTTGACCTGGCGCATGGTGGACGCCCTGGGCCGCACGGTTTTGACGCAAAAGCAGGGCCTGACCGCAGGCCCCAATGTCTGGGAAGTGGATGTATCCGATGTGCCGGTTGGCCTTTATCTGATCCAGGCCGCGGGCACGGAACCCGTTCGGGTGGAGATCCAACGCTAGAGTACGGTAACGCTCTACCAGCTTACCAACCAATACGCACTGCGCAGCGCCGGAGCTCTTATGGGGTTCCGGCGTTGTTTTTGCCCAGTTTTTCATTCCCCGCATGCCGTTCGGCATCGCGCAGGGTTTTCTTTTCCAGGTTTCGCCGGAAGGCGGCATCCAGGTCCACGCCCGTTTGGTTGGCCAGCGCGGCGAGCACCCAAAGCACGTCCGCCATTTCATCGGCCAGGTCGGCCTGATGGTCGCGGTCGCGCTCGGCGGCCTTGAAGGATTGTTCGCCGTGCAGGCGGGCCATCAGCCGCGCCACTTCCCCCACTTCTTCGGCCAGGATGGCCGTATTGGTCATGGGGTCGAAATAGCGCACGCCCACCGTTTTGATCCAGTGATCCACGCGTTCCTGCAGCTCGGGTAGGGTCAGGGATGCCATGGCCTGAAGATGGCGCTTTCGCGCGAACGCGCGGTATCCAAGGCGTTCCGAGGCAGCCACAGTCCGCGCCCGTATGCGTCTTTGGCACAGGTCTGCGGTAGGCATGGCCCGGGTCAACCGGCTGTGTGACCAGGCTCACACCGAGTCCTGTTTGTGGTGCTGTTCAGGGCAGCAAGCCCCTCCTTCCTTTGCCCTTGAAACGGACAAAACGCACCCCTCATGTTCGCCTTCCTCACCCCCGCCGCCTGCCTCGTTGCCCTGTTGATGGGCACCGGCAGTGCCCTGCAACCCGATTCGGTCAGCCTGCACATCGATGGCAGCTCCAACGTCCACGACTGGACCAGCGAAGCCACCGAAGTCCGCGTGGACGGCCAATTTCAAACCGACGCCAGCGGCCGTTTGACCGCCGTCGAAGGCCTCAAGGTCGTCATCCCGGTCGAGCGCATCAAAAGCGAAAAAGGCCGCATCATGGACAACAAAACCTACAAAGCGCTGGATGCCGACGAACACCCGGAGATCCGCTTTGTGGCTAACGCGGTGCGCATCAACGGCGCCACGGTTTCGGCCGAAGGCCAATTGACCATTGCCGGCCAAAGCCGCCCGGTCACGCTGACCGCACAATGGAAACAAGACGCCTCCGGCAGCTTTTTGACCGGCAGCTACGCCATGAAAATGAGCGACTTCGGCATCGACCCGCCCACCGCCATGATGGGCGCCATGAAGACCGCCGACGACGTCACCATCCGCTACCACGTG
>JAUIHG010000034.1 GCA_030432405.1 Bacteroidia bacterium | reverse complement strand
AGGCGACCAGGTGCCGGTATACCTTCTGCCGGAAAGCGAGCGGGCACTGTGATGCTGATGCTTTGATCCCGGCGCTGTGATCCCAGTGCTGTGATCCCGGCGCTGTAATGTCGATGCCGCAATGTCGATGCCGGAACGATTGTTCCGCAAAAAGTTTCGATTCAGGAACGGTCGTTCCGATTTTGCCTTTTGGATGCATCCTGATCCTTGCCCGCCTTTCTACGGAGTGGCATGGCCAGGGGAACGGCCAGGGCGTAGCCTCCGCCAAACGCGATGCCGAGCCAGACCAGGTCCGGGGTGGGGGCTTCGCACAGGCGCGCGTCCATCCATAAGGCCGCGCTGACGGCGGCAAAAAACACGGCGCCAAACTGGGCGGCCGCCAGCCTGTTGCGGCTCAACACGGAGTCGCGCCACCAGTCGGGGTTGCGGAACCACTGCCTTCCCACGGGATTGGCCACCAGGCTCAGAAGGGGCAGCACAAAGGCAAACACATAGGTGGCCGGATGCAGGCTGATGGCTTCCGTGCGGGAGGGCAGGGCCAGGACCGCGCCACAACAGGCCAGAACCAAGGCGGTTTTGATCCAACCGGGCCTGCGGCTGCCGCGCGGCGGCCTGGATCGAGGGCCTGGGCCAGCGGAGGGCACGCTGTCGGGCTTGCGGTCGGTGGCATGGGGATCGGGCGGCACATCCGTAAAGGACGGTCCAATGCGCCGGATGTCGGGCTTCTGCCGCTGGTGCACCGCTTTTGCTCCACGGCAAGCTAGTTTTGGCGCATGGTCCTACACGTCCGCGTCTTTGGCATGCTGCAGGAGTGCACCGGCACAACCGCTTTGGAGTTGAACGACAGCTCCATCGCCACGGTCGGCGACGCGGATGCCGTGTTGCGCCGGCGTTTCCCCTGCCTGGAACACCTGACCTACCGCGTTTCGCGCAACGCGCATTTTGCGGGCAGGGGACAGGCCCTGGAAGACGGCGACGAGCTGGCGCTTTTACCACCCTTTTCGGGGGGCTGAGCCCATGGCCCCACCGTTCCGGCACACCGCTGTTCCGCGCAGTCTGCACCAAATCGCCGCATGCATGCACCTTGTTGATGGACCCATAGATGCTGAAGCTTTTCGCCGTGCCCTTTCGGGCGAAGCGGCCGCATCGGGCTGCGGTGCGGTGGCCGAGTTTGTAGGCATGGTCCGGGCCGATCTGGTCGATGCCAAAAGCACCACGGCCGATGAGCAGCCCCACACCCGAGCCGTGGAGGCCATTGTCTACGAGGCCTATGCGCCCATGGCCGAGCGCATCTTGGCCGAGTTGGAACGCGAAATCCAGAAGGCCAGCGGGGCGATGCTGTGCCGCATCCGGCACAGCGTTGGGGCGGTACCCGCAGGGACGGCATCCATGTGGATCGGCGTTGCCGCCGTGCACCGCGCTGAAGCTTTTGAGGCGCTGCGCTCCGCCGTGGATCGCGTCAAGGTGGAAGCACCGGTGTGGAAATGGGAGCGTTTCGCCGGAGGCGAAAGCGGCCAACAGCCACCGGGTTCCAGCACGCCCGATGCAGCACCACACAAACCCCCTGCCCGACAAGCCGATGACCGCAAGACTGCCGGCCGCTGGGTGACCGGTCCGCAATCCCCTTCATCCTTCTGATTCCCCAATCCGCCATGGTCGACATTACCCAGAAAGCCCCCACGCTGCGCTACGCCAAGGCCACGGCCGTGGTGGAAGCCAGCCAATTGGAAACCATCCGTGCGGTGGAGGAGAACCGCGTGCCCAAAGGCCGGGTGCTGGACATGGCGCGCGCAGCCGCGCTGTTGGGCATCAAAAAAACCCCGGAACTGATTCCGGATTGCCACCCGCTGCCCATCGAATACGCCAACATCAGCTATGGCATCGAGGGCCGCTGCATCCACATTTTTGTGGAGGCCAAAACGGTGTATAAAACCGGGGTGGAAGTTGAGGCCATGCACGGCGCGAGCCTGGCGGCGCTGACCATCTACGACATGCTCAAGCCCATCGACAAGGGGGTGGTCATCCGCGACATCCGCCTGCTGGAAAAGCGGGGTGGCAAGTCGGACATCCTGGCCTCGTAGACGAGTTTTCCAAAGGCAAGTGTGGAGCTGGTGTACATGCAGCGGCCTTGATCCGTATTTGGAATGGACTGTTCAGTCCAAAACGTCAAGGCGATACCTCAATCCAGCGCCTCATTCCAAAACCTCGACCGTATCGCCGGCATGGACCAGCCCGGGCTGCTCCACCACCGCGTTCATGCCAAAGAATACGCCTTTCAGCGCTGCACCGCCACGGCCATAAGGCCCGCCGGAGGGCTGTTGGCGGTAGGTGGCCAAGGTTTGCAAGGGTTCTGCGCCGTAGGTCATCGTCTGTGTGTCGAGCGTGGTCAGGCGGCAGCGGGCGCAGGGCTTGACAAGACGCAGGATCGGTCCGGTATCCCCTCCGCCAAACCGGATACGTCTCCAGCCGTCTTCGGCATGAGCAGAACTACCGTCCAGCACGATGTTGGGGCGGAACCGCAAAATGTCGAGGGCAGGATGCCCCTGTTCGGCCAGCCGTTGGTTCAATTCGTCCATGGAAGCCTGCGAAAGCACCAGGTAGGGAAAGCCGTCAGCAAAGGAGACTTCGCGGTCCGGACCGGCATAGGACGGAGCGGCCGTGCGGACATGTGTGGGGCCCATGTGTACCAATTGGACCGATGGGTCCAAAACCGACTGGACCCATTGCTGCGTTGCGGGATCTGCCAGGCGGACGGAAAAGCGGTCGTCCCAAAGGCTTATGCTGCGTTCGGGTTGGTCTTCGCCGGGAGGCGAAACAAGCAAAGGCTCCCGCGCGCCGTCCCGGTGGCTGAGCTGCAGGCCCTTGTCGGGTTGATCGACCTCGACCGGCACGGCAGCAATACGGCTGAGTTCCGGCCGGGTGCGCTGGCTCAAAAAGCGGCCTTCGCCGTCCACGAGCATCCAGCGGCGGTCGCCGGCAAAGCCGCGTTCTTCCACACGACCTACGGAAAGGGCCTCGGGGGCGCAGGACTTGATGGGGTAGCGGTACAGCGCCGAGACGCGGATGGGAGCAGCCATGGGCCGAAGATCGGAAAACCCGAACCGTACAAGGGCTTCAGCCCCCGATGCGGATCATGCTCCGGTGCGGGATGGCGTCCGCCGAAAGGTGGTCCAGGCCATCGATGCCGCCGTGTTTGGCGTGTTTTTCGGCCAGGGAGGCGCGGATCAGCGGCTCGATGGGTTCGCCGGCGCGCAATGCGCCGAGCAGATCCATTTCCGCATCCGAGAACAGGCAGTTGCGGATTTTGCCGTCCGCCGTCAGGCGAAGGCGGTTGCAGGTGGCGCAGAAGGGCTGGGTCATCGAAGCGATCACCCCGAAGCTTCCCGCTCCACCGGCCACGCAGAAGGCGCGGGCCGTGTCGTTGGGGCCATCCTGGACTTTTTCGACGGCAAAGGCCTTCTCCACCCGCTGCATGACCTCGGCAAAGGGCACGATTTCATCCCAGCGCCAGCGGTTGCCGTCAAAAGGCATGAATTCGATGAAGCGCACATGTACGGGTTGATCTGCGCTCCATTGCACAAAGTCCAGGATTTCATCTTCGTTGCGGCCCCGCAGCAACACCGCATTGACCTTGACGCGGAAGCCCGCATCCACGGCCTGTTCGATGGCGGCGCGCACGGCCACGTAGTCGTCGCGGTGGGTGAGGGCCAGGAAGCGTTCGCGCTGCAGCGAGTCCAGGCTCACATTGATGGAACGCAGGCCGCTGGCCTTCAGGGCGTCCAGGTGGCGGGGCAGGAGTACGCCGTTGGTGGTCAGGCCCAGGTCCACCTCCAGGCCGGACAGGAGGTTTAGGATCTGGTCAAAATCCTTGCGGACCAGCGGTTCGCCGCCGGTCAGGCGGATTTTGCGCACCCCAAGGCCCACAAAGACCTCCGCCAGGGCCAAAATCTCTTCCGCGCGCATGTAGTGGTCCGAGGGCAAGAGCGGCACGCCGTCCAGCGGCATGCAGTAACGGCAGCGCAGGTTGCAGCGTTCCGTCAGGGAAATGCGCAGGTAGTCGTGGCGGCGGCCGAAGGGGTCCAGCAAGGGCTGGGCCGCGTCGGAGGCGCTGCTTAAGGCGTACGATGGCTTGGAAGAATGCGCTGAAGCAGCCATGACGGGCAAAGCTATGGCCTGCAGCCAAGCTCCCTGTGCCATGGGGGCAAGATGCGCCCTCGTCCGTGCTGGACGGTGGATCGACGGATTCGCCGGCAGGCGGAAGACATGCCCAAAGCGGCCATCCATGTTGGGGTGTATGTGTTAAGCGGAGGATGTCGAAGGCACTGAAAACAAGGGGCCTATACCTTCCGCAAATGAAACATGCTCTAAAAATATGATATTGTAGTCCATACGTAACCTCCTATCTTAGCGTAATGCCGAACCACTACCCCCCGTATGAATCGGCCGGGTCAGCCCCCCGCGAACCGTCGATGGAGGCTGCCCTGGAAGCCCTGCGGCTCAACGCCGAGTTTGGCGTGGAGATGCCGCATGGCGGTCTGCCGAAGTCCGTCGAATTGGACTGGATGCGGAGGCTCCGCGATGCCGAATCCACCCTGTGTGCCGCCCGGCACATCAGCCTCTTTTCCTACCTCGGTCAGCCCAGCTTTCCGGCCCTGAACAATGGCGCCAAGCCGCCCAGGGACGCCCAGCTGGCGCAGGCCATCCAGGACGTGCTGGCCTATTACGAGCAGCACGGCATCACCGTCGAGTGCCCCAACAGCGTTCCCGACCGGGCCTTCTACCGTTACCTGACCGAAGAACTGATCTGGGAGCCGGTGCCGGAACTCCGCCTGGACGGCATCTCGCACCACTTTGTCTACGAAGGCTTTCAGCCCAACGACGCCTTTGACGTGGAGCACACTGTGGCGGAGTTCTTCGACATGCTCTTTGGCGGCTATTTTGCCATGCTGGAATCCGTCTTTTATGTGCCTTCCGGCGAACTCGTCGACCATCCTTCGCGCGTAGCGCTGATCGACCGGCTCTGCGATTTTGCGGAGTCCTTCGACCTGTTGGTGCTCCACGATTTTGACATGGAAGCCATCGACTTCCCGAGCGCGGAGGAAGCGGTACTGCGCGGGCAGCTGCATTTTACCGGTTTTCCCAACCTGGGCCAGGCGGGCATCGATTTCCGCGGTGGCGTTTGTTTCCGCATGCACCTGGACCGCTATGGCTATTGGGCCATCGAGGAACTGGAAATGCCGGGCGTTTGCGCCCTGGAAGAGGACGGCTCGTCCACCATACCCTGAGCCCTGGCTTCAAACGCAGGCTAATGCACTGTTGACGGTGGCGCATTGGCCCGCGCAAATGCCCGCTTTGCTGGATGGAAGGCTGGCCGGAGCGCCGTACTTTGCCACGGCTTTTGCCGCCGGTCCCGCGTTTGTCCCACAATGCCTGAAGTCCGTATGCATGGAATCCCGCCATTCCTTTCCCTGACCTGTGTCCGGCCCGCTTGGCGGTTTGCCGTAATGGTCTGGGTCCTGTCGTTTGGGGGAGCGTTCGCCGGTCAGGCGCAAGTGCCGGGAGGGCCAGGTGGCGGATCAGCGGACAGCAGTCCAGCGGACTCCAGCCTCGGCGGCAAACCGAATGTGCTGCTGATCCTGGTCGACGACCTCAACGATTACGCCTTTGTGGATGGCCACCCCGAAAGCGCGGTGCCCAACATCGCGCGGCTTACCGACCGGGGCACGCGCTTCAACAATGCGTATTGCAGTTCGCCGCTCTGTGCGCCGAGCCGCATCAGCATGCTTTCCGGCAAGGACGTGGACTATACCGGCATTACGCGCAACGTGAAAGTGGATTCCTTCCGCGAGCTGTTCACCCCCGCCAAGGGCAATGCCACCATGTTCACCCTTCCGGAAGTGCTCAAGGATTCCGGCGGCTACTATACGGTGGGCATCAACAAGCTCTTCCACAATTTTTTCCGTCCGGGCTACGACAACGACTTTGATCATACCCATCCGGACCCCTGCACAAGGGCCAAGTCCTGGAGCGAATACATGCTTGTGCCCGACGCGCCCGGCATCACCGTGGTCCGCGACGGCCTGCCCAACTACGGTTGGGGCAAAGTGCCCAATGCCCAGGAGCCCATGCTCACCGATTACCGGGCCGCGGACCTGATGCTGGATTTTCTGGAAGACTACCGAACGCAGCCGGCAACCTATTGCCACAAGCCCTTTTTTGCGGCCCTGGGCCTGGTGCGTCCGCATACGCCCCAATACGTGCCCGAGCGCTACTATCCGGAGGATTACATCGACGACTACACGGCCACGCCTTTCGACATTCCCTACAACGAGCCTTACAACGCCTTTCCGCCCAACGGCTTTTTCCTGCCTCCGCAACCCACGCCGCGCTATGCGGATTACGAAGCGCTGGGGCCAACGGGCAAGGCGCTGGCGCGCGAATACCTGGGGAGGCATCCGGACTTTGAAGCCTTCCCCGACAGCCTGGACCCGCTGCCGATCATTGAACCCACCTTGAGCGACAGCATGCGCCGGGTCATCCTCAGCGACAGCAAGCGGGCCAATGCCGCGATGGCCTATTGGGCTTCGGTGCGCTACATCGACGCCCAAATCGGCCGCATTGTGGACTACATCGAAGCCCATCCCGACCTGCGCGATTCGACCATCATCGTATTGACCAGCGACCATGGCTACGCCCTGGGCGAAAAGTCCCACTGGCAAAAGCAGGCGCTGTGGGAAACCGACATCCGCGTTCCCTTGGTGATCGTGGACCCGAGCCGGGAAGGGGGGAAGGTTTCCCGCCGTACGGTCAGCCTGCTGGACCTCTATCCGACGCTGCTGGCCTTGACGGGCACACCGGAACCGGCCTTTCCGGACGGCACCCGCTACCTGGATGGCCTGAGCCTGGAGCCCTTGCTGGACCAGCCCGATGCCCCCTGGGAACGGCCGGTGTTGAGTACGGTTTCCGTGCCTGCTTCCGGCGTCAGTACCGGCGGTTGTTTTGACCATTACAGCGTGCGCTCGGAACGTTGGCACTACATCCGCTACCAGACCGACGGCGGGCCGGATTGCGATCCGGGCATGGCGGGCATCGAAGAGGAACTCTACGAGGTGGGTCCCGAGCGGGGCGTGGACGCCTTTGAATGGAAGAACCTGGCGGGAGACAACGCCTACAAACCGGTCAAGGAATACCTGGCCCAATGGCTGCCGGGAGGGCGCAATTTCCACAGCCGCGCTCCGCGCATCCGCATCCGCACCGACGAGCTGCCTTGCCGCCTGAGCTGGCGCGATACGCTCAAACTGAACGTCGACCTCTGGGACGCCAACGGGATGCCCATCGCCGGAACGCCTTCGGGCAGCAAAGTCGCGTACCGGGCCCTGCCGTTTGGCCGCATCTTCAATGGCCGGGAGCAGGTCGTTCCGATGACGCGCCTGGACAGCCTGCAATTTGCGGGACTTGAGGAACTCGAGTTCCAGGCCGTGCTCTACGACAATGTGGAGGGGGTGGTGGCGCTGGACTCCCGGCACATTCCCATCCACGGGGGCCGGATTCCGCAATCGTCCTTCGCGGTCCGTCAGGACCGCACCTTCATCCAGGTGGACAGCCTGGAAGTGACCGGCGCGCCCCTGCGCACCTGGTGGACCTTCGGGGACGGCGTGCGCAGCGACGATTATTGGGCCGACGGTTACGACGATTATTATGAGGCTGAAGCTCCGCAGCACCTCTATCTCTTTCCCGGCAACTATCAACTCATCCACCACCTCAGTTACGGGACGCCTCCCGGCGAAGTCTGTGTGGCCACCCGCAGCGTCCCGGTGTCGATTCCGGACTCCTTGTTCCGCGATGAGCCCTGCCAGCAACCGGGCCTCGTGCTGTTGGAAGCCCAGGCCGCGGACGGCACGGCATTGGCGCGCTGGTCGCCGGTGTACCGGGACGACAGCTACGAACTGCGCTACCGCCTGTCCAGTCCACCGGACGCGCCCTGGACCATCCGGCCTTCCAATGTGCCCACGCTGCTGATCGATTCGCTGATCCCCACCCAGGAATACACCTTCTCTGTGCGGGCCATCTGCGACACCAACTATACCAGTACCGACACCTCGGCCTGGTCCTATCCCTTCCGCCAGCGGGTGCTGCGTTGCGACCCCCCGGCAAGCATCGCGACCGACAGCATCACGGCCAACTCCGCGCTGTTGCGCTGGCAGCACCAGCCGGGCGTGGTGGGCTATGAAATCGCCTGGCGTGAGCTGGGCATGCCCTTTGTCAACACCATCGTGGATGAGCCGGTGCACAGCCTGCTGTTGACCGGCCTGGCCCCCGGCGCCGAGTTTGCCGCCAGCGTACGCAGCCTCTGCACGCAGATCTTCACCGAGGAGCCGATGCCGGGGGCCTTCCTGTTCCCGATCACCTGGTTCACAGGCACGGCGCGGTATGGGGACTCGACAGCCATGCGCACGGAGGTCCAACAGCAGCCGCAAGCGTCTTCTGCGCCGGTCTCTCTACAGCCGAATCCCGCCTCCGGCGAAAGCTTCCTGACGGGCCTTCCCGCCACGGCTCGATGGCAGTTGCTCGATGCCCGGGGCCAGTTGCGGGCCAGCGGCCGCGCGCAGGGTGGGGCCCAGCGCTTGAACCTCCAGGGCCTTGAGCCCGGCACCTATTGGGTGCTGGTCCAGGACGGCAGTGCCGCCCAGGTATTGCCCCTCGTGGTGGCGCCTTGATGCGCCTAAGGGCAACGTATGGCCAACGCCTCAGCGGAACAGCGGGGCAAAGGCAAAACGGTTGCCGTCAAAAAGGCCCTGGTCGCTGAGCTTGAGGCTTGGAATGACCACGAGCGCCAGGACGGAGAGCGTCATAAAGGGCGCTTTGAGCGTAGCGCCCTGGGCCTTCGCCTGGGCATCCAGGCGCTCGTAGGCCTCGGCCACCCAGGGGCCTTCCCGGTCCGACATCAGCCCGGCAATCGGCAGGGGCAAGACGGCGTCCTTTGGATCGGCCGCCTGCGGTCCTGCGGTTGCGGCAATGCCGCCTTTTTCGGCCACCAGCAAACGCACGACCCGGGCCAGGCTTTCTGCATCGCAGCCCACAGCCACAATGTTGTGGCTGTCGTGGGCCACGCTGCTGGCCAGCGCGCCCTGCTTCAGGCCGATGCCGCGCACCAGGGCCATGGCGGGTTTTTGCCGCAGCGCTGCAGCCGGGGTGTAGCGGTTGACCACCGTCATCAGCAACAGGTCTTGTTCCGGATCCGCGGGCACCGGGTCGCCTGCAGGAGCGGGGACCCATTCGGAGCCGGTGACCAGCTGGCCGTCTTCGGCCACGATGACCTGGACCTGGTCGCCTTCGCGCGGAAGCGCGAAGGCCTCTGGCCGGCAAGGGTCCAACTCCGGCGGCAGCTCCGTTTGCGGTGGCTGCGTTTCCGGCAGTTCCAGCCCAAAAGCATTGGGCCGGTCCAGGGCCAGTTGGGGCCAGGGACAGACCAGCTTCCCGGTGGCGGAAGCGGTACCGCCAGCGCCATACGCCAGCGCTCCATCGATGCGGGTTTCCAGCACCCGGAAGGCCTCCAGGTCCTCGACCAGGCAGCAGTCGGCCGGGTCGCCTTCCTGCAGCAGGCCAGCAGGCAGACGGTAATGGCGGATGGGGTGTACGGTGGCGGCGCGCACGGCAGCCATCAGCGCATGGCCTTTGGCCACACTGCGGGCCAGCAGCTGGTTGATGTGGCCGCGCATCAGGTCGTCGGGGTGTTTGTCGTCCGAGCAGAACATGACGCGTTCCGGATGGCTGGACAAGAGCGGATGCAGGGCTTCGAAGTTCTTGGCGGCCGAGCCTTCGCGGATGAGGATCCACATGCCGGCAGCGATTTTATCCAGGGCTTCGTCCAGGGTGAAACACTCGTGGTCGGTCTGGATGCCGGCCTCGGCGTAGCGCCGGGCATCGGCACCGCGCAGGCCGGGGGCGTGGCCGTCCACGGGTTTGCCTTCGCCGCGGGCAGCGGCAATCATGGCCATCAATTCCGCATCCCGTTGCAGCACCCCGGGATAGTTCATGACCTCGGCCAGGTAGCCGATGTGCGGGTCGGCCAAAAGGGCGGCCACCGCTTTGGCGTCCAACTGCGCGCCTGCCGTTTCAAAGGGCGTGGCGGGTACACAGGAAGGGGCACCAAAACAGAATTTGAAGGGCACGCGCAGGCCGTCGCGGACCATCCAATGCACGCCTTCGGCGCCCAGCACATTGGCAATTTCGTGGGGGTCGGAAACCGTGCCCACGGTACCGTGTTGCACGGCAAGCCGTGCGAAGGAAGAAGGCGGCAGCATGGAGCTTTCCACGTGCACGTGTGCGTCCACCAGGCCCGGCAAGATGAAGGGACCGCTCGAATGCCGGAGCTCCACACGTTCGGCGATGCGGCTGTCACGGAACACAAGGCGGGCGGGGACAATGCGGTCGGCCAGCGGATCGACCAGGCGTCCTTCAAGGATGTGGGTGTTGGGGGCTTCCATGGACATTTGAGGCCTAAAATAGCGGTCCCGGGTCCGTGAAAGGCCAAGCCAGGTCTCTGTCGGACATCGGACCCTGATCAGGGGTCACAAAGCCGACGGGTTTTGGGGCCCTTACGGGTCAAGGTTTTATATATGCCCTTTTGGGTCAGGGCGTAGCCCAAAGCAGAACAAGCGTTCATGCAGGCCATGCAAATGCCATGCGAGCCGCCCCGTGTGTGGTGCTTGGGCCGGTCCCGGATCAGCGGGCTTTTGCGCAGTGCTTGGTCCGTCATGGGCAAAGCGGAGCAGACGGGCATCAGCGTGGGTGAACGGCTAGTTTGAAGCATGTTCCCCGAGTTTTTCTCCCGTGCGGGCTTGGCCGTCCGCCGGGCCCTGCTGTGTGTTGAGGCCAAACCACTGGCCGCACGCATAGGCGGGCTGCTGCTGGTCGGGCTGTCGGTCTTTGCCCCCGACCTGGGGGAGGCGGGACAGCTTCAGGCGCAGACGCCCGGAGAAGCCCAGGCACGGCGCAAGATGCAGGGCAACGGGGACGGGAAGCTGGAGGACCAATTTGGCGAATGTGCCAGTGTGCGCAGCCCGGCGCAGGCAGCCTGGTCGGCAGCCATGCGGGACTCGCTGCAACAGACCGCTGCGCAACGCGGCGTGCCGGGCGCTTCAGACCTGCCGCCCGTGAACCTGCCGGTGCAGTGGCACATCGTGCGCAGTTCGGCCGGACTGGGCGGCCTGGAGGACGCAGAAACGGAACAGTTGCTCGATACGCTCAACCATTTTTTTCGCCCGGCGGGCATCCGCTTTTACGCCTGCGGTCCGCCCAACAGCATCCAATCGGACGCGCATTACCGGCTGAGCACCATCGACGAGACGGCCCTGTGCAGTCCCAACGACCGCAGCGGCGCCATCAACATCTACATCGTGGATGAATTGCTGTTCAACAGCATTTCCATTTGCGGTTATGCCTATTTCCCCGGCAGCCTGGACCGGGTCCTCCTGGATGCCGACTGCGCCCGAAACGGGAATACCATTGTGCACGAACTGGGCCATTACCTGGGCCTGGAGCATACCCACGGATCCGGCCTGGGCAATACCCTGGAACTGGTCAATGGGAGCAATTGCGGAGCGGCAGGAGACGCCATCTGCGATACGCCGGCCGACCCCGGATTGACCTACTTCAGCGTCAGTGCGGGCTGCGTCTATGGCGGAACCGCCACCGACGCCAACGGCCATACCTACCAGCCGGCCACCGACAATTTCATGTCCTACGCGCGGCTGAGTTGCCGCCGGCGCTTCACCCGCGGGCAGATGGAGGCCATGGCCTGGTCGGCCCACCACGAACGCGCGTACCTGCATTGCGCCTGCGCGCCGCCTTCCGCTCTGGAAGCCAAGGTCAACGGCAACCGGGCCCTGCTGCAATGGGCGCAGGATGCGGACCATGATGTATACCGCCTGACCGGCGAAGCCCTCGCCGGGCCGCAGGCCGGCCAAGCGGGCAGCAAGCTCACCCGCAAGCGCAGCGTACCCATGCCGCCGCTGCGGCCGGGTACTGCCTATGCCTGGACGGTCCAGGCGCGTTGCACCGACGGCAGCTTCAGCCTGGTGTCCTGGCCCGATACCTTCAAAACCGATCCCCCGGCCATGCAACAGCGGGATGCCCTGCCCGACCAAATTTCCGGTGGCCTGAGCGAGCGCGCCAATGCCTTGGGCCTGCTGGATTGGGGCCCTGTGCCGGTCACCGACCGCTTGTGGATGCGCTGGCACCGGAAGGAAGGCGGCTGGCTGCAGCTGCAGCTGGTCACGCCGGAAGGTAGACGCCTGGACGGGGGCAAGCTCTACCTGGACGAAGGCCTGCAGCGCCTGTCCTGGCCCATGCCCGAGGGCCATGCGGGCTCGGTGATCCTCGTGCTGGAACTGGATGGGCAACGCCTGCGCATTCCGTTGTTGCTTTCGCCGTAGGCGAAAAACCAGCACAGCCCCAAGCTGTCCGACCCGAAGCTGTTCTCCCCGAATCTGCACAGTCCTGGACGCACGCCGCCACACCATTCCGGCAGGTGCATGGGACGGCTTTTGCGGCCGTCTTCCTGCGCGTTGAACCATTGCCGAAACATCGTGTTACAAGGGTCCCATTCAGAACCCCAAAAACACTTTTTGACATGCTTCGCAATTCCCTGTTTCGAATCCGTACCGCCCTGATGGCGACCGCGCTTGCTGCCGTGCCCGTATTGATGGGCAGCTGCGAGGAAGATGACCCGGATCCCATGCCGATGAGCATCGTGGATGTGGCCTCTGCCGATGCCCGTTTCAGCACCCTGGTGGATGCGCTTGAAAAGGCCGATTTGGTCACCACGCTGGACGGCACGACCAATTACACGGTGTTTGCTCCCACCAATACCGCATTTGCCAACTTCCTGAGCGCCAATGGCTTTGCTGATCTGGACGCCGTACCGGTTGATTTGTTGACCAATGTCCTGCTCAACCACGTGCTGGACGGCACCGTGCGCAGCGGTGATCTGACGGAAGGCTATACCTCCACCTTGGCCACGGAAGCTGAAGACGGCAACAACATCAGCCTCTTGGTAGACCTGACCAGCGGTGTGGTCCTCAACGGTTCCACCACCGTCATTGAAGCCGACCTGGATGCCGAAAACGGCGTGATCCACGCAGTTGACGAAGTCATCGCCCTGCCCACCGTGGTAGACCTGGCCTTGGACAACGATGTGTTCACCAGCCTGGTCGCAGCGTTGACCCGCGCCGACCTGACCCCCGACTACGTGGCCACCCTCTCGGGCGACGGACCCTTCACGGTCTTTGCCCCCACCAACGATGCCTTCCAGGACCTGCTGGACAGCGAACCCACCTGGACGACCCTCGACGACATCCCGATGGCCACATTGGAAGCCGTGCTCAATTACCACGTGATCGCTACCGGAAACATCCTGAGCTCCGAGCTCAACGACGGCGACATGCCGGCCACCTTTGGCGGTTCCACCCTGACCATTAACGTGGGTACAGGTGTATCCATTACCGACAACAACAGCAATACCTACAACGTAGCCGTTGCCGATGTGCAGGGCATCAACGGTGTGGTGCACGCCATCGACGGCGTTTTGCTGCCCTGATGCACCATCACACAGGCCTGATCCATCAGGTCTCGGTCCCGCGCCGCACCAGTTGGTTTACGCATTGTTGATCCGCGCGGGATACGATCAGATCAAGCCCGTTTCCGGTTTCCGGAAGCGGGCTTTTTGCTGCCTGCAAACGGCATGAAAACCGGCGTTTTTATGGGGTCGGTGTCGGGCGGTCAAGGACGTATGGCGGTTGCGCAGAACGCATTGATGGCGCGGTCTCAAAGGGTTTCGGGTGCAGCGGAAAAATATGCGGGCAGGGAGCGCCTTCGGCGAACCGTCTGTTGAAGGACGCGCGTATACAAAGCTGTCTATCAGGCGACTATGTTGTATTGTCTGGCGGCCGAATATGTAGCCGCCCCGGCCTATGAAGCCCGCATCCATGTCCATTTTACCGCAAACGCATCTGCCGTCTCTGGAGCGGATCAGGACCTTGCTCTCCGCACTATGCCGCAGGCAGCCTGCCCTATGGGGAGGACTGATCCTGGTCATGGCCACGGGGTGCCAGTCCACACCGGAAGCCTCCGGCTGGGAAGGGCGCTATTGCCTCCGCTGGTCCGAGGAACTGCACAATGGCCAGACCGTTTCGGAGTACCTCAACACCTGCGACGGCGCACATGAACAGATCGAACTGTACCGGGAAGGCCATCGCTTGCGGATGTCCGGTGCGGAAGGCCGACGCCCGCTGCAGGAGCGGGATGCCTGGGCCGCCGATGCCGAGGGCCTGCTCGACGCCTGCGGCGATAGCGTGGTGGTGGCCTACCGGCTTCGCCGGCAAGGCGAACAAATCCTGCTGGAGAAAGCCTGGTCCCACGAAGGCGAGCAGATGCTGATCCGGCGCAGCTATACCCGCTGAGCCGCCGCTCTATTACAGGTCGAGGTCCTCGATGATGGTATTGACCGCCAGTTCGGTATCGCGCAGTTTTTCCTGGCAAAAGCGCAACAGCGCTCCTGCCCGCGCCACCTGTAGGGCCAGGGCATCGATGCCCGTTTCCCCGCTTTCCAGGGCTTCCAGGATGCGGTCCAATTCCCCGGCAGCTTGTGCATAGGTCAAGTCTTCTGGCAGGGCTTCGGGCTGCGGTACGGCCGCCTGGCCGTCCGTGTTGGTGCTGGGCTTTTTCTTGGCGCTCATAGCGGGTATGGGGCTGTCCTGAACTTCAGGTGTTTTGGGAGTTTTCGGGGGGCTCAGGGTTCGGCGTCCAGCCTTCCACGCGGGCGTCCAGGCGGCCATCGCGCAGGCGGATGCGGATGGCTTCTCCGCTGCTCCAAGCCTGGCCGCTGTGGGCCGCATCCCGCTCCACCAGGGCATAGCCCTTGGCCAGGATGGCCTGAGGATCGAGCAGGCGCAGGCGATCGGCGCGGTGCTCCAAACCGCTGTGCAGGCGTTCCAATTGGTACGCGGCCAGCATCGGCATGCGGCGGGCTGTTTCCAGCCTGCGGTCGGCGGCCGTTCGGATGCGTTCCGCCTCACGGCGAAGCACTTGCCCCTTGTGGCGCAGTTTCCGCGGCTCCTCCTGTTGGAGCACCGACAGGCTGTAGCGCTGCACGGCATGGCCCCGTTGCTGGAGCGCGTGCCGGGCCGCCTGCAGGCCTTCGGTGGCGCTGCGGTGCCAGTGCTGGATGCGCTGGTCCATGCGGCGGGCTTCCGGCAAAACGGCCAGCCGCGCGCGCTGTCCCAGGGCTTCGGTGCGGGTGGTGTGGCGTCCGCGTTCGCCTTCCAGGCGTTGAAGGGCACCCTGGAGAATGTGGGAAAAGGCTTCTTGCTGACGGCTTTCAAAATGCAGGGCGCGGTCCAGGATCAGCGCCGCCGCTGCCGTTGGCGTCTTGCAGGCGCTGTGGGCCACCAGGTCGGCCACGGTCTGGTCGCTGTCGTGGCCGATGCCGGTGATCACCGGCACGGGGCACTGCGCGATGGCCTCGGCCAGGGCGCGGTGGTTGTAGGCTTCGAGGTCCAGTTGCGCGCCGCCGCCGCGGACCAGCACCACCACTTCCGGCTGCTCTGCGGCCGCACGCTGCAATACGCCCTGCAGGCAGGCGGCCAGGGCCGTTCCCGCGCCTTCGCCCTGGACCCTGGACGGGGCCAGGTCCAGGGCAAAGCGGTAGCCGTAGGCGTTGCGCTGCAGTTGCCGGACAAAATCCCGCATGCCCGCCGAATCGGGCGCGCCCACCAGCAGGATGCGCTGGGGCACCAGCGGCATGGGCAGGGCCGCATTGCGGTCCATCATTCCGGCTTTGCGCAGGGCCTCGAGGGTGGCGCGCTTTTGCAAGGCCATGCGGCCCAGGTTGAAGGCCAGATTGACAGCGTGCAGCTGCAGCTTGAGCCCGTAAACCACATGGTAGTCCACGCTCACCCGGCACTGGATGGCATTGCCCGGCTTGAGCACGCTGGGGGCTTCGGCACCGAGCTCGGCACGGATGCGTTCGGCATCGCTGCGCCAGACGACCGCCTGGGCCTTGGCGTGGATCTGGCCTTCGCGCTGGTCCACCAATTCCAGGAACAGGTGCCCGGAGCGGTGTTCCTGCAGGGCGGCGATTTCCGCCTCGATCCAGACGCTTTTGCCGCCCATGCGGTCGGCGATGGCCTGCTGCACGGAGGCGTTGAGCGCGCGCAGGGTATAGACGCGTTCGCCCGGGCCGAGGCCCGGGGCATCCATATGTTGATGGCCCGTGGTGTCCGTCATGCGGTGCTGCAGCGCTGTGGGCGTATTGCCCGGCACGTGCGCTGTTCCACGAAGGTGCGGCGCAACGCGCAAAGCGCCTGCCGGCGAATGGCGTATCTTGGAAACGGTGCACAACGCGGGGACGCAGCCAGCGCCGGCCAACGCGTTTTCCCGGCTTTTGTGCCGCATTCCCTCCACCCGTCCTCCCGTTTATGCTTCGTTTTTCCTTCGCCGGACAGGCGTCCGGCCCCCAGGCCTTTTTAATCCTCAGCTTCTGCCTCAACCTTGGTTTGTTCCTGACCCAGGCCCTGCAGGCCCTGGTACCGATGGAACATCCGGCCGCTTTTGCGGCCGAGCCCATGGGGGAGGAGCAGCCGCGATACCAGCGCGCTCGCGTGTACGGCACCAGCGCCCTGCAATTGACGGCCATGGGCATCGGTGCCGACCACGGCATCCACAAGCCCACCTACGTGGAAAACGTCTTTGCCGAAACCGAGCTCCAACAGCTCAGCGGTTTGGGCTATGCGGTCGAGATCCTGGTGGACGACGTGGCGGCTTTTTCGGCACAGCGGGCGCGGGAGGCTTTCGCCGGAACGGCGAAAGGCCAATGGCCGGTGGTCCCAACCGCTGGGGATCCGGCCGCTCAACTGCGGGCCGACGCCGACGATTTTGTGGTGCCCGCTGATTTTACGCCAGGCTCCATGGGCGGCTTTTACACGCTGGAAGAGGTATACGCCAAACTCGACAGCCTGCACGCCCGGCATCCGGAACTGGTTTCTGCACGCATGCCGACAGGCAGCCTGCTGACGCACGAAGGCCGCACCCAGTACATGGTCAAGATTTCCGACAATGTGTCCGTGGATGAGGCCGAACCCAATGTGCTCTATACCGCCCTGCAGCATGCCCGCGAGCCCAACGGCATGATGTCGGTGGTCTTTTACATGCAATGGCTGATGGAAAACTACGGCACCGATCCCCGCGCCACCTATGTGGTGGACCGTTGCCAACTGTATTTCGTGCCGGTGG
The DNA here is from genome assembly GCA_030432405.1 of Bacteroidia bacterium. Taxonomy (GTDB): domain Bacteria; phylum Bacteroidota; class Bacteroidia; order Chitinophagales; family BACL12; genus WGOA01. Next base: position 7,368 of record JAUIHG010000034.1, on the reverse strand, counting down.
CCAACCCGGACGGCTATGCCTACAACCAGGCCACCAACCCGGGCGGCGGCGGAATGTGGCGCAAGAACCGCAGCAGCAATGCCGGTGGCAGCCGGGGCGTGGACCTCAACCGCAACTGGCCCTTTGAATGGGGCTACGACAACCTGGGCTCCAGCGGCTCGGGCTTTTCGGACGTCTTCCGGGGTTCGGGCCCGGCTTCCGAACCGGAGATTGCCAACCTGGTGGCCCTGAGCACGGAGCGCAATTTCCGCATGGCGCTGAATTACCACAGCTTTGGCAACTACCTCATCCAGCCCTGGGGCTATGCCAACGTGCCGAATGCGGACCAAAGCCTGTTTACCAAGGCCCAGAACCGGATGACAGCCGACAACGGGTATCTGGCGGGGACCTCCTTTGCCACGGTCGGCTATGCCGCCAACGGGGTCTCCGACGACTGGTTCTACGGTGAGCAGATGCTCAAGGACAAAACCTTTGCCTGGTCGCCGGAGGTGGGCACCTGGTTTTGGCCTTCACCGGCCGAAATCGCACCCCAGGCTCAGGGCAATGTGCTGCAAAACCTGCTGCTGGGCCTCTACGCCGTCCGTTACGAAGCTTCTCTGCCCGGAGCAGCACCGCTGGCCACAGCAGAGGAAGAAAGCGCTGAATTTCCCGCCGCACGCCTGACCGGCGAAACCCAAACCCATGCGGATCTCGCCCACACCGATCATAGCCACGCCGATTCAAGTCCCCTTGCTGCCGTGGGTACGCCCGTGCCGCATCCGGTCCACACGCAGATGCGCATTCCCGTGCAGTGGCATGCCGACTTGGGCAGCGCAACCATACGGATCTACAACCTGACCGGTGGGCTGGTGGCCGAACAACAGTGGCATCCGGGCGGTGCTTCGGGGGCCTTCAGCGGCATGCTGGAAATGGATGCCTCGGGGTGGCCCGAAGGCCATTACCATTTTGCCCTTATCCCGGATGGGAAAGGGCCGCAGGATCAGGGTCCGCAGCAGGGTGGGGCAGGACAACGCGCAAGAACCAGGGACGCCGTTGGGGCCGGACATTCGCCGGCAGGCGCATCCTTGCAAGGCCACTTTATGGTGGTGCGCTGAGCAAGGTTGGTCCGCAGAGGGGCCTTTGCGCAGCAAGGAGGCTTTGCACCGAAGGCGCAGCCAAGGCCTCTCGGCCGCGGCTTACTTCTCCAGGGTGATGGCGGTCGGGATGACCGTGTCCTTCGGCGTGTAATCGAAGTAGGAGCTGATCTCCAATTTGGCGTCGGAGATGCTCGTCACCTGCCAGCGGAAGTCAAGCAGGTCCACATATAGCAGGCATTTGCGCTCGTAGCGCTCCATGCGGAACGTGCCAAAGGTGGTGTCGAAAAACTGGATCCAGTTGAAATTGCCCGAGGCGTCCATCTGCACGCGCGGCAGGGTGGGCAGGCCGGTTGTATCCCAGCCACTGGGAATGAGCAGGGTGTCCACCAGCGCTACCGTGGAGTCGCCGCCGACTGTATCGATCGTAAAGGAGGTCACCGTCCAGGTGCCCACAAGTTTCTCTTCCTGTCCGCAGATGTTGATCTTGCTGCAGGCCGCCACGCTGCTCAATAAAACGATGGCGATCAGGAGACGGCCGGCATGACGGCCCAGCCAGGTACGGGAAGAGGGGGAGGAGCTATTGGCGGACTTCATCGGGGAGGGGAACTGCTCGGACATGAAGAAGGTGGATTCAAACGCTCGAATTTACGCGTTCCGTACCACAACGTTTCGCCAAGGGGCTGGCGTATGTACGGCCTTCCGCGCGCCGGGTAACGGTCCAAAGGGCATCCGCAAAGCAGGTGCCGTGCCCATCCGGCACGGTTTTGGTAGCTTTTGGAACGTGAAACCTCCTCATAACACTTCCGATCCGGGCCTCACGCCCGCCATGGTGGCCCGAACCGCGGCCGTATTGGCCCTGCATGTGGGCCGGGTGGCCTGGAAACACAAGCCCCTCGGCGCCGTGGCCGGCAAAGGCCTGCGCTGGTTCAGCCGCGCCTCCGGCTATGCCGGTGCACTGCACGCCTGGATGGAGTTCGCCGGGGACCGGCGAACCGCACTCTTTCTCAAAGCCAGCGCCACTTCCGGCCTGGCCGTGGCCCGCATCCACCCGGTGCTCAACCTCTCGTTGGCCGCCTTGTCCTTCACCAACTATCCCGACCGGGCCTTTGAGGTGCTGGCCGAGCGAATGCCGTCCACCGGAAAACCAGCAGGGGACGCCCCATCCGCGCCGAGCAAGCGCGGCACAAAGGCCAAAAGCCTGAGTAAGCGCAGCACAAAGACCAAGAGCCTGAGCAAGCCCAAAACCAAGGGCCAAAACACGTCCAAGGCCAAAGCCAGGCGCGCGCCTGAAGCCAACGCTGCTGGCGCTGAAGATGCCGGCCAGCGCGATTCGGCTGAATAGGCCGGTGCCTGCAGCCCTTATTGGCGCTGCCCGTCCACGTAGGTCACCAGGAAGGCGTCGGTGATGCCGGCATCGCGGAGCACCTGGCGGATCTGTTCAGCCTCGCCGCGCTCCTTTACATAGCCGATCACATAGCGGTAGAAGCCGCGTCCGCTGGATTCCACGCGGATCTCACCGAGCCAGGCAAAGCCGTTGAAGCGCTTGCTGCCGGCCTTTTTGTCGATGCCCACCTGCACGCCGTAGACCGTGCCGTTGGCCCATGGGTTGGCCTGGTCTCCGAAGCCCTCCACGCGGTTGGTCTGCGCCAGCTGGGCCGAATCGGCCTGCTGGAAGGCGTTGCGTGCGGCGGCCTTTTCCCACGGGGAAGGCACGCTGCCGGGGGCAAACTCGCGCGCCGTGCTGGAAATCACTTCGTCGAAGTAGGTGATCCGGAATTCGGTGCGGCGGTTAAACTGGTGTTCGTCTTCCGGACATTCCACGCCTTCCGTGCAGCGGTTGCGCGGTTTGGTTTCGCCATAGCCCACCGCGGAAATGCGGTCGGCTTCGATCCCGGCATCGGTGAGCCAGCGGCGCGCGGATTCGGCCCTGCGCTGGGAGAGGTCCTGGTTGAAGGACGCCGAGCTGCGGGTATCGGTATGCGCCCCGATTTCGATGGCCATGCCTGGATAGGTTTCCAGCAGTTCCTTGAGCTGTTGGAGGTCCTCCACCGCATCGGCGCGGATGTCGGCTTTGCCATAGTCGTAATAGATGTTGTTCAGCTCCACCACCATGTCGGCGCCCAACTTGCGCACCTCGGCCAGGACCGTGTAGTCGTCGCCGGGGTCAAAACCTTCGGTATGCAGGTCCATGGCATCGGCAAAATAGCCGGGCAGGTTCACGTCCAGGTTATAGCCGGCGCCGATGGGCAGTTCGCCCACAAAAAAGCCCTCTTCGTCGGCTTGCAGGACCTGGACCGTGTCCCCGTTTTCGCGCATGACGTGCACCAGGCCGTGGCCCACGGGTTCGCCGGTGGTGCCCTGCACCACCTGGCCGATCAGGTTGACGGTGGCCCGCGGCTGGAGCACCAGAGTGGCGGGTTGTTCCTTGAAGGCTTCCGGACTGCGGAACACAAAACCCAGGTGGGTCTGGCGGAATCCCGGGCTGCGGGCCCAGATGTCCACCCGCGTGCCGGTATGCAGGTTCAGGTGGAAGCGGCCGTCGGCCGAAGCCAGCACTTCCGTGGTGTCGGTGCCGGCCACGGCTAGGATTTCGGCTTCGCCGAACGGCAAACTGTCCGGGGCCAGGACCAGGCCGGGCATGCGGAAAGGCAGGCGGCGCTGGACCAGGTAGAGGTCGTCTCCGCCTTTTCCGCCCGGGCGGTTGGAGGCCAAAAGGCCCAGGGTATCGGCTTGCACCCAGACCAGGCCGAAGTCGTCGTAGGCCGAATTGAAGGGCGATTCCAATCGGCGCGGGGCCGCCCAACGCCATGGATCATAGGCGCGGTCATCGTAGGCGCGGTCCTCTGAGGCATCGGCTCCGGTTGCTTCCTGTTCCGATGTGGGAGCTGTGTCCAGGGCATCGTCCCAGAAGTTCATCCGGCGGGCCACAAAGAGGTCCAGGCCTCCCTGACCGCCGCGGCCGTCGGTGGCAAACCAGAGGTTGCCCTGGGCGTCGAGGTGGGGGTGCAGTTCGTCGCCGGGGCTGTTCAGGGCGGGATCCAGCGCTTCGGGCGCCGACCAGCCTTCGCCGTCCCGGCGGCATTGCATCAGGTCAAAGCCCCCGCGGCCCTGGTCGCTGACGGCAGCAAAGACCAGCACCTGGCCGTCGGCCGAAAGCGTGGGGTGCATATGGGTGCCCTCCAGGCCGGGGATGCGCTCCGGGAAGGGCGCGCCCCAGGTTTGGGAGCCGTCTTCGCCGATCAGGCGGCGGGCCCGGAAAATGCCCAGGTCCAAGACGGGCGCTTGGCTGCCGCGGCGTTTGGCTTGGCGGTCGGGCTCCTGGTTGCGGGTCAACAGCAGGGCCTCCCCGTCAGGGCTGATCACGCCCGGCCCTTCGTGGTAGGGCCCATTGAGCGCGCTGGCCGATGCCGTCGGTGGCGTGTAGCTGCTGTCGGCGGCGTCGGCCTCCAGCCAGTTTTCCATGGCGTAGAGGTCCAGGTAGGCCTCGCCCGACCAGCCATCGTAGGCCGTGGAGGCTTTGCGCTTGCCAGACGCTTTGGTGCCGCCTCGCGAAGAGGCAAACCAGAGCCGGTCCCCGTCCAGGATGGGGCCAAAATCGTTGTTGGGGCTGTTGAAAGGCAGGTTTTCCAGCTGGAAGGCCGAAGGTCCATTGCCCCGTGCCGGTGCCACCGGCTTGCCGTCTTCGCCCAGCATGGGCGCACCACTTTCCATGCCGCTTGCTTCTCCGGTGGACATGGCCGCACGGCAGGAGGCCAGGCCAAGGCTGGCGCGCGGATCCTGGGGTTGGCGGTCGCGGTAGGCCATAAACCAGGTTTCGGCCTCGGTGTGGCGGCCCCGCATATGCAGCGTTTGCGCGTAGCGCAGGGCGTGGATGGCGGCCACCGAATCGCTGAAGGGACGGCCTTCGAGCGCCGCCGCATAGGCGCCGATGGCGGCGTCGTAGCGCTGCGTGAGCCGGTAGCATTCGGCCAGCTGCAGGCGCACGGCATTCAGATTATCCACCTTGCCCTTGCGCTCCGCCTTGTCCAGGTAGCGCTCAAAAAGCGGCGCCGCATCGTAATACGCCAACTGGGCGTAGGCCGTCTGGGCTTCGTCCAGCACCGACTGGGCCATGCCTTCGCCTCCGGCGAACAGCACGCCGAGCACCAGCCCAATGACCAGACGCCTGCCGCTGCGCACCCACGCGCAGCAGGACCGTTCCGCAGGCAGGCCTGCGCGCATCGCGGAACGCGTTGGCAAAACAGGGCGGCGGTTGGATGGGGCAGAGGGCTGCATCGGGGAAAAATCGAAGGGGAGGGATCGGATGGCGCAGGGCATACTGGGAAGACCTCAGAAGACCCGGTGTCCCGAACCCCGCGGCGAGAGCACGGCGGGCGGCTTGGGACTGGGCAGGTCGTAGCGGAAGAACAGTTCGTGGGAGCCGTTGGAGGCCGTACCGACGGCGCCGAAATCGATGTCGTAGGCATAACCGAGGCCCAAGCCAGCGGGCAGGTTGACCATCAGGTAGGTTTTGGCCGCGCCGCTGGAGCGGTAGCCGCCGCCAACCCACAGCCGGCCCAGGGCTTCCAAGGCCAGGTCGGCTTCCAGCACACCGGGGGCGCTTTCGGGCAGGCGGTACAGCAGCATGGTCCGCAGGCGTATGGAGCTGCCGATGGGTTGCAGGTAGCCGCCCGAAGCGGTGTACTGCCGCCCTTCCCGGCTTTCGCCGTCCGGCAAAAAGGCGCCTTTCAACAGGCGGGGGGCCGAGATGCTGATGAAGGCCTGGTCGTTGAAGTCGTAGTACACGCCGAAGCCGGCATTGGGCAGCCAGCGGTTTTCGTTTTGCAGGAAGGCCGGGTCGCTTTCGTCCACCAGGCCCAGGGCGGCCAGGTTGGCGCGGTGCCAGGTGATGGCTCCGTTCAGGCCCAGCGAGAGCGTGCCCGGTCCAGCCGGAACGCGGTAGGCATAGGCCAGACGCAGGCCACTGGACTGCACCGGACCCAGGCGGTCGTCGTGCAGCACGCCGCCCAGCGCATAACGGGCGTTTTTTAGCGGCGTGTGCAGGCTCAGCACGGTGGTGCGCGGGGCCCCCTCAATGCCCGCCCACTGGTGGCGGTACTGTGCGGTGACGGCCATGCCCTGGCGGGCACCCGCATAAGCCGGGTTGATCAGCAGCTTGTCGTTGAGGTACATCGACTGCAGGGGCTCCTGTTGGGCGGTGCTTTCGCCTGCGGCGAAAACACATACCAGGCCCAGCAGCAGGACGCGGCCCCAATCGAGGAGCATCGTGCGCGGCATGCGGTGCAAGCGGGTGGCAGCCGGCGGAGCGGAAGGGTATGCGTGGAGCATCACCGCCGGATGGTGATCGGACCGGTCACGCGTGCATCGGGCACATTGCGGTCGGTCTGCAGGATGAAGAAATAGGTGCCCGCGGGCAGGGCGCGGCCCTTATAGGTGCCGTCCCAATCGTTGGTGTAGGGCGCGGCGCGCAGCAGTTCCTTGCCCCAGCGGTTGAACACCACCACTTCGTGGTCGGGGATTTCGTCCAAGCCCAGGATCTGCCAGGTGTCGTTGAAGCCGTCGCCGTTTGGCGAAAAGCCCTCCGGCACCATGACGCGGTCGTGGATTACGGTGACCACGATTTGCGCGGTGGCCGAGCGGGTGCCGCTCGAATCGCAGATGCGGTACTGGATGGTGTCCAGGCCGTAGAAGCCGGCCTCGGGGGTATAGGAGATCGTGCCGCCCTGCAGGACTTCGGCGGTGCCGTGGAAGGGGCCGCTTTGCACCGTCAGGCAGGCCGCGTTGGCCCGCGGATCGTCGTTGGGCAGCACGGCAATGTCCACAGCCGTTTCCAGCCCGGTGGACGCCGTATCGTCGTTGGCGTAGAAGGTGTCGCAGGCCACGGTCATGTAGACCCAGGCCGAAGCGCACAGTCCGGTGGTGTCGCAGACCTGGTATTCAAAACTGTCGGTGCCGCACCAGCCGCTGTCGGGCTGATAGGTCCAGGCATTGGCGCTGCCGGCCAGCGAGCCGTTCATCGGCGGGAAGAGCAGGGTCACCGATGTACTGTCTAAGTCCCCGTCCGGATCCGAGTCGTTGTCCAGGGGCGACCAGGCCAGGGCATCGTCCATCGAGCCGCCGTTGGTGTCGTCGACGGCCACGGGCGCATCGGCCACTGGCCAAACGTCCAGCAGCACCCAGGCCGTGTCGGACAGCACGTCCACGCCCAGCGGTTCGCCGAGGTCAAAGACGATGTATTGGAAGCTGTCCGGGCCGTTGTAGTCCAGGTTGCCCTGGTAGGCCATGCGGCCGG